>NZ_CP062805.1:0-300000 GCF_008801925.2 Cupriavidus basilensis | reverse complement strand
CGTGACGCCGCACGGCGTCAGCGCTATCAAGGTCTCCAATCCGGACCGTGTCATCGACAAATCCACAGGCATCACGAAGGTCGAGCTGGTTCGCTACTACGCGAGCGTGGCGGAGCGGATGCTGCCCCACCTCAAGGATCGGCCGCTATCCTTGGTGCGCGCGCCGGAGGGCATCGATGCCCCGACCTTCTTTCAGAAGCACGCGGAAACGGCGATGCCTGGCCTCACCGAGCAGCTCCCGTCCCTTTGGCCCGGCCATGCCGCATTACTCACTGCTGATTCGGCAGACGCAATCGTCGCCGCTGCCCAGATGAATGTGCTTGAGTTTCATACGTGGAATTCGACGGCCCACCACATAGATCGTCCGGATCGAGTCATTTTCGACCTCGATCCTGGCGAAGGGATTGCATGGGAGACGATGATCGAGGCCGCCATGCTGGTGCACACGCTGCTGGATGAGCTGGGGCTGCAGTCCTGGTTGAAAACGAGCGGCGGCAAGGGGCTGCACGTCGTCGTGCCATTGGCGCCGCAGCGTTCCTACGACGAAGTGAAGGCGTTTTCGCGTGCCGCCGTCAAACACTTGGCGGCCACTCTGCCCCAGCGCTTCACCGCCCGCTCTGGGGCGGCTAACCGCAAGGGGCGGATTTTTGTGGATTATCTGCGCAATGGCTTCTCCCAGACCACCGCAGCCGCGTTCTCGGCGCGAGCGCGGCCAGGACTCGGTGTCTCCATGCCGGTGTTCTGGGAGCAGCTTACCAAGCTGAAAAGTGGCGCACAGTGGACTATCCGCGATGCCCGCGAATACCTCAGTTTCCAAGTGGCGGATCCCTGGCAGTCTTACTGGGAGGCACCCCAAAATTTGACCGCAGCCATCGAACGATTAAGCTAAATGCTGGCGCATCTGCGCTGTGGAGTATCCAATGCCTGCACGATCCCTCGCCTCTTTGTCGCTGTCTTTCGGCCTGGTGTCCATCCCCGTCAAACTCTACACCGCCACCGAGACAAGCTCTGCTGTGCGCTTCAACTTACTGAGCAAAGAAGGCGCACGGCTGAAACAACAGTACGTTTCCGAGCAGACCCAAAAGGTTGTCGACCGTGCAGACATGGTGAAGGGCTACGAGTTTGAGAAAGACCGCTTCGTGACGTTCTCCCCCGATGAACTCAAAGCCTTGGAAGAGAGTGCCAGCCACATGGTCGATATCGTTGCGTTCATTCCCGAGCGCAGCGTGGATCCGCTGTATTTCGACAAGGCGTACTTCATCGCTCCAGATAAGCGCGGCGGTAAGCCTTACAGCCTTTTACGCGAAGCCATGTCGAAGACCGGTCGCTGTGCCATTGCGAAGTGGGCCTCGAAAGGCAAATCGCATATCGTGCAGATCCGACCGGTCGAGGGCGGCCTGGTGTTCCAGCAACTGTTGTTCGCGGATGAAGTGCGCAACATCGCCGAACTGCATATCGAGGAAGTGGCAGTCTCAGATGCGGAGCTAAAGCTGGCGATCCAGCTGATCGAGCAAGCCTCGGAAGACCAATACGATCCGGCCCAGTACAAGGACGAGGAGAAAGTCAGGATTCTCGCCGCCATCGACGCAAAGATCGCCGGCAAGCAGATCGTATCGCCCGAACCAGTTGAAGTCACCGCCGGCGGGCAGGTCATCGATCTGATGGATGCACTTCGCGCGAGTCTGTCCAAGAAAGGGCTGCCCGCGACAAAAGCCAAAGCCGCCGAGCCATCAACTCGCAGAGCCGGTAAGCGGGGCACAGCGCCTTCCGAGCCGACACCGATCCGACGCACCACTAAGAAGTCGGCATGAGCCACGGCGAAGGGTTGACCAGGCGCGAGCTGGAGACGCGCCTGGGCGCTTCGCGCCGGCTGATCTCCAGCCTGGTAGCCGCCGGGCTGGTCACGCCTGCACGAGGCCCACGCGGCCAGTACGTCTTCTCCTTTCGGGACGTGGTTCTGATTCGTACCGCCGAATCCCTGCACAGGTCGAGCGTTGCGCCTGCACGGATTCTGCGGGCGCTGCGTCGTCTCGAACGGCTCACACCGAACCGACACCTATCGGCCCTGCGAATCTCCGCAAGCAGCGGCAACGTATCGGCATGGGACCGGCACGGCGCGTGGCTGGTTGAGAGCGGCCAACGGCTGATCGAGTTCGGGCCGGATGAAGCCGATGTGCGAGTCGTTGATTTAACGCGAATGCGTGCCAACGAACCGACCGCCGAGGAATCCTTTGCGCAAGCCTATGCACTTGAACCTGTCGACGCCAATGCGGCTGAAGCGGCCTACCGACGCGCCTTAGAGATCTCGCCAGGAATGCTGAACGCCTACCTGAACCTTGGGTGCATGCTGGCAGACCAACAACGATTCGACGAAGCCATCATGCTCTATGAGGGGGCGTTGTCCGTCCTTCCGAACGCGCCGCAATTGCATTTCAACCTGGGGGTTGCACGCGAGGATGTCGGCGCCCCGCAGTCAGCTCTGGCAGCGTACGAGCGATGCATCGAACTTGCACCGGACGACGCCGATGCCCACTACAACGCAGCGCGTTTGCATCAGGAACTGGGCCACTTCCAGAAGGCGCTGCGACACTTCAACGCATTCCGGAGGCTCGACCGTCCATAAAGCCAAGCCGCGGCATTATTCGGCGACCAACCTGATGCGTCGCCCCAAGAGGGCCGCATAAGGCACGTATCGAAAGAGGCTCAATTGATCACTTCCACGTGCAAAAGTGATGACCGCTCCATTCTAGTAAGACGCGGGAGCCTTCTGCTGAAAAAAGCGCGTTAAATTCGGACTAATTCAGACTTAAGCGTTTCTTGCGACGTCATATCATGCCTGGGTAGTCCTGCTACCGCCCGCTTCGCCGCCCTGGTGACGCGGGCTCTTTTTTGGGTAAAGCGAGCCCGTGCGCAACAGTGGGCAGGCCGATTGCCTGGTGCGGGGCGACTGGGCGATACTGGGCGCGGGAAACTCCACAAGTTTCCCGATTTCTTCATGGACGTTCTGCGGCTCTCTGCTACCGGTCGAGAGCCGTCTTTTTTCGGTCATCGCCCGATTTGACCGCGTGTGTTGCGCGGTCCGCCGCGGGGTGGCCATTCCCATGACGAGTTGCCTGCCCCGACCCGCTCACATTGGCGTTGCAAACAGCTCATTCCTGCTGGATAAGGAAACGCTCGGGCCGCTTGCCCAGCCAAGCCGGCGTCCGGCCACGTCCCGACCAGGTCTTGCCGGTTTTGGGATCCATATACTTCGGCGGCAGCGGCGCTTTCTCGGTGGCAGCGGACGCTGTACCGGCAGGCCGGCCCCGACGACGCCGCGGCGCCACGTCTTCCGGCGACAGCTCATACCGAGTCATCAGCTCGCGAATCTGCTCGATGACGCCAGCGACCTCAGTTGAACGCGCCTCTTCGAGCTGGGCTTCCAACGCTTGCTTCCGCGCCATCAATTCTTGATACGTTGCCATCTTCGCCTCCAATTGTTCAGTCGCTTTTGACTTATACGCATTCTAAAGTCGGCCTGCAAGGTATTCGTTCTCTACCTTCATACGGAACTTAACATTCCATTCACTTTAATGAATATTCGTATGGGCCTGTGACAGCGGTCGGCGGCGAATAAAGTGACACGAAGATATCGCCCTCCCCAGGAATGGCGGCCATTCGCCCCAAAGCCGTAGCTCGCAGAAATAGGTACGCTCGGCGGCGTGAAATCCCATTGGGCGATGTAATGGAGCTCGGCGCAAGCGATCCGCATACAACGAAGGCTTCACGATGAAGTCGCCGCTGCGCATCTGCGGTTGAATGGTGGGCCTCCCGTGAGTCGAACACGGCACCAACGGATGAGTCCGCTGCTCGAACCAGGCATGAGCTAGAGGCCTAATTGGAAGGGGGAAAGCTGTCAGCACAAAGTTTGTCGGGCCTCAGCTTTCCTCAGCAGTGCTCCTACCTTGCGCCAATCGGCTGGTTGCGGATAGGCGTTACCAGCCGATGCAAGGATCACACCGACGCTTCAGGCGAAGCTACAGCTGGAACCACCTTCTTCGCCGAAGCCCGTTTCTTCGTCACGGATTTCACTGCTGCCGCCTTCGGCGCTGCTTTCGCGGCGACCTTGCCCTTGATACCGGGTGCGGCCTTTTTCGCGGCCTCTTTCGTTGCGGCAGCTTTGTTGCTCGTCGCCTTCTTGGCGCCTGCAGCCTTGGCCTTCTTCGCCGCGAGCTTGTCCTTTGCGGCTTGCTTTTCAAAGCGGGCCGCGGCCTTTGCGGCTTCCACGGCCTGGGCAATTTCGCGCTTTGCCGCTTCAATTGCCTTCTTCGTGTCGGCGCGCAACTTCAGCAAGCGCTTCTTCGCTGCCTGAGCCTCACGGGCGAGCACGCTAGCCTTTTTCGTCGGCACTGTCATCTTCTTCGCGGCAGACCTTTTCTTCGTGACTGCCTCTGCAAGAACAGTTCTTTTAGTTGCTGCGACCATGTTGATTACCCGTTAGTTGTGGAGAGCGGAGTATAACCGCAGGGCTGGCGTACCTAATAGCGGTCTGGCTTGTCCTTGTGGGCGCGACGCCTTTGGCAGCCTGGCGCAATTAGCGGCGGCCAAAAAGCGGCATCACGATTGAGCCAATACGGCGCTCTGGCGCAATTGGCGGAAACGACTCATCATTCGCGCCGGCTTCTCACGTCGTTGCCCACCCCTTCCTCTGCTGCTAGCCTGCGCAGCGGACACCGCTACTCTCGATCATTTCGGCGCCGCCTTCCGGCGTTCAGCCGGGGGCATCACGAGGTAGCCAATCGCGCGACGCTCGAGTTGAGCGAGGGGTCACCATGATCAGGCCGTAGTGGCGTGCCTGACCGCTCTTCCACATAGGCTCCGAACAGAGGGTCGGAGATGATCGGCACGCCGCCGATGGTAGGTGCGCGCAACATCGCCTGGTTGCGTTGCTTCATGCTGCTGCGTTGCCGCATTCTTTTGGCTTGATGCCGGCGACAAAGAAGTTTATTGTGGCCGCTCGGTGTACGCTTCCCCGCCCTCCTCGCACCAATCCACCATTGCCCCGGCCACTGTCCACATTGTCGACTGGGGAATCTATCTCGCGGCAGCAGTAGTAGTAGTTCGTTTTTCCAAACCACGACAACGGAGGCCGACATATGCTAAGCCCGCATGAGATCGCCGCGCTACTGCTGCTCGGCGACGAGGAGGAGATCGACGACCTCGAACCTGAGCAATTGGACACCTTGTTGGCTCACAAGCTGGTCACGATGGAACATGGTCATGCCAGCGGCAATGCCTATCCTCGCCTGACAAGTCAGGGGCATTCCATTCTCGAAGCGGTGCGCCGAATTCGGTAGTCAGTCAGCTTTAGCCCAAAAGCAGACGACCGTCGCGGCCGAAGCCGCGAACTGGTTGATAAGCTGTGGCTTCCTGGCGTGTGGCGCCTGTGGCTGGATCCTGGTGCATTGTTCGGTGTCACATTGCCGTGGCAGCGGCTGGCGCGGGCGGCTGCGTGTTGCGCCTATGATCTTTCCCCCGCTTCCCCCGTTCCGCGGCTCCCGTGCCCAGACGCGGACCTCCAGCATATTGCTCGGTTCAACCTGCTCCCATGACGGGACCTGACAAAGACGGCCGCTCCCCGCTTACAATGCTGCTATGCAATATGGATCAGGGCTGAAGAAGCGCGAATAGCCACACGCCCTGTATGTAGTGGAGGAGAAAATGGCGACAGCTCTGGCTGGGACGAAAAGCGAGGCGCTGAAGCTCCTGGAAACAGAGGGAGTAACGGTCGTGGATTTGAACTACGAGTCTGGTTGGCAAGATGCGATTGAGCTTGGCAGGCGGGGTGAAAAGCTCGGTGTACACGTCCAGTATCGCGGCCATGAGAGCATTGCCGTTAGCTCCCCGGCGGCGCTCGTTGGCGGGCTGATTCGCCCGAAGTTGACCTTCCGTCAGCGCAATCTTTACTGCCAATTTGAGCTCAGCAAGCTGCCAACGGGTGAGCTAGAGCGCCTGGAGGCAAAGGCGGCCAGGCTTGGCGATTACATCCTCGCGGGACACCTAACAAGGGATGTCGATGCGGTGTGGTCGGAGTAACGCATCGCCAGGCAGCCTTGGTGAAGCCGAGATCAGATTCAGCTCCCCGAGTCACGCCTTGATGCTCTGCCCCGCCCCAACAGACCCGCATGGGGACGAGCACGGCCAGTGTAGTCGTACCTAGCCACGGGCCTTTCTACCGGAGCAGCTCAAAGATCTCTTTTGCGTGCTCAAGGTGGCGCCTTCTGCTCTGACAGCGTCGATGCCTTCGATTTGATCGCAGCCGGAGGAGGCCTGAGCCTCGGCAGCCTGCGACTAGCGCTGAAATCGCGGGAGGATGCTGAGCTCGCCGAGTGCTTGTGTCCGAAGGTGCACGGTGCCGGTCCGGACGATTTCCGGACGTGCCCTTCGCGAAACAGGTGATGGTATCGCCCGTGAGCACCGATACGGGATATGCGCCTCGTCGAGCGCGGTGGCAACGAGCTCGAGCATGCTGGTGAACTGCGAGAACAGGAGAATCTTTCGACCTTCCTCGACGAGGCAACACTACCCACCGCATATTGCGGCGCACAACGTCGTCCGGTATTATTCAAAATTCCCCCATTCTGCGCACACCGGATTCCGCGAGAGGCATTCTGACCTCGACTGTCCGTGCGTCATTCCACGATTTCGTTCGCACCCCGACAGGCTTGAACAGCCGTCATGTCCGCGACGATCGTCGGCCAACCTGTCGAGGAGAGTGTATTGGCAAATCCAGTTCGCGACGATTCAGCATCCCGCACGATCGCGGTCACGTCAAAGACCGGCCGCCGCTCTCCAAAAGGAAAGATCCAGGCGGTCGCAACACCGCTGGACATCGCGTCCATGGCGCGCCAGGACGAGGAGCGTCAACGCCAGATGCGCGCGCTGATCGCGCTTGGCCGTGAGCGCGGCTATCTCACCCACGCGGACATCAACGATCACCTGCCCGACAACTTTACGCAAACTGCTGCGATGGAGACGATCGTCAGCACATTCAGCGACATGGGGGTGGCCGTGTACGAGCAGGCGCCGGACGCGGAGACGCTCCTGTTAAGCGATGCCGCGCCTGCCGCGGCATCCGACGATCAGGCGGATGAGGAAGCGGAAGCTGCACTGTCGACCGTCGATTCCGAATTCGGCCGCACTACTGATCCGGTCCGGATGTACATGCGAGAAATGGGCGCCAGTGAACTGCTGACTCGCGCCGGCGAAATCGAGATCGCAAAACGCGTCGAAGGCGGCCTGCAGGACATGATTCAGGCGATCGCCGCGTGTCCGTCAGTCGTGTCCACGATTCTTGCCGATGCGGACCGCATCGTTGCCGGCGAACTGCGTATCGACGAACTGGTCGATGGCATCAGCGACGACGTGAACGAAAGCGAAATGGCGCTAGAGTCCGATGACGTTCAAGTGGAAGCAGACGCCTCCGACGATGACCCGGATGGTGATGACGCTGAAACGGACGCCGCGGATCCGGAGAAAGCGAACGCAGCCCGCCTCGAACAACTCACGATCGACAGTCTTGCGATTTTCGCGCGCGTGCGTGTACTGTTCGAGCAGTTGCCGGATGCACCCGTTACTGGGAAAGCCCGTTCCGCAGCCGTTGCGCAATTGCGCTTGGAGATCCAGCGTGAACTGGCTCCGATCCGCTTTACGGCCAAGACTATCGACCGCCTGTGTGCCAGTGTGCACGAACAGGTTACCGAGGTTCGTGCAATCGAGCGCAGCATCCTGGAGATCGCCGTCGACCGTTGCGGCATGCCACGCGAGGCGTTTGTCGAGTCGTTCCCGGGCCACGAGACCGACCTTGAATGGACCAGCCATCTGGCGGCGACTTCGCGGCAGTTTGGCGCAGCGCTCGAGCGACATCTGCCGGCCATTCAGGCCGGCCAGCAGAAACTCATAGACATCGAGGCCGGGGTCTCGCTGCCGCTCCAGCAGCTCAAGCGGATCAACCGCCAGATGAGCGCCGCGGAGTTGAAAATGCGGCAGGCCAAGCGAGAACTGATCGAAGCGAATCTTCGTCTTGTCATTTCAATCGCCAAGAAATACGTGAACCGCGGCATGCAGTTCCTGGATCTAATCCAGGAAGGCAATATCGGCCTGATGAAGGCGGTGGACAAGTTCGAATACCGGCGCGGCTGGAAGTTTTCGACGTACGCCACTTGGTGGGTCCGGCAGGCTGTCACGCGTGCGCTTGCCGATCAGGCGCGAACCATTCGTGTGCCGGTCCACATGATCGAGATGATCAACAAGCTGAATCGGATTTCGCGCGAATTCCTGCAACAGACGGGACAGGAAGCGCATCCCTCCGTCCTCGCCGAGCGCATGGAGATGTCCGAGGAAAAAGTGCGCAGTATCCTCAGGATCGCGAGGCAACCTGTCTCGCTCGAGACCCCTGTGGGCGACGACGCCGACGCGACGCTCGGCGACATGATTGAGGATGTCTCTGCGAGTTCACCGGCTGAGGCCGTGATTCACGCGAACATGCGCGCCGCGATCGATGAGGCACTCGACGGGTTATCGCCGCGCGAGGCCAAGGTCCTGCGGATGCGATTCGGGCTCGATACGATCTCGGACCACACGCTTGAAGAGGTCGGCAAGCAGTTCGACCTGACCCGCGAGCGGATCCGTCAGATTGAGAGCAAGGCGATGCGCAAGCTGATGCATCCCAGTCGTGCTGACAAGTTGAGGCCCTTTCTCGAGCGCTGAGCAAAGGCGAGGAGTACGCGCCCCCTTTCGACGCCCTACTCCAGACCCACAGCGATCACGCATCGGCCCGATCGCTGCCCTGGCAGGACGCGTTTGCTGCGCGGAGAACTTACAGCGGTTTGATGTTCGCTGCCTGTTTCCCCTTGGGGCCTTGCTTGACTTCAAAACTGACCTTCTGGCCCTCCTGAAGTGATTTGAAGCCATTTCCCTGAACCTCGGAGAAGTGCGCGAACAGGTCATCGCCGCCGTCGTCCGGCGTGATGAAACCAAAACCCTTCGCATCGTTAAACCACTTGACGGTACCTGTTGCCATGTTCTGAATGTTCCAAGGAAGACTAGTTGTAGATGACGCCACCGGCCTGCGCCAGACGTGCGGCTATCTTGTATCACAGGTGAGCCGTCGCAGACAATCCAGGTTTTTTCGAACGGGCTCCGACGAGCTGTACCATGACGTTGTGCGCGAAGGTTTGCGTCAACTCGCCGGTCAGCGTGGTTTCGACTTCCCCGGCCACCTGAACGCGACCGGTTGCCGCAGCGTGCGATCGCGCTGCAGCAGAATGCGATGTTCGTACAGCCACCGTTTGAGATCCCGCAGCAAGCCATTGCGATCCTGTTTGCCCGAGATCGCCCTTGAACCAGCGCACCACATAGCGGCGCTGATGCTCCGTCATCGCGCCGAAGCCGAGTGCCCGATACGCGCAGGTCTGTGCTCGACCAGCGTGTCGATGTGACATCATAAGGCGCGTACAGCGTGCCGAGATCGGGCGGCTCAATGCCCAGTTGCTCGCCCGGGTGTTGCCTGAGATTGCGCGGTACGTACCGGCAGGCCTCGGTGCGCCCCGACTGCAGTGAAGCGAATGTTATCGCCGAGGGCATCGAGCGCCGTCCCAGCGCGGATGGTGACTGGGCAGACTACGCGAACACCGGTCTAAGCACCGACGCCCGCGGAGTTACCGATCGCTGTGGGAGCAGATCCACGGCCCCGGCTCATGGATCGCCAACCCGTGAGTGAGCCTGGTGGAGTTCAGGTTTCAGACATGAGCATCAACCCACGCCCTCGCCCAGACGAGGCCTTCCGCGACTGCCCGCTGGAAGCTCGGGTAGAAGCCAATCGGATCGGAGGTCTCCAGCACTTGGGTGCCCTTCTCTACGGCCCCCGAAGCTTCGAACGAGCCGTCCCCCATGGGCTTCGCAAAGCCTCGAATGGTGTATCCCCCGTAGGTCTCTGTTGCCATAGTCCCCCCCGTCCGTTTCGGAGGATCGTAGCATGACGAAACAAACGCCCCATCCCGGCCATAAGCGGTCCCTCCACATTGTCAGCGCGAAGCGGTCACTCGCCGTATATCATCAAGGCTCCGCACGAGCGGACCCGCCAAGGAGATCACGTTGAAGGAAAATAGTCTTCGCCTATATGCCGATGCTCAGTTTGCTAGCCCCTACGCCATGTCGGCTTTTGTGGCTCTTCACGAAAAGCGATTGCCATTTGAACTTTCGACTGTGGATCTCGGCAGTCGTGCAAACTATGACGAGAGCTATACAGCCAAGTCGTTGACCCAGCGCGTACCCACGCTGATGCATGGGGACTTCGCTTTGTCGGAATCGTCAGCAATCACGGAGTTCCTTGACGATGCTTTTCCGGAAACGCCCGTATATCCCCAAGACAGATATCTTCGCGCGAGGGCACGCCAGGTGCAAGCCTGGCTCCGCAGCGATCTGATGCCCATCCGACAGGAACGCTCAACTGAGGTGGTGTTCTACGGGGTGTCCGGACCGGCGCTTACCCCTGCGGCCCATGCAGCGGTGCAGAAGTTGTTTCGTGCGGCCGAGGCTTTGCTCTCTGGAGATGCGCCAAATCTCTTTGGGGCTTGGTGCATCGCCGACACAGATTTGGCGTTAATGCTGAATCGCCTCATCCTGAATGGCGATCCGGTACCAACAAGGTTAATGGACTACGCTGCGCGTCAGTGGGAGAGGCCCTCCGTGCAGCGATGGGTTGGACTGAAACGTCCTCCGCTTTGAATGTGCGAAGCCAGACAAGAGTTGACTTTGCGGCTCCAGTCCAATGCTGCTGGCAACCTGACTCTTGTTTCGGCTCGATGTCCGCTCGTCAGAAAAGCGAACGGCGGAGATGGGTTGCGCCGACCGCCGCCTTCCATTCAGCTGACGCCAGTCGACCCGAAGAGTCAGTCAGTTCCTAGCCGAAGCGGCCGTTCCCCGATTACGATCGAAGGGGGAGACTGGTCCCGTGGGCTTCAGAGTGAAACTTCGACAAACTGCTCGCCGGCCATCGGATAGAGGGGCTTGAAGCTCGGCCACCCTTCCGGTTTGAGGCGCCATCTCGAGGTGTGCGGCACGTCGTAGTTGAAGAAGATCTCTGGGTGCTTGCCTTTGGCAATCAGCCGCGCGATCAGCTCGTTGTCGGGATGCCGGTACTTCTTTCCGCTCGTGCTAATCAAGAATCGCGAGCACCGGAGGGACGTCAGGAGATCCAGGTCAGTATTGGCCTTGCTGCCATGGTGAGACACCTTGAGCAGATCGATCGGCTCTTGCTTCGAGTGATGGACCGCGAGCCCAGCCTTCACCACTTCGGCGAACGCGTCTGCGGCCAACAACATGCGCTTGTCGCCGAACTGCAGTAGTAGAGCAATACTGCTGCCGTTGGGAGTGGAGCTATCGGACCGGGACTTTGACTTGGACAACTGTGAGAAGTCTCCTGGGGGCCAAGGGTCCTTGCGTCCCAGTCGGTCACCGGGGCCTGCGGGCGGCTCCGTCGGCGGCAACTCGGGATTCGCCCATTCCTCCGACAGCTTCTTCAGCGCCAAGGCATCTGGTGACAGCACCCGCACCTGTAGCTTGCCTTCAAGGATGACCTCCTTACACGATTGTTGGATCGTGCCCCTATCCGGAAACGCGTGATTCCAGGGAAGATTCCGGCGCCGGATCAACTTCGACAGAGCGTCGCCTTCACTCGGACCAAGCCTGTCTGCCTGTCGCAGGTGTTGATAGCCGTTGAACCATACGTCCGCGATGTCGAGCCACTCGGGCGGGTCGCTCAGCAGTTCGATCATCCCCTCGATGTGATCGAGGTCATAATGCGTCACCACCAGAGCCTCCAGTCGAAGCCGGCCGTTGACGCATAGCGGCTTCAGTACGGCCAGCAGCGCTTCCCGGGTGCCAGCGGGTCCGCCGTCGACTAGCACATGGCGAGGCCGGTCCGGGTTGCCGTAGCTGACGAGCAGCGCGTCGCCGTGTTCGGCTTGGATGGCTCTGATTCGAAACATGCGCTTCTCCACTCCGCTCATTTGTTGCCGAGCACCGTGTCGGCATCGCCGAATGCCACCAGGGCCAGGCCAAGCGCGATCTCGTCCGCCAGGAATTTGCGCCGCAGCGTGCCCATGATCTCCCCGACCAGAACAGGTGTCGGTGACTTCGCCGCACTGAGAAACCCAATCGCTAGATCCCGTGCCGCCCGATTGGCATGGCGACCTAGCACGTCCGTCATCGCCGCTACGACCATGCGCGCGCCATGCCTCAACAACACCGTCGGCAAGGTGCCCCCCGGCAGGTCTCCGTAGCCGGTGCTGCATCCAATGGTGATTGCCACGGGCGCCCCCATCCCGACATGCATCCGGGATATCCCCGCCAGGTTGAGGCCGACCTCTTCTTCCAAAAAGAGTTGGGTATTCTCCATGTGGACCACGAGCAGCAGCAGCGACGGGGACTGTTCGGCGACGCGGGCCTTCCAATGGGCCCAGGTTGGAAGCCTTTGAACCCCCAAGGACTTTTCGATGTCGGCGAGTCGAACCACCGCGTGTGGAGCGACGTCTTCGTCTTTGAAGTCATCGGCGCGGTCGCTTGCCGCGAAGGCGACGGTAGACAAGTCCTTGATCTCCAGTCGCGTCCGTGCTCCTGGTGCGGCCGGTCTCCACAGAGGCGCGGGAAGTCCAGGCTTCCATGTGTGTCGTTCGACGATCGCGGACACGCCGACAAAGCCCATGGGGCACAGCTGCACGGCGGCCTCCCGAATGGGACATCCCGGAATGGCATGTCCGCTCTTCAGGCATCCGTGGCGTTGTGAGCACAGTTCCGCATCGCTCGACTCCGGCACTGTGCCTTCATAAAGATACTCGATCGGGAAAAAGGCATTGCTCTGCGTCACCAGCTGGACGCGTGTCAGTTGGCCCGGCCAGGTGGGCACGAGCTCGCGGAGGCTGGACAACAGCAGGGAACCCTGATTGGCCAGGTCAAGCAGCATCGGCGCAAGCGGCGTTTCGGGGTCCACCACGGCCTGTTGAAGGATAGCCAACAGCTTTTTGCGGGCCTTCTCGGTGTCCGTATCGGTCAGCGGGGAGAAGATCGCTTCGCCCTCGGCGGTAATCAATGCGACGCTGGGCTGGTTCCCGAGGCTGTCGTTGACCAGCAGGGCCAAGTCGAAGTTCTGCTTCTTGCGATGAACGGGCGTCACGACATTCTCGATGAAGAAGTGGATCGCCTCTCCAGGGGCTGATTGAAGGCGAGCGGTCTGGAGAATGCGCGCGCCGTCGCTCACCACGAGGCGCAGATCGACGGGACCGTTCCTGATCTCGCGAGAAAACGTGACAGCCTCGGAATCCCCCGTCCTTCTCACGGTCAGCGGCCGAGTGACCGGAGCACTTCCGATCTCAAGCAGGTGGACCATCAAAACTTTACTGTCGCCGTCCCACTCGACCTGCTGTTCCGGGAAAGCCGGGCGAAGGCTGTGCAACGGCGTCCTGAGTCGGATATCGACGACGATGTCCACCACGCCATGAAGAGGCCAAGTCTCGAGCTCCCGATGGCCCTGCCGGACACGGGAATCCAGCACCCTCTCCATGGGTGGAACGTGACGCTTGGCGTCGGTGCCCGGCCGTTCGCCATCGATCGTCGGCAAAAATGGCGTGAGCTCGGGGGCATCCAGCAAGACCTCTGGCGACGGGGCTGCTCGCTGCGCATGGGTCAATCCGAGGTAATCGCCGCGCCTCTCCTTGATCAAACTCTGGCGCAGGAATCGGGCGCTACCCACGATAAACGTTTGAGTTGATGCCAAGATTCGGCCGCTGGCATTCGATTGAGCATTGGCTTCCTCAATGGCGTCTCCGAGGGGCAGTCCAAACTCACCCCATGACGTCAGCTGAAGTCGGAGCCATTCGGTGATCTGTCCGTCATCGACGTCGACATGAATCACGCACTGCGCGCTGAACCGGTCCCGCAGACTCTCGATCTGGGCCAGCAGATTTCCCCCCTGCCTGCCATACAAGATCACGACCCGAGCCGCGACCATATCGCCCAGTGCCGCCAACGATTCGGCAACGACGATGTCGGCGACCTTGGCATCAGGACGCCAGACGACGTGGCGAGGCAATACCTCGTCGCTGCGAAGGCGATCGAGCGCGAACCGAGTGCCTGCGATGACGCGCAGCGGCGATTGCTCGGTCGCAGTCAATGGGAAACGGGGTCGAGTGTTCCGTGGCCAGTCCGCGAAGACGCGCTCAGGCCCCACGACCGTCGAGAGCTCAAGGGCGACCGAATTGACGGTTTCGGCATGTCCTGGCCAACTCCATACCGACCTGACCACCTTGATGCACAGCGGCCCGCGACGATTCAGCGACGCGAACGCCCGGGCAATAGAGATGGCGACCAGCGGATCCACCCACTTGTCGGCCTCCATCACGCTCGCGTCGCCGCCCCACTTGGCGAGACCACTCTTTGGCACCGCACGTTCCAGCGCGTCACGCGCGTCGCCAGGGTCGTTCCACCAGGTCCAATCATTGCTTTCGAACAGAATACCGAGCCCCGCCCGCGCGGCGGGGCCAAGGTAGGCGTCCTCTTCGCCCAGCCATTGGATGTCCTTGTCTTTCTTGTCCATTCGGAAGTGCCAGAGATCCCTCCGCCTAAATCATGCGGGGAAGGTGAAGGCCAATTGAGCCAGAGAGCCCCGGCTGTAAGGCAGTCGACCTCGCGCCGTCTGGAAAATTTTCCAGGCCGCCATGAAGGCCATGCAACGTACGCCGTTAAGCCATAGGCTGGGCACCGCGTGAGCTTCTAGTTCGCTTGGGGCAGGACGGATGCGCCTAACGTAGCCCGTTCAAAAGCTCTTGAACGGGCTACGGGGCATCATTGCGATGCTCGCTTGTCGGCGGTGAAGTAGAGATAGAGTAGCCCAACGGGAGCTACGAAAACCGCAAAAACCCAGCAGAACGCCATAGTGATGTACTTGGCAAGGAGCATCAAGAACGCGTTCATGAAGAAGGCGTTGTTACCAAGGATATAGCTGACAACACCTTCGTAGACAAAGCGTGAGTAGGGGTAGAGAAGCGAGCTCACACTTAGGAAGAGCACCATCGCGAGTGACATCCACTCACTCTTGCTATGGCTCCAGGCAAATATGAAGATCGCTGGGAAGATGAGGCCGAACAGGAAGTGGCGAATATAGCTTTGGAGCGAAAGGCCGCCAAACGACTTAACAAGTGCGGGATGCATGTGCTTACAATGATAGTTTGCTTGTACGGCGACAATTGCGCCTAAGCATGTAGTACGGCAAATCTTGCAAGGCTTTCATACCTCTTCGGTAGGGGGTAGTGAGTTCCTGCTCAAGTAATGAGCACCTCGGCACTGCTCACACCGATATTTTGATAATTGAGCGTCGGTGGACCGTACTGCACCGGACGCTCTTTGCACTTCGGCCCGATCCTGCCGCCAGCTTATCCCCAAGCGATGCTGGAGGACATCAAGCTTTTTCGCCAATGAGCAAGCGTGCCCAGGCTTCGCCGGCTCGCGCAGCGCCTAACATCGACAGTCATCGTTTTCGCACAACCGAATTCTGTACGTTCTCGTCGCGCGCTGTCGCCAAGATCCAGGCTGGCGACTGAACGATGCGTTCGGGCAAGCTACAAAATGGCTTCAAACATCGGCCGGAAGAACAATTTCCTGCAGCGATTCTTGAAGCAACTTTGTTACCGTCATCGCTCAATCGGCGTGCCGGCGGAGCAGCAGCAGGAAAAAAATCGTGCAAACTGACATGAATCGTTGGTTTGCATAATTTTGTTCCTGGATTTTGCAGCATTTTGTTCCCGACCCCAATGGGCAGTTTGCCTGGCACGCTGGAGAACGCACGCGGGCGGTAAGCGCGGCAGGCTCCGCTAGCTCGCGCAGCGCCAGCGGTCAGCGATGGGCACCGTTTTCGCACAATGAACCGCCCCGGGTTTTGAGGAGGCTCCAACTCTTGAGAGCAAGCAGAACAAGTATTCCCCCGAAGTCCGCGAGCGAGCCGTTCGCCTGGTGCTGGCACAACGTGGAGAGCATCCGTCGCTGTGGGCGGCGGTCAACGCCATCGCCCCGAAGATTGGCTGCTCGGGCCATACCTTGCTGAAATGGGTTGAGCGTGAGGAGATTGACCGTGGGCAGCGGGATGGCGTCACGACTGTCGAGCGTGAGCGCCTCAGGGAGCTAGAGCGGGAGAACAAAGAGCTGCGCCGTGCCAATGAGATCCTGAAGCTGGCCAGCGCGTTTTTCGCCCAGGCGGAGCTCGACCGCCGGCTCAAGTCCTGAAGACCTTCGTCGATGAACATCGCGATGTCTTCGGGGTCGAGCCGATCTGCAAAGTCTTGCAGATTGCCCCGTCGTGCTACCGGCGCCATGCCGCTCGGCTTCGCGATCCGTCGCGACGCAGCGCCCGGGCGATTCGTGATGAGCGGCTGAGGCCCGAGATCAAGCGGGTCTGGGAGGACAACATGCAGGTCTATGGTGCGGACAAAGTCTGGAAACAGATGAACCGGGAAGGCATGGCAGTGGCGCGCTGCACGGTCGAACGACTGATGAAGCAGCTTGGCCTGGAGGGGGTGTGCCGGGGCAAGAAGAAGCGCACCACGGTGGCCGACGACTCGGTGCCGTGCCCGCTGGATCGCGTCAAGCGCCAGTTCCACGCCACACGGCCCAACCAACTGTGGGTGAGTGATTTCACCTATGTTTCAACCTGGCAGGGCTGGCTATACGTGGCCTTCGTGATCGACGTGTTCGCCCGGTGTATTGTTGGCTGGCGCGTCAGCACTTCGATGACCACGGACTTCGTACTGGATGCCTTGGAACAGGCACTTTACGCGCGTCAGCCCGACAATGATGGGACACTTATCCACCACTCGGACAGGGGGTCGCAATACGTCAGCATTCGCTATACCGAGCGGCTCTCGGAGGCCGGTATTGAACCATCGGTCGGCAGCCGTGGCGACTCCTACGATAATGCGCTGGCTGAAACCATCAATGGCCTGTACAAGGCCGAACTGATCCACAAGCGTGGCCCCTGGAAAACCCGTGAGGCCGTGGAGCTTGCAACCCTGGAATGGGTGGCCTGGTTCAACAACCACCGCCTGATGGAACACCTCGGCTATATCCCGCCGGCCGAAGCTGAGGCAAACTACTACCGGCAACTTAGCGACACCGCTGCCGCGCCGGCATCAACTTAAACCAAACAGCCTCCTCGATACCCGGGGCGGTTCACAATCCAATTCTGTTCGTGGTCGTCTCTCAAGCGGTGGTGGCTTTGACTTTGGTGCAATTTGCGACGGTTCCCGAACTCAATTGCGTTGCGGGTAGGGCCAGATACCATTTCACACCGTAATGAAAGGCATCAGTTGCAGCGGACTAAGCAGAATTCCGGAAGCAAAGCCAAACACAAAATTTAAGAAAAACAGCTACTCACCCTCCAGAGTCCAGTCGTAAATTGCATTGGGATGAAGACTACCCCGCCAGCAGCGTCCGGGAAGCAGTCCTGCAGCACGCCGGTCATCCCTCGACGCGGCCCGCGGTCGGGCTGTAGTTGGCGCACAGGATGTCGATGGTCAGCGCGTAGACGGCTCGCCCGAACCGGGTACAGCTACTTCCTGTCGGGGCCTCACGCTGGTGCACCCAGAAGATGCGGGCCATGTCCGAATCGCATCGCCTCGGTGGATCACAAAGGCAATAGCATGGAACCTACCCCCGACATTACTATCTAGGTGCAGTCGGGCATGAGCGCGGCGCTGCTCCTGTACCATACCAAGACTATATCACTTGAAACTCTGAGAAAGTGCATAAAGAGGAACTCAAAGACTGGCTGGCCCGCGGCCGTGTCGGGGCGATTGCCATCGACACGAACGTGTTCGATGAGGAAGGGCAAAACATCCATGATGGCAACCTCCCGTTGCTTCGGCAAGTCGAGCAGGCCGGCAAGCGGCTGTTGGTTCCGGACGTTATTGCTCGGGAAATGGAAAGTCATCTGCGGGAAAAGTTTGGCCAGGAGAAAGCCTTCGACTCGAAGGTCCTGAAGCATCTAAAGAAATTTGCCGCCGACGAGGTGGTCAGCGCTGTCGCGCGCGCCATCCACGAGCATGATCGGGATGCGAAGAAGGCGCTCGACGCCTTCTTCGCGAATGTGACGGCGACAGTGATTCAAGCTTCCGACTACACGTCGCTTGAGTCGGTGATGGATCGATACTTCGCTTCGGAGCCGCCATTTGAGCCAGGCGGAAAAAAGAAAGCTGAGTTTCCGGACGCAATCGCTCTGCTCAGCCTCGAAGGATGGGCGAATAAGAACGATACGAAAGTGCTTTGCGTTACGAAGGACGGCGACTGGGAGCGCTACAGCAATCAGTCTGATCGCCTACTCATCACACCTGAACTCGAAGATGTTCTCGCAGCTTTGGTCCTTGTACGGGGCGAAAAGTTGCCCGATCGTGTCCGCGCTGCCGCCGCCATCTGGCTTGAGTCGGAAGCCGCCAAAGAGAAAATTGAAGCCAGCATCCAGTTCCACCTTGATGACCACTCTCCCTTCGTCGATGCCGACTCATATTGCGGTTTTAACGACGAGGTCGTCGAACTCTATCCAAAGCGCGGCTCGCTTGCGATTGATGCGGCAAATGTGGCAGTGCTCTCCGCCGACCATAGCGACGCAGTCATTTCGGTATCTGTCGACTTCGTCGCAAAGGGGAGATTTTCCTTCGACTTCTTTGTTCCCGACTCAATCGACAAGGATGACGTACCGGTTGGCCACGCCTATGCGACGAGTGAAACCGAGGTGAGAGCCGATCTTTCGATCGGGCTCTATCTCGAGGATTTCGCGGCAGACGAAACCCAGGTGCTGTCGGCGGACGACGTTACGGAGATCACTGTCAAGATGTCGGGCCTTCACTTCGACGTTGGGACGATCGGTCCGGACTATTCGAACGATGCACCGGACTAGAGTGCCTTGGGTCGGACGCTCAGTAAGACGCATCCGAACCGCAGAGAACGGTCGGCCCGGGGCGCTCGCAGTTCCGCAGCTCCATCCTGCCAAGATTGGTCAGAAAGAGGTGCTCGGCGCCTTCCCCTCCGATATGTCGGTTCGCGGCAGAGGGGCGGTCATTACTGAACCAGCCCGTGGACGGCTGCATCGAGTCGCGAACCGCCACCCAAGCTCCGTAGATCGCCAGGATCGAGGCAGACAGCGGACCAATTTATGTTTTAGTATCTCTGGCGAGGTCGAGTATGAAACGAAGGCGCAAGGACGCACTCCATCGGGTACTGGCGCACGATCGCTTAAGGCTGAAAGTGGCGCGGCGCGATCGGAAAATTTGACAAGGAACAATGCGGAGATTTCCGCTATTCGCCCGCCAGCTGTCAACAGGTGAACGTGTACGACTTGGAGCAGATCCGCGGGCTGCACCCCCGCAGTGCGCAGAGACGTTGATTAGTATTCTAGAAAGGTTCTACGCCTCGATTCTGTTACCGTAGACCCTTCAGACTTTATTGGAGAATAAGATTGAGCAACCCGTCCTTTGCAAAGCGCATCGCCGAGATGAACGCGATGTACAAGCTGCCGGCGCAGCCGACGCCGGCTCTGCCGGCGGACCCAGCCGATCGGCTGCGCAAGTTCAAGACAACCCTCCTGGATGAGGTAAACGAGATCGACGAGATCATCGCGGCCTGTGAAAGTAAGGCTGAGCCCATCGATGTGCTGGTCGCGGTCGCTGACCTGCTGGGTGACGTGATTGTCTACTGCCGATCAGAAGCGCTGAAGTACGGAATCCCACTCGAGGATGTCTTGAGCGTGATCATGGATAGCAATGAGAGCAAGCTGGGGGCTGACGGCAAGCCCATCTACGACAGCAATGGGAAGTTCCTGAAGGGGCCGAACTATTGGAAGCCGGAGTCGAAAATCAAGGAACTGCTTCAAGCGGCGATTGGCAGCGCCAAGACCTGACGCGTCAACCGGCCGTAGCGGTTGGGGCCGCGTCGTCGCCGCGGTCCACCGTCACTGTGAAGCGGTGCCAGAGATCCACTCCCGTCGACCGCTTTTGCTTGCGGCGCGGATGATCGAAGAGCAAACCAACTTGCTCAGGATAGACACTCGCAAAAATCGCTGACGCAATGCCGCAGGGCTTAGGGCCGATCGGCGCGACAAACATCCGTCTGTCGGTGCCGAGAGCGTCGCGTGTTCGCTCAAGGCACTCGAACGCCGCTTCCGGGTCGTTGGCCGAGCAGTAGTCGAGTTGCAGCTTGTGCTGCTCCAACGCCGGCAGGTGCGGGATGATAGCGTCGAGCTCCCACCCGGGATGGTAGGCGGGTATACCGAAAACCAGCTTGACGTCCTTCGAGGTGATCATCTGGTACTCTTCGAGTGCTCGGTCAAGTCTTTCAGGCTCGAAGCCCAGGAAGAAGACACCAGCTTCGACTTCCTCGCTGGACAGATCGACAATCGCGTTGGGGATGGCAACATAGCCGCGCGTCGGTTCGGACAGGGCGAACTGGTCGGCGCCTTTGCTAACCCGCGTGTATTCCCCCGGTTCGACGTAGATGATATTCACTGTCGTCGCGCCACTGGCCAGCAACGCGTTGGCGGCGCAGAACAGCTCCGCGAAGCCGAGCGTAGTGGCTTCCAGAAACACTTTGCGCCAGTCGTATCCACTGAGCAACTCAACTGCCAGGTCACTCGGTTTCGTTTCGCCGCCGACTGTAAGGGACATGTCTTCGACACCAAAACTGAGCATCACGCGGGCGTCCTTCGGCGCGCACCCGCATGCCGACTCACCGCGCTCATCAAGCTCCTCGCCGTGCAACAGGACGATGTCGTCTGGAAGACTGAGGTCGGCGGCGCTGCTTCCAGAGACTGAAAAGAACCGGACCCTCATGACAACAGCAGGCCGAGCTGAAGCGCATCGGTATCCGACAGCTGGCGCGCAAGCCCGCGCGCGAGATCGCGGTACTCATTCTCGTTGCCCATGATAAGCATGTGAAACTGCTCCACTGATATTTCTAGCTTGCGCTTTCGTCTGTAGCTGATCTGAAAGTATGGCGCGTAGATTGGATTCAGCTGATAGTCCACGATATCCTGGCCAACCCCCGATTTGGATTTGGTTTCCAATTGCTCGACCAAAACCCCGTGCCGTAGCGCCTCCGCGATGAATGCTAGCTCGTCACCCTGCAAAGGACGGCCGCCAGAGTTGATTGTGAACTGATTTTGCTCAGGCTCGCTCATCGCAGGGCTGGCTTGCAGTGCTCTGAAAATGCTTCCTAACCTGAGCACAAACACTCGTAACTGCTCGCCGAAACGCCCGAAGGTACGGATTTCCTTGATCAGCTGTTCGGAGGCGTCATAGGCCGCCCGGCATTGAATATCAACTGCATAGGGTGGTTCAATCTGATCGCGCAGCTCTGCGACCTCGAGAGTTTTGTAGCAAAGGATTAGAAAATTCCGAAGGTTGTTGTTCGACATCGTGCAAAGCGTGTCGAAGCCACTGTACAGCGGACATTCGCGGGCGAATGGCCGATACAGCTCCAAAATCGCCCCGAAGAGATTGTTGTGTATCCATGTGGACTCGAAGGAGCCTTTGCGGTTCTTGGAGAATTTCTTGAGCTCCGCCAGAACATTGTCTGGAAGCAGCGTTTCCCGGTTTAACAACGCGGGGAGCGTCACCAACGCTTCCGCAGGCGCACCTTCAAACAGGAAGTCCTCAACAGCCAAATTGCTCCTGCGATCCTTGAGTGCCTTGCTTATCCGGCGATAAAGGCTTTCCTTCAGCGTCTGAACTTGAAGCGCGTTCGCTGCAATTTGCTTGTCAGTGACGTCGGGAAATCGCGTGCGCATGTCCGCGACGACCTCCCTTTGGTACTGGGGCTTCTGGCGCTCGGCTAGACGTGCATGGGAACAAACAACGTCGAGCAACTCACTATCAAATCGCCCAGCCGCAATGTCCAGGTTGCCGAGGAAAACCTCGGCAAAGAATGGCATGGCAGCTCCGCTAAGCTCCAGATAGTAGTCGAGGTCAACCAACCGGTAGTCGTGGGTGGCGTTAATCGACTCGGGGCCGGACGTATCGTTGTTGGAGGGATGTTCCTTTGACGTGAAGTTGATGATCAGCGGTCGCTGGCTGTGTTTTAGGAACGAGTTCAGGACATGCCGCTGATATGGCACGAGGTTTTCGATTTCATCTACGTAAACAAAGACAGAAAGCGTTGCCAACGAAGCTTTTGCGCGGAGGTCACCCACCAACGACAAAATGAAGTCTCGCCCGGGTGGCAGGACGGGACAGTCCATCGCTTTCACATTGGAAACCCACGTCGTGAACTTGCGTCTTATCGACTCTAGGTATTGGACCAACTGCCGAACGCCTGTTGGCGCATCGTCCAAGTAGTCGGCGGCGCTAGGAAGCGTGAGAGCCGCGAGGTCGTCCGAATTAAAATTCGGAAAAGAACTGTTGGCAATGGCTTCGACCGCACGGAGCAACTCGGTGGCGATGACGAGCCCGAAGTAGCTTTCAAAGACGACGCTCCACTCGGTGTCCTCTATGCCTCGATGCTTGAGCGAGCTGCAGAACTGGGTGTCGACACGCCAGTAGATCCCGATATGGTCGATAGCGTCTGCAGGAATGTCCTTCCTGCGTTTCGAGAACGCCGTGTGGTAATCGAAATATTTCAGCAGCATGGTCTTGCCACAACCACGCTTGCCAGTGATGTAGGCCGACTTGGTGGCCGTCGTCAGTGCCAATCGGTCGAAATAGGGTGGAATAAAGAATTCACCCCATACATCGGCGTCATGTTCCTCGGCGCGCGTGCGCGCTAGCATGGAGGCGTTAATTTGCATGGTCAAGCTCACCGTTCAACCAGCGGCTTCCAACTCGGGGAGACGTCCCAAAGTAGCTGAATCGAATCATCCGGCACTCCGTGCTCAAACGCGACCAGTGCCCCGATATTGCCATAGCCGTTGCCGCCATTTCCGTTCGCAAAAGGTTGATTGCGCTTGTGCACGTCATCATAGACTTCCAGCGGGGATTTCTCATAGCTCCATTGCCCGGTCTCAATCCACTTTTGAGACAGAGATTGAAAGCACATGTCTGCGGTCAGGAGCTCGCCATAAATTAGCGGCACGTTCGGGAACTCCTTCTTTAGATGCTCGCAAGCCGTCTTGTGAGCCATCGCAACAGCGATCGCGACGCGCCCATGAGAAAAATCGATATCCCATCCCCGCAGGAAGTTCGCAAGCTGGACGCCTGTATATGTTCCGTCGTCTACGACGATGAATCGTTCATCTGGCGGCAAGACTTTGACGTCAGAGGGATACTGCTTGTCTATACCATACCGCTGGTTAATCAACCTGGCGATCAGGTCACCGCTCTTTCCGGGCTGGGTTGGCAAGCCGAAAGTCGGAAGCGACGGCGGACCGCAGTAGAAGGTCAGACCAGCGTGGCGTTTAAGCGCATCATTCCACGCAACGTTCTCCCGCAGGCCTAGCTGATCGACAAAGTGGATGGTCGCCTGTTTCAGGGCCTGCCGCATGGAAGACTGCAACTGCTCGTTAGTACGAAAAATCAGGTTTCGTAGGATCAGCCAGGCTAGTGTCTTTTCTTCCGGCGCTTGAAATTGTTTGACCCACTGCTTGATGCGCTCAACGCTAAGGGGGGACCGCACGCCTGTGCGACTAAGCCAGTGAACCGCCCGCTCGACGGAAAGCTGGTCGAAGCTACCGATTTGAGGAATCTGCGACATCGTGAGTCAGGTTAGAACTGAATCTCGAACAAGTTGGTCTTCGACATAAACCTTGCAGCCACACCATGCGCGGAAGAAGCCAGGGCATGCCTACCCAGATCGCTGTCGAAGAACCGATACAGGCGCTCGCGATGTTCATCCATCGCACGCAACGCAAAGATGCAATCGCTAATAACGCATGGTCCGTGAACTACCAAGGCTAGTCGGTCTTCAAGGGATCGGCCCACGCGAGCAAGCAAAATGTCGCCCGGCAGCGCCAGCCGGGCCTCTTCCAACATTTGCTGAGCTTTGCGTTCGCTAAGCGCAAAGCGCTTAGGCACGACCCTCACGGCGTGCTCGCCTAGCGGTTCTGAAAAGTCGCCGAGGTGGAACACCGGAGCCGGGAACGCTGAAATTGACGATGAACAGACTGTCCCTCGCACGACGTCCGTCAATGCTTGGCGTACGGACATCCGCATCGGCCCTTCGCCACTTCGCTGAGGTGACACGACTCGCGCATGAAAGGTGAAATCGAGCCGTTTGACAGCCGCTTCCTGCAGGATCTCGATCGGCACGCTGAGTTGCCCGTCGGAATCCATCTGCCTAAGCGTCACTTGATTCGTCTCGCCGGCGCTCTTAGACAGCACGGCGAGGTAGGTTTGAGCCTCAGTGCCCTTGAACACTCCACGCGGTAGCTGAACCACCTGCTCAATCAAATGTTGTCGAAGCAGGGTCTTTCGCACTCCGGAGAATCGTTCGGCGGTGATAAGGCCGTCAGGAAGGATCAGCCCAAGCTTTCCGTTTTTGCGCAATAGGCGCAAGTTCTGAGCAAGGAAGAGAAGGTCTGCGCCGGCGTCGTGCAGCGAGGCAAGCGTGCCTGACAATCCGGCATCCTCTAGAATTTTGCCAAAATCAG
Source organism: Cupriavidus basilensis (assembly GCF_008801925.2). Classification (NCBI taxonomy): domain Bacteria; kingdom Pseudomonadati; phylum Pseudomonadota; class Betaproteobacteria; order Burkholderiales; family Burkholderiaceae; genus Cupriavidus; species Cupriavidus basilensis. The sequence goes on along the minus strand of NZ_CP062805.1, from coordinate 275,345 downwards.
ATCGCCACTTGGGCCGAATGTACGGCGGGTTGCAGACTGCCACGTCCACCGTGCCGGGAGCCAAGCCAATCTTGTCGGATAGCGCAGCGTCGAGCACGTCGTGGACATAATGACTGTGTCGGCGGCCGGTCCCGACCATGTCGGCATCCAGGGCCTTCGGAGCGCGGCTGTCGACGTCGACTGTCACCAACTGGGCTTTGTGCCAGCGAGTCGCGGCAGCGGTGCACAAGGAGCCAGAGCCAGAGCCCAACTCAAGAACTAGCTTCGGCTTGGCTACCTCGATCCTATCAACCAATGATTGGCTGACAATGGGCGTGGTGTAGTACCGCCCCCAAGGGTCGGATGTATGACCTGCTCGAGCCAGAACTTGACCCATACCACTTGTTGACGTAGCCATCTCCCTCGTCTGTCACAGCACTGTTATTCTGTGGAGTCGCTACAATTCCAGTGCGGCATGTCCGTAGCAAGACGTGCTAGTGTATCCTAGTTAATGCTCACGATCGGCGACCTCGCGCGCGTTGAACGTTGGAACTGCATTCACGCGTCCAGATTGTGACAACTTCTGCAGAACATTAATCGTGCATTGAAGCGAGCTTCGCTAAACCGCCCGGGCCATGGCACCCCATTGAGGGGCGCCCGGGATTCGAAAGGAGTCCGCCAATCCTCGGCAACCTGAAATCTTCAGCACCCCGGTACCCCGCTCTGTGCGAACGCCTTATCCGACCCGGAAAAACTCCACGCTCTGCCCCGCATTGACCGCCCGCTTGAGCCACGACGGCATCTCGCCCTGCCCGTCCCAGGGCAGCCCTTCCGCGTTGCGATAGCAGACCACCGGCGGTGAGGGTGGCAGCGGGGGCGGATCAAAGCACCCCGCCGCCTCCAGTTCCTCCAGTGTCAACCCATAGTCGGCCATCTGCGCCTGGATTCAGCGGATCGAGTCCGCCCGCTCAGCTTTTGCTGCCATCGTTGCCGTCATCCGAGTGGCCGGGCAGCGTCCCTGCGAAGGTATCGAATCGACATCGGCCGCGCGCCAGCGTCAGGTGATGTCCGCCGACGGAATTCCCTGCGGCCAGGCGCGCAGGGCTGATGCCCGTGTAATCAGCTCCAGGGCGCCGGGCGGGGAGGCCGAAGTCACCGCCATGAACTACGGCTTCATCGCTGGCAGACTTCCGACAATCTGGGCACCAGCAACGCCGCACTCATTCAACCGCCGGCCAACCGTTGCTGGATCGGTGAAGAGCGGCCCATCGAAGGTAAGGCTTAGCACAACCTGCCGCAGACGATCGATGATGCTCATCAGCACCGCTTCGCTCAGCAGGCGAGGACCGAAGCCAATGTCCTCTGCCCGGTCGGCTGCCGTGACATTGGTCGCAAACACCGGTACTGGCTTGGGTGTACCTGGGGCCAGCGAATCATCACACCACTGCATGCTGAGGACGAGTTGCGCTGCCTCTGTCTTGAAGATGGGCGCAGTCTTCTCGCTTTTCGCTTCAATGCAGAGCCCGCAGTCATCGAACAGCCAGAGAACATCCGGTCCCCGACCGGTCTCCTTCTCCGGGCGATTGGAGGTCGCGCCGAGCAGTTCGCCTAGTTCATGCAGACCACGCTCGACGACCTCTGCCGAATTGCCGTACGAAAGCTTCGCACGGACCTCGTCCAATCGCGCCACAGCTGCATTGGCAGAGGCAAAGCTGCTGAACGCCTGGCACACGGCAATTGCCTGATTGGTCAGCCGCGCGAACTTGCGATCTGCGACCTGCTCCGGTCGCGGAAACTTGGTGTTCGCTGCGAAGACGGCCTTGTACGTCTCCGCCGCTTGGGCGGGACTGAACTGATTGAGATACGTCGCAACCCAATAGAGGATCTCGGCCTTCTGGATAGGATGCAATTGGGACGCGTTCGCCGCCTCCCGCAAGCGGGTGACCGCCCCCTGGAAGTTCTTGGCTTTGGCCAGCATCCACGCTTCCCGCATCGCCACCGCAGCCGCTTCGAATGGAGTCAGTGCAGCTGGTCTGGGCTGCCTTGCCTGAACTTTGACGCGCACACGGTGCGCTTCCTTCCAGCCCTCATTGCGGCCCAGCAGGGCCTGCCCCATCTCCGCGATCACGGCGGAAATAGGCCTGCCCTTTCCCGCGTTCTGTGCAAGTTCTCGACCGAGATCCAGTTGCAGACGCGTCCGCGCTTCAAGAAGCGCGACGACGTTCTTGCGGCCGATGAATGCCGCGATGTCGGGGCCAACCAACAGGACCGCCGCATAGTCCGCGCTCGACCGGACTGCGCGCCCCAGTGCCTGCTCGAACTTGTTGACAGTTCTGACTTCGTACTCGGGACTGTCCTTCTGACGGAAAGCATCGGCTTGGTCGGTGATGCGCTCACCGCTCGGGATACCGTCGATCACCAGAATGCGGCAAGCGTCGTCGGGCAAGTCGACGCCATCAAAGCGCTGCGCAAAAACGACATAGTTGCCGATCGTGGTGCGAAGCCGCTCCAGTGCGCCGGCGAACTCGGTGTCCTGAGACAACGTGGCACCAGCATCGGTCCAGGTCTTCGCTTGTGCCGCCGAGGTTGTCAGCACGACGACGTTGGTCTGCTTGGAAAGTTGGGCGCAGACGGCGGCGATCTCCTCCTTCTTGCATTCTGCACTGATGAGGGATGTCGGCAGGATCATGCGCTCACCGGCCCCCTCATCTTCAGCCGGCTCGACAATGCGCCCGTACGCCGCTGGGTCGCAACCCAGCACGGCAATCAGCCCCGAGATATCCTTGATACTGGCCGACATGAACAGCCGGTGCTTGGCTCCGGCATAGGCGGACACCTCCTCAACCGGCGGGACCTGCAGCACAATTTCGGCGGACACGCCCGAAATGCAGCAGCGCGCCAGTTCGAGATAGCGCGCGATGTTTGGCCAGGTGAACCGCAGCGACTTTTCCGTCTTGTGAGGATCCAGTATCTGTGCCACCTGACCGCACACCTGTGCCCAGATCCAGTACGGCACTTCATACAGGGAAGCGACATCATTCTTCATGATGCCGGCCCACGTCGCAGCATCGGTTGGTTCGCACAAGGGCCTAAGCAAAGTCCGGAGCTGATCGAGACACTCTGCCGGCACTTGGACGGTATAGTACTTTCGCACACGTTCGGTGCCAGCATGCACGTCATCGAGCACGATGGCCGAGGGCCGGATCGCCTGGCTCTCGAAGACTGAGCCGCTTGTGAACAGCTTGTCGTACGTGCAAGCAAGAATGGCATCACCGCTCATGGCCGCGTAGGGAAGGCCGGTGCCAAAGGTGGAGACACTCACGCCAATTGCCTGCCCAGTGGCGACAACTTGTTCGACAAGCTGCCTTGTCGGGCACAGATAGACGACGGGCTCCCCCTTGTACTTGCGGCGCATCATCTCCGCATAGATCAGGCCGAGGATGGTCTTACCCGAGCCCGTGCTGAGCTTCATGATCACGTCGCGCTGTACGAGCTGCAGATCCAACGCAGCGAGCGCTGCAAGCTGCGCCGGGCGCAAGCCCGTATGGGTAGCCCTTCTATCCAGTTGCTTGAACAATTCGGCAAGCGTCGCCGGCACTTCAGCCGCCGTCGTCTTCGCCAACGATCCGAAATCAAACATCCACTGACTCCTTTATCCGATTCCTATTCCAGCCAAGCCGCCATTCGTGTGGGCCGTTCTGCATAGCATGAGCCGAGCAATGGACCCGTCCCGGCATCACCATAGCTGTCGTAGCCATGCCGCACCCCGCAACCGCTGCACATGGGAGAGCCGACTCATCGGTCCACCGTAAATCCCCCCTCGAAGGGCTCCGCGTAGCTGCTGTCCCTCCGGAGCGCGTTGAACTCGGGCATTTCAGAGAAGCGCACGACCTGCACATCGACCTGGCGGCGCCATTGCCCCAGTGAGCCGGATTGCACAGCCAGCGCAAGATGGCCCTTATGCTTACGCGACGGATAGCGAAAACCGATCGGTGCGCCGCCGTCGGCAAAGCTCGCCAGGACGTCGAACATCCGCAGGCCGAACCACTGACACCAGTCGTATTCGCCCTCGTGGATGCGATCATAAATGCCCAGCTTGCTGAGAACGGTGCCGTCAAGATCGAGGATGGGGATATCCGCTTGCACGGTGAAGGTCGCGATCAGGCCCGTCTCCGCAATGGCTCGGGGGATATAGAACGTGCCCGGCTGCGTGATGTCGTTCGTGCAGAAGCCGGATTCCCACAGTGCAGTCGTGAGATCCTGGGCGGCATACATCCAGTAGATCGGGTAACGCCCTCCCTCACCGGCCAATGCGGCGGGCGGTCCGAATCGGTAGGTGCGCTCCACGTGTGGCGGGATGACCGCGGCCGGATGCCGGACGGCGCGGACAATCCGGGTGCCGGCCGGCACGAAGACCACCGCGCCGTCCAGCGCCCGACGCAAATGGTCAAGGGTAGGAAGAGTAGCGGCAATCGAAGCCGGTACGACAAATTCTCTTGGTATCAACATCAACTGATCAGATCCGAACTGCGCGAGGACAGCGCGGCCAGCTGCGTGATCACCCTGCCCTGCCGCTCGCTTGCGGCTTGAGCAAGGTGGCCACGCTGCGCAGCAGTTAGCGCCGCTCGCGATTCGAACGCCCTGCCCGCCAGCAACTCGGCCGGCGTCAGGTCGTCGAAGGCGTCAACCGGCGTCACCCAGAACGCATGGATTTCGCTGCTCGGCAGGTTTTTCATCTGGCGCAGGACCGGAGTCAGCAACTCGGGCACCGGCGGCGCGAATTGCCAGGCCGGGAATGCGCGGCCAATCGCCTTGCCGCGGGGGGTGACACAATAAAAGCGTGCATCCTCCACCGCGCGATACAGCGTCGCCTGCGACATGGCCACCAGACCTTGCGCAATGACCTCCGAGGGCTTCAGATATGACACGGCGAGGCGGTCTTCGACTGCCGCCGCCGAGGCGGGGCTGGAGAGCGTTGCCGTCAGGCACTGGCGCACAATGGCCATTACGCGGGCACGCTCGCCAGCGTCGATGGTCTGCTCCAGTTGCTCGTCAATGTCGTGGACCAATTTCTCGACCAGTTGGGGGCCGGGTGCGACGGCAGCCGGCGCGTGAAAACGCGGTGTCATATCAAACTCCTTCAAATGACCGCAACCGGCGGGGCAAAGGCCGGGTGAATCGTCGCCTCCCGGTCGGCGTGGTGGCACGACACTACATGACCAGCGAGGAAGGACCGGACCTGAGCGGCCAAAGCAGAAAGGCGGTGCGTCCGCCGGGATTCCGCAATCGAGGCGCGAAGAGCGCTGCGCACAAGACGGCGAACGACTGCCGTCAATCTGGCCGGAACGTGTCCTCCCAGCAGGTCTAGATACAGGAGTGCGCGCGTCTCCCTGGTGTCATACCCGAATTCGACGACATCCCTCAGAAGTCGCCAGTAACGGTGGGCCACTGCGAGGCGGATGTTCGCGACCGGCGCGTCGGACGGCAGGCACCGTACTTCGGGACCCTCGCCCAGCTGGCCCACCAGGATGACGCGATTGACCTTAGGCTTCGCCGGCGTCTCCAGACCCGGATCCGCTTCCCCGCGCACCTCGGCGGCGATCTCGATCGTCCGCGGGCCGAGCAGCTTCCGATAAAGCGCACTGAGCGCGGCGACATCGGCCTCGTAGACGGGCTCGCGGTCGTCTGCTTTGTTCACCCCCGCTTCCCGAAGCCTCTCGAGAAGCGTGTCCGGCTCGATACGCATGCGGGCGGCCAGATCGGCCACACTAGAATAGGAACTCATGTCAGAGGCAGACGAACTGTGGATGATTCCCAGAGGCTACTCAATTTTCTCAACATTCGCAAGATTCTCACTGAGAAAATTTAGCAAACGTCATTTAGCGAAAGAGCTGCGCCGAACAATGAGTTCTATCATTCACAATCCGTCGCCGGCTCAAGGTTGACGCCGCTGACCATGGCCCGCAGCCGACTTTCCAGCATCAAGCGCAGACACGTTCGTGCCCCCTTGTCTTCCTCGACGCCCATCTCGAGCAACGTTCCCGCTCTGCGGCTAAGCAGTGGAGGTCGGGCCCGGCAAGTTCTACCCCGCGGGGTCTCCTGCGCCGTTGATCGAGGGGGCGATCCAAGGCGATGAGTTGCCGACCTATGGCAGAACCTGGCGCACCCGGCTACATGCCATGAGGTTTCCGGAATACAAGGGCGGCCTGAATTCACTACCGCCGAATCGGTGGCCAAGCCCACCCGAGAGTCGCCCCCGCCCTTATGCGCTGAAGAGCATAAGGGCGCATCTTGGCCGCAGGCCTTGAACGTTCGGCGTACCCTACCGGCAGGTTCCTCGCACCGATGCATTCACTGCCGTTCTCATCGTCCTCCGTGGCACTCGATCCACGGACCAGCGGTCGGAGTTTCCGTCTTCCGACGCCGACAAAGGAGGCCGACGTGCTGAGTCCGCACGAAATCGCCGCGCTACTGCTGATTGGCGATGCGCAGGGGATTGATGACCTCGAGCCAGATCAATTAGATGGCCAAAAACTGGTCACGATCGAGCGCGGACATGCCCGCGGCCATGCTTACCCTCGTCTGACGCGTCAAGGACAGTCCATGCTCGAGGCCGTGCGAAGCAGTCGGTAAGACTATCCCTGGGCCGAGGGCGGCGCAATTTCGTCGCGCCTTGCCCGGCTGGTTCCGGACTGCGGGCAACCGGTTCGGCACAACAACCGCTAGCCACCTTGGCATGGTCAGCGGACGATATCGTGCCTTATCTCTGTGCCCGGGCAACGCCAGCCTCACGTTCTTCCTGGCCCAGCACTGCAACTAACCGTCGCCAACCAGGAATGGCTGAAGCGGCAACGGCTGTAGCCGGTTCCGGTCGCTCGAGCAGCGACCCGGTCGGGCATCCGAAGGTCCGCTCGCTCAGTTGCGGAGCGTTCCGACCATCATTTTGGTGTCCTTAGTATTCGGACAGATAACCGGTACCGTACTTTCGCTCAAACTCGCTCATGTATTTTTTCCATAGACCAAGACGCTTCATTTCTTGGATACACTCCTCTCGATTTGACATCGTCGCTCGATAGCGGTCCGTTAGGGCGAAATTCAATACTGCCTCAGGAGTTTTGTAAGCATCAGATCGCACGATAGTCTCACTGAACATTGTGTGATGTGCTACCGACCGCAGGAACCCATCAAACCCAAGCGTACCTAGAAGTTTTTTGTTTGCATCCAGCGCGATCTTTCGAAGCAAATGAGAGCAGAGAATCGCTTGGGTAGGTTCGATAAAAACATCCTCGTTGATCACGTACTTTCGAAGACCGTTGGATGCCTTGTCCAAGAGGTTACTCACCAGCTTATGTACGTCTGCATCAGAAGAATGTTTGACAAGTGCGCGCGACGCACGCCCGTTTCGATGAGCGATGCAGTTTCGACAAAGTCGAAAGTACCTTACCACCTTTAAGATCGGATCGATCGACCTTCCGTCCCATCCGTTTTTGGCATAGAAAGCGCGCAGTCGTTCTTCCGAGTCGTCATCATCATCATTTTCTTCGCCGTCGTTAATATTTGTTTCCTCTATAATTGTCGGTGTCGCTTTATTCATTCCGATATGCCTGGATGACTCTGTGGCCGAATAAAATCGATGCAACTCCGCTTTCGTCCCGATGAGGAAGTCATCAAATGCTGAGAAGACAGAGATTAGGGCAAAGGCTGAGATGGAAGCGTGAGTTCTTCGCTGAATGTCTATTGACATATCTCTGACAGGCGGGGTATTCCAAGACGGATGCGCAAGCTTTATAAGATCGTGCAACTTGTCTGAATCCTGCGGCTCAGCCGAATGACGAACTAACAACAATGCGGAGGAGAGGGCTACCTTCAGGTAAATATTCAGATCTTCATGAAAATAATGGAAACCGCGATATGGGTCGAGTTGAGCATTCGATATATCAATCATTAGAGTTTTTCTGGTTGTTCGGCCGCCTGCAATATAGCCCTTGGCGGTGGCCCGATGGTAGGGGTCATCGTACTTTCCGTGCATTTCCTGACGACGACCTGCAGAAAGTGTCAATCTATCAATGACTTACAAATGCCACGTGGTGATCCAAGGCGCAGAGAGACCGTGCAAGAGGTGGCTCAGCGGTCCGCTACCGCCATTTTTTACAAAAAGTACGATGACCCAGCTAACGCGCTTTTGGACATCATCAGTGCGATTCGCTCCACGCGCGGCCCAGGACATCGCCGCTTGGTCTGCTGGCCCTCCTCAAGGTCTTCCAGAGGGACACCCGGGATTCCCAAATCCGCCATATCCTCTGTAAACCTATGATTGGAAAGGAAAATATATCCCTCGCAGCAGCCGAGCTTCGTTTATCCGGCCCGAAAAAACTCCACGCTCTGCCCTGCATTGACCGCGCGCTTCAGCCAGGACGGCATCTCGCCCTGCCCATCCCAGGTCAGTCCCTCGGCATTGCGGTAGCAGACCACGGGCGGCGGAGGCGGTGGGGGCGGGGGCGGCGGATCGAAGCACCCCGCCGCTTTTAGCTCTTCCATCGTCAGCCCATAGTCGGCCATCTGATCCTGGATCCAGCGGATCGCCGCCGCCCGCTCAGTCTTTGCTGTCATCGCTGCTGTCGCTTCTGTGACTGCTCTCGCTGCCATCTTCCGGGGTGAGGGAGGCCGTCGGCGCCCCCTGATTTTCGTCCAGTTGTTCGCCCGGCTTTTCGTTTAGCCGGCTCCCGGCCTTGCGCCGCCGCGCACCACCGTCTCGCTCAGGCGGCGCCAGCCGCAACTCTGCCAGCAGCTGCCGCACCAGCGCCGCTTCGGCCTCGGCGCGCTCGGCCCGGCGCTGCGCCGCCGCGAGCTCCGCCTGCACGGTGTCCAGGTCGCTGACGGATTTGCGCTGCGCCTGCTCGGCCACCGCGAGCCGATCGGCTAGCGCCGCGGCCTGCGCTTCCAGCTTAGCCCGGCCCTCCGCCTGCGCCACGGCCGCATCACGCGCCTCGCCGCGTGCCGCCGCCAGTTCACCGCGCAACGCTTCGGCCGTGCGTTCGCTCTGCTGGCGCGCCGTGCGCTCGGCGTCGAGTTCGCGCAAGCTGCGCCGCTCGCTGGCTTCGGCGCGTTCCTGCGCGAGCGTTACCGCCTCGCGCGCCCGCTCCAGCTCGGTCGAGAATTGGGTGCGCAGCGCGTCCAGCTGGCGCCGGCCCGCCTCCAGTTCCGTCCGCCCCGCCTCGAGCCGGGCCTGCGTGGCGGCGTGGGCCTGTCGCTCGGCGGCCAGCTCCGCCTGCACGGTGTCGTGCGCCTGCCGGGCTTCGGCCAGCTGGGCCGCGATCGCCGCAGCATCCTCGCGTGCGGCCGCCGTCTCCGCGCGCGCCGCATCCCGCTCGGCTTCCGCTTCGCTCGCGGCGTGACGCGCCTCCGCGCGCAGCGTCGCCAGCTCGGCGGACGCGGCCTCGTTGGCCGCCTGCCAGATCGTCTGCACCGCATTGGCGGCGATCGACTTGAGCGCCTCCGGCAGGTCCGGATGGTCGATGGTGACGCGCGTGCGCCCGCGCAACTCCTGCCAGAACGCCTGCAGCACCTCCGCCGGCGTGCCCATGCTGCCCTTGCGCACCAGGCTGTAGAGCTTGTTGGCGGTGGGCGTGACGCCGTAGCGGAAGAACAGCAGGCCGCAGACCTCGCGGTACAACGCGCGGGTCTCGGGGAAGCGACTGCGTAGCTCGGCAATGTCGTTGGCCATGGCGGTCTGCAGCGCGGCGTCGGTCAGATCCAGGTCGGCAGCGGGCATAGGGAGAAAAAAACAGAAATGTTGATAAATATTACTACGTAATACGTTATATATACAATTTTCTTGGCGATACTTTAGACATAACTGCGCTTATGTCTATAATTGCGAAGCTAGCTGTGACTTTTTAGACCCCCGCGTTGGTTTGCACAATTTTGTTAGCGTTTTCTGCACAATTTTGTTCCGAGCCCCCTGGGCCGAAACTCTGGCCGCAATGCGTCGCAAGCCAACGGGCTTCACGTTGCTCACGGTACGTTGCGTTCAGATCCGGGGTCGCCCCCGACGCACATTCGCTTCTGCCCTCGTCCACTTGATCAGCAAGAGGCCATCGTCGGTTTCGCACAGGCGGACGCAAAACTTGGAATCGTCCCGCTCAAGCGGATCGACACCCCGATCGATGTCATCTAGCCAAGTGGTCAACGCATCGAACGTCAGCTCGATTTCCCACGTGACCGCCATATCGAGCACTGCGGTTAGCGTCGACTCCCAGACCCACTCGCAGCAGGTCCAGACGTCCTGATCGGCATATAGGTAACCCGCCGGCGCTACCGCTGCCTCCCGTGTATAGCGGATGAGGCCCAAGTCGCGCATCGCGTGAGAAACGCTGCAGAAGCGCCGCCGTTCCTGCTCCGCCGGCCGATTGGAGAGCGCCAGGTCCGAACGGCCCCAGCCGAGTTGAAGTTCGTTGAGCGCGATATCGTATGGGCAGATCAGGCCCCAGCGGGGCCCCTCCTCTGGACGCACGCTGACCCAGCGCGAAAGCCGTCCCTCCTTAGTCAGCCTCCACCGACAGCGACAGGTGCCATGGCGAGCCTGTCGGTCTTGCATGGCATTCAGGCGCGTGACAAACGAAGACGGATTCGCCGAAGCGGCGTTGATGCGTATATAGAAGTGAAGAACGTCGGCAAAGCTGAGGTGGCTCGACCTGAGGCGGCCGAGCTGGATTTTCGCTTGCCGCGCAAACGCGTGGCTTTCCAGACTCCACCGATCACCGGCTTCGGTAAGGAGCGGTTCGATGTCCTCGGGCGGGGGCTCAAGCGCGCGCAGCTGACCGAACGCTTGGTCGAGGGAGACGGCCCCCGGCATGCCATCGTTGCCCGACGACCAGATCTCGCCGAGCGACATGCGCGCGGCAGCGACGCTCGCCCGTGCGACCCAGCCGGCGAGCGACGCAACACGCCCCGGCTCTCGGGCGGGAAAGCCGGCATCAATGCCGTGCGGCCACGTCCTGCAGCGTTGCCGCATCACGAACTCCAACGCGCCCACACGCTGCGACACGAGCCTGGCGGTGTGCTTCTGCGCCCAGGTCGTTTTCAGCTCGCTCAGGTGAAATGGGCACCGCGAAAGCCACCCAAGCTGATGCAGGTAGCTGTGGTAGCCGTGCTGCACACAGGTCTCGCAATAGCGGATGGCACGTCGCTCGCGACTATCGGGAGGCGGGCCATAACGGCCGACATCGATGAACCGTATGGAAGGCGAGAAAACGTCTTCGACAAGCGGCGCGGTCTCACCCAGCACGGACGCCAGGCGCCTGATTTCGTCGATCGGAAGCGGCGTGCTGCTATCGGGCTCCACACTCAAAAACTCCGCGCATTTTCGGACGTTGATGCCATTCAGTGCGCAGAAGCGGGCGACGAACGACAGCCTCGACTCGTACGGACGGAGGTTTCCCGGCCACCAGTTCACCGATGGGTAGGCCGCCATGTCAACTACCCGTCGAGATGATCCTCATGTGGTCCGGGAAGTTCGCTTTAGCGAGTTCTCGCAACCAGCTCTCATAGGAGGTCACGTCGGCCCAGTCTTCGCCCCGCGCCAGTTGGAAGAGTATCGCCTCGGTGGCTTTCGCGACATGCTGCATTGGAAATTCGAAATGCCCGCGCGCAGATTGGGGCGAAAGCTCCATCAGCGCTTTCCACAGCAGCGCCGCGCATTCGGCGAGCCGGCGCCCGGCCGCATAATCCGCCGGCGCGAAGTGCGCCAGGTACGGAACGCCGCTGCTTGGCGGCCACTCGGAGTCGATATCGTAGCCGTTGAGCACGTACCCGATCTCCTCGGGCGAGCGCAGGCCGTGGAAGCGCGCATGCGCTGCCATAAAGCGCGCGGCGACGTGAGCGTTGCCCGTGATGGCCATATATTCGTGGCGATAGTTCAACTGGTGTGAGCCGACTGAAAATACGCTGAGTAAATAGCCCTCGTAATCGAGCTCATTTTGCAGGCCGACCAGCCACTTCCACTCCCGCAACGTCAGATCCTGCGCTTCGTCGATAAGCAGCACCATGTAGTTCCGTTGCGCGTTGTTCGCAATGGCGATGAAGCGTTGCTTGCACAGGTATATGCCTTCGGCTTTCTTCGGCGGCTTTGCCGGGTTGGCGAATTCGAAACGCGAGGCGAGTAAGAGCTGGTGCCAGAATCCCGCTTCACTACTGTGACTGTCGGGGCGGCGATTCCACACCACCAGGGGCATGACGGCCTTGAAGCGCTCCTGCAATTCGTTTGCAACGTACCACTGCACACAGCGGGACTTGCCTAGGCGTGACGCACCATAGATATAGCCGCCGGGGCGCTGCTGGTCGATCCATTCGCCGATTTGCTCGATCATTTCGTGCATGGGCGGTGTATACACCGCGTATTGCTTCGTCACGATGCAGTGCCGCGGATCGATGCGCTCGGGCAGTGAGAAGGACATGGCTTACCTCGACTGCGCCATTCGACGCGGAGGCAGCGTAGGACCCGCAGAAGGCTTCAGCGGGTCCGCGGCGCCAGACTGCGCGCGTCTTGCCGTCGGCTCCGAAGCGGCCCCCTTGCTACCCTTTGAAGAACTGCTGCCTGCCTTGGCCCGAGCCATTGCTACATCCAGCATGGAAGGCCCGATTGATGAATCGGCTGCGGCTGCCAGTATGCGCCGTGCCTCGAGGTAGGCCGGATGGACCGGCAAGCGGTTGTGCGCCTGACTCTCCACGTAGCGCATGAAGACATCGATGGCGTCGACGCCTGCCGGAATCGCAAACTTTCCGTGAGAGCACGCCTGGCAAATTGCAGCACGTAGCGACAGGCTGTGCGGCGACATGTTCCAAGGCGGTGCTGCCCGCAACACGCCGAGTGACATACCGTCCAGCGTGGAGGCAAGCGCCACCCGGCAGTCATCCTCCTTGTGGCAGACCACCCAGATCTCGGAGCCGACAAGGTCGTGCCGGTTGTGCAGCACGTCGTTGGTATAACGGCCGTAATGGAACTCAACGAACGGGGCACGCCCGCTCTTAGCGCCCCCGCGCACGATGCAGCGCTTGCGGATGCTGAATAGCGTGTCCACGACAGCGGGGTCGGCTCGCCGGAAGCTCTGCTGGGAATGGTGGTACAAGAACTTCGCATACGCGAGCGGCGTGCGGTTACCAATCCCGCTGTGCGGTGTCGCGTTGTAGTTGGCAATGAGCACGTTCAGCAGCTCTTCCGCATATTCGTACTGGAATCGACTCGCCAGGGCGACCTCTTCCGGCTGTCTTCCCTTGCGGTCCTGGAAATTTGCGCCGGTGGTGTTGGAAAGACGCTGGAATCCCTGTCCGGCCAGATTGCGGAAAAACGTCTCGATGAACGGGCGGTCATCCTTGCTTCGACGTTTCGAGAACGAGGTCTTCGGGTCCAGTAGCGTGGAGCCGACGCTGTCGCGCAGCGCATCCCGCACGTGCTGACAAGTCTCGGCAAGCGCACCATCTACGCTGGTCTCGTCCCAGCATAGCCCGACGAAATCGCTACCCAGAGCGGAAAGAAGCCCGGCTTCAGGCAGATACGGCGTATCGCAAAAACTGACCGGGCGCAGGCACCATCTGCCCAATGCCCGCTTCAGCGCGCGCATGACGTCATCTTTCGATATTTCCCGTCTCACGCTGAAGTAGTACCCTAGCACCGCGCGCGAAACGACCTCCAGGATCACAACGACCCAGAGACGATGAACGATCTTCTCCTTGAAACCGCCCCCCATCAGGGGAAGCGACACGCAGAAACGTCCGTCTAGCTTGTGCGCGTCCATTTCGACGCGTTGCATGAACCTCTGCACCGGCCGCCCGGTTCCGTCACCGGACCTCAGCTTCACAGCCAAATTCGGCCCGCCACTCGCCGCGGCCAGCGCCCTTGGGTTGGCCGACAGCACCTTGTCGATATACCGACAGATCGAAGAGTAGCCAAGGCTCAATGTGTTGAACGGCCATTCGTTTCGCGCTTCGTACCCGAAGCCACGCAATTGGTCCAGAAACCACGCGCAATGACGCCTTCTCGACTGTTTAGTTTCGACTAGTCGCTTGGCTGAGGCGCTCGCGAGGATACGCGCCTCAAATGCCTGACGAAGCGCCGGCTGACTGTCCAGCAGCGCCTGCATCGCGCCCGCAGCACCGCGGCCGAACTGGTCGACATGGACCTTCGTGCTACGACGGTATGGCTTGACTCGGAGCCATGGCACAAGCCCGCGCCAGCCATAAGGACGCCCGTCGGGATGCGTCTCAAGGCAGCGCTCCCGGATGAGACGATAGGCCTGACTTGTGCCAAGCGACGTCAGCCGCCTGATGCTTTCGCCCGAGGCACCGGAAAGATACAGCGAAACCGCCTGCTTTCTCGCAAGGTACAGGACGCGTCGGTCACCAGTAAGCGCTCCCTCATCGGGGCTGGCCCAGTGGGAAGTGTCGACGGTTCGCCCGTCTATCCTCCGGCGGGAGCAACAGGAATTGTCGTCAATACCCTCTTCCATGCGACGCTCCAAAATCGGCCGATCGCCCCAGAGGCGATGGTTATAAACCTTAGGGCACATTTGGGAAAAATCGCACGACGAGAATGGAACAAACGTTGGCAAAGATACAAAATTGCTTCGAATGTTCGCCGGGAGAACAAAATGGTGCAGAATTTCGTGAAGTAAATTTGTTCTCGCACGCCCGGGCGGCGTCGATTTCACGGCCACGTCTCGGATACAAAATTGTGCAAACTAACGACCGTGGAATCGCCCGCCCTTCCGCCCGCCCCACCTACGTCCGCCCCCTCGCCGCCCTACCCACTCCGCTGGAGCAGTTACGGCTGCCGTCGGCGCTGTCCGGGCACGACGGCAGCAACCGAGCGCCCGCCACGGCCACCCGCATCGCGGCGACCGACGACCTGTCCGCCGTGACCGCCTGGCTCGCGCGCTACGCCGACAGCGCGGCGACGGTGACCGTTTATCGCCGCGAGGTGGAGCGGCTGATCCTGTGGGCCGTGCTACAGCTCGGCAAGCCGCTGTCTTCCCTGACGCACGAGGACCTGCTCGTCTATGAGCGCTTTCTGGCCGATCCGCAGCCGGCCGCCCGCTGGGTCCTGGCCGGCAGCAAGAAGCTCGCGCGCAGCCATCCGGACTGGCGCCCGTTCGCCGGGCCGCTGTCGCCCGGCAGCGTGCGCCAGGCGCTGGTGATCCTGAACGCGCTGTTCGCCTGGCTCACCGAGGCGGGCTACGTGGCCGGTAACCCGCTCGCCCTCGCCCGCCGTCGGCGCGCGCCAACCAAGGCGCGCATCACCCGCTATCTGAGCCACGACATGTGGGCGATCGTCAAAGACACGGTCGAAGCGATGCCAACCGAAAACGCGCGAGAACGCCTGCATGCGGCGCGCTGCCGCTGGGTGCTGACCGTGCTCTATCTGGGCGGCTTGCGTGCGTCGGAGGTGACGGCCACCCCCATGGGGGCGTTCTTCTGCCGCCGCGATGCCCAGGGCATCGAGCGCTGGTGGCTGGAGGTGACCGGCAAAGGCAGCAAGACGCGGCTGGTGCCGGCGACCGACGAGCTGATTGCCGAACTGGCGCGCTACCGCCGCGCCCACGCATTGCCGCCGACTCCGCAGTTCGGGGAGACGCGGCCACTGGTGCTGCCGGTGATTGGAAAAGCGGACAGCGAGAAACCGCTGTCACGCGGAGCGCTGCACCTGATCCTGAAAGAGGTGTTTGGCATGGCCGCGGCGCGCCTGCGCGCGCGGGGGCCGGAATGGGAAGCACAGGCCGCGGTGCTGGCCAGTGCCTCGGCCCATTGGCTGCGCCACACCGCTGGCTCGCATATGACCGACCAGCAGGTCGACCTGCGCTTTGTGCGGGACAACTTCGGGCACAGCTCGCTGTCGACGACGAGCGGCTACCTGCACAGCGAGGAGGATGCGCGGCATGAGGCCACGCAGGAGCGGCATCGGATTGGTTGGGGAAGCAAGAAATAGCAACCGGGCGCCGTATCATCACCATCGTGAAATTTCGGCGCCATCCCATTGATGCAAGCTTCCCGTTCAAGTCTTCGGGCGCATCAAGGTGATTAATTGCATTTTATAAGAGCCGCTTACGGGACATGAGGAGGCGGGTCGAACGCGCGCATTGGCGGCGGCGTCTCGTCGAAGCGCTCTACTTCTGTTGAGGATCGCCATTCGTGCGAGCCACGCTCAACATTCATGCGAACGTAGCAATTTTTCGCTCAGCATTCGTGCGACTGTATCTTTCCCATGCGAAACAAGGTCCCGGTGGCGTGAAGTGTAGTAATCGCGCTCCCTGTGCGAAGTAATGTTGATTCGCGCGCTTAATCACGCAGAACGTATCATCTTTACTTCCGCAGTTCGGAGAAATCGTGTCCCCTGCGCGACTACTCTCACTCTGCGGCAAGGCCACCTCACATTCGGAGTTCTCGGCTGCGATTGCAGCCTTATTTTGGAATGTTTCGCGCGAACGCTCCTTTTAATCACCCCGAGCGAATCCGCGTAGTCAGAGCGAAAAGTAGTAAAGATGACACGAGGTGACGGACCCGCGATCGTTTCAGAATTACTTCGCGCCTCACGAAAGTGCCAGGATTACTACTCGAAAAATCGTAGCAATGTTGATACGGACGCCCACACAAGAAACGCTAACTTATTGATTTAATTGGCCTTGTGCTCAGCCACTGACGAACTACTTTTATTACACTTCACGCCCGGTAACGTCGCCACACCGGAGTGTTACCGGGTAACGATCATGAGGAGTGCAGATGGCGCAGACGACAGCACAGCGGCAGGCCGCCTATCGGGCAAGGCGCGCGACGGCGGGCAAGGACGGCAACGGAGAGCGGCGGCTGGATATGTGGGTCAGTACGGAAGCCGACCTTGCTCTCGCCCGGCTGGCGCACCGTTACACGGTAACAAAGCGTCAGATGCTGGAGCGGCTGATCGCACGAGCGGACGACGCGATCGTGCGCAGGCTCAATCCGGATTCGGAGCAGTGGGATCTCTATTTCAACGTCCCCCGCTAGCGCCTCGCTGTTACCGGGTAACGAGGGGCTTCTCTCCGTGTGATGGAGTCCCCGACTTGGGGGCAACTGCGTATTCCGGTGAACGTGACCGCCGATTCCGGATGAACGTGACCGATTTTCCCGGCTGTCCGGAATGGCCGATCACGATGCCGGAATGGCCGGTCACGATACCGGAATCGGCGGTCACGTTGAACCGGAATACCCAGGCAACTATCGACCCGCCGCTCAGGCAGGGTGCGGCGGCGCGGTTTGCCGCCGGGGGAAGTTGAACGGCAACAGGTCGCTGATGTCAGCCTCCAGCGCGCGCTGTGGCAGCTCTGTGAGCACGTGGAGCAGATAAGCATACGGCTCGACCTCACAGGCGCGGCACGTAAGCATCAGGCTGTAGATCATGGCGCTCGCCTTCGCCCCCGCGACAGTGTCTGCAAAGAGCCATGCCTTTCGCCCTGTGCAGAATGGGCGGATGTCACGTTCGACCGGATTGTTATCGATGGGCGCACGCCCATCGATAACATATCGGCTCAGGTATTCCCACTGGTTGCGCGCGTAGGCGATGGCCTTGCCCAGCAGGCTTTCCGGCAGTACCTGCGGCGCCTGCTGGTCCAGCCATGCCTTGAGGGCTTCCAGCAGCGGCACGCTGTGCTGTTGACGCAGCCGGTACGTGTAGTTGACGCGCGTTTCGCCTTCGGGCAGGTCTGCCTTGGCGAGCGTCTCGACCTGATACAGGGCCTGGAAGTACTCGAGCGCCTTTAGTACTCGAGCGCTGGGCTTTTTCTGCCCCTTTTGCGCATCAACGAACATTCTCCTCGCGTGCGCAACACAGCCAAAGTGGGTAACGCCTTCGAGCGTGCGCCAGGCGCTGTAGCCATCGGTCATTAGCATGCCCTCGTAGCCGGCGAGAAACGCCTGCGGATACTCCTGTCCGCGCCCCGGCTGGTAGTCGAACAGCACCACCGGATGCTCGCAGTCCTCCGCGCTGCGATACACCCACATGTACGATTTGCTCTGCGCGGCCTTGCCTTCCTCCTTGAGCACCTGCACCGTCGTCTCGTCGCCATGGATCAGTGGCTGCGACAGCAGCGTGCGGCGCAGCGCCTCGTACAGCCGGCTGTAGTGCAGTTGCGCAGGCCGGATGATCCAGTTGGCCAGTGTGCCGCGGCCAACTTCGATGCCGGCGCGACCCAGCGCGTCTTCCATCCGATAGAGCGGCGTGCCATCAACGTACTTGCCGGTGGTCACCGTTGCCAGCATCGCTGGGCTGGCGTTGCTGCCCGGCAGTGGTTGCGCCGGCATCGGCGCAGTCAACACCGGCGTGCGTTCGGCATTGCGCTCGCAGTGCCGACACGCGTATTTGAAGCGGACGTGCTGCAGAACGGAGACCTTTGCTTCGATGTGCAACTGCTCGCTGACTTCCTCGCCCATGCGGTGCATCGAACCCTGGCAACATGGGCAGATCTTCTGGTCCTCGGTCAGGTCGTACTCGATTCGCTGGCGCGGCATGTCCGCCGGCAGCGGCTTGCGGCCACGTTTGCGGCCTGCGGGCTTATCAGGCTCTGGCAGCCCCGTGTCTGGCGGCGCGAGCGCGTCATCCTCATCGTCGTCGGCCGGCTCCGCAGTGGCCATTTGTTCGGCTTCGTCGAACACTCGGTCCTTGAGCTTCTCGCTGCTTGGTGCGAAGCGTTTGGACTGTGCGAGGCGGAACTGTTCCTCAAGGAGCTTGATGCGCTCGTTCAGCTCGGCGATGTGCTGGGCGTTGGTGGCAGCCTTCGCTTCGAGCTCGCGGATATAGGCCTGGGCGGCCGGCGGCAATTGGGAGAGGTCGTGTTCGTTCATGCTGAACACGATAGTGCAGCCATGGCGCAATCGGGTATACGTCACCCCGAACGACCATCAAGCCGTGTGCTGATATTTGCGTGACGGGTGGCGCTTCACCGCGTCCACGTCGATGCCGTCCAGCAGCCAGTGCAACTGCTCGGTTGTCAGCTCGATCACCGCCTGCTGGCGCCGTGGCCACACGAAGCGGTCTTCCTCCAGGCGCTTGAGCAGCAACCAGAAGCCGTTGCGGTCCCACAGCAACAGCTTGATGCGGTTGCGCCGACGGTTATGAAAGGCATAGACGGCGCGGGCAAACGGATCAAGCTGCATCGACTGTTCGACCAGGGCAACCAACCCGTTGATCCCGAGGCGGAAATCCACCGCATTGCGGTGCAGGTAGACCTGTACGTTAGCGTCGAATCGGAACATCAACGCGCTCCCAGCGCTTCGATCATCGCCTTCACCAGCGCAACGTCCTGTCCGCCGCATTCAAGTTCGACCGTCACGCCGTTGGGCAGCCGCGCCGTCAGTAGTGCAGGTTTCAGCGACGGTCGTACCGATGGTTGGGTGGAAGCAGGCGCCTGGGCTGGCAGGCATTCCCGCGCCAGCGGCGACTCCGGAACTCGCTTTACCCCGCTAATCTCGATGACCGGTACGAACGCTGGCACTGCAAGCTCCGCGCTGTCGGCCGCCGCGGCTTCCGTTGCCGCTTGGTGCAGCCGAATCCACTTGCGCAACTGGTTCGTATTGATGCCGACCTTGAGCGCCATCCCAGCTACCGATACCCCTGGCCGCAGACACGCCTCGACCAGTTGGCGCTTATCCCTGGGGTCAAAGTCTCGCTTCCCGTTGGAGCGAACACGGGTCACTCTCAGCGGCGGAACTTCACATTCGTTGTCCATCATGCTTGCGTCCGCAAATGGTGGTTGCGGACGCAAGCCTGCCCACTCTCAGCCACAAAAGCTAGGTGCGCTTAATTTCGCGCTTACGGTGGTTATGCCCACGCGGGCTTGCATGGCCTGTGTACCGCGGTGCTGCTCGCCGGCTTCGGTATGGCCTACTGGCTCTGGCTAGGGATCACCGACGCTGTCGTTCACTACATGATCGATCGCTGGAAGGTGCGTCTCGGCCGACGCGCCAAATTGACACCGAATCTGCCGCAGTTCTGGTGGGCATTTGGCCTGGACCAGTACGCGCACGTGCTGACCTATCTTGCCATCGTCTGGCTGGTTGGGAGGCTGGACTGAAAGCGCTGAGACCCCCTGCCAGCGACGCGCAGGGGGGACCAGGGCTGGTAGCTGGAAATCGTCGGTCGCAGGCGACAAGCCAAGACCCCGGTGCCTGTGACCGACTCGGTGATTGCCGAGCTCGCCCGCGACTGACGCGCGCATAAGGTGGCGCCGACGACCGGCCAGCGAAGTGACCACGCGGCTCACTGTCGACGAGCACGCCGATCACCAACACGATTATGTCGCGAACAGATAGGGCGCGGCGGAGAGAGCGTTCTTGAAAATCAAGGGTCCCGAGCGCGTCGTGCCAGGGACCGCGTACTTCCATTTTCCGCTTACGCCTTGGCGTAGGTGCCGGCGGACATGACCTCAACGGCAACGAAGGGCTGGACGCGTGCTGGCCTGTAGACGCTGCGAGCGTGTCGAGGTAGATAAGGCCGTCGGAACCGACCTCCAGGTACGTCACCTCGAAACCCCGCCGCTCCAGTTCTCGGCGAGTGTCAAGCACGGCCGTGTGCTCGGGGCGAACGGTCACTAGATGCCGCCGCTCGATCGAACTGCGCAGCGCCCTTGATCGCCAAGTTATTCCCCCCGGTCGCGCCCGAGGTCCAGATGATCTCGCGCGGGTCGGCGCCAAGCAACTGCACCAAGTAGCGGCGTCTGGCACGTCGGAAGGCAGTTGTGCCAGACGACTTGTTACTATCGTCCGGCAAGCCAGACTGTATGCCCGCTAGAGGCCGCCCCCGTAGGCGAGAGAAGCCCATGTGTGCCCTGGACGCAAGGCCCCTCTAGCCAGTAGCCAACCCGGCAACCGCCCGATTGAACGCGCCTGGGTTGGCAATATTCATGCCGTGAGATGCTCCGGCAATTGTCTGACGCTCAGCGCGCCCGATCCATTCTTGAAGCTTCTCGACCGTGCTACGGAACATGCGCGGACTCTTTTGCCCGTCGATCAGCAACGTTCGACACTGGATTTCACGGGCGGCTTCACGTGTGTAGGCGGGCAACGGGTCAAGCAGCTGCTTCGGCAGTGTGGGCGCATTATCGAGCGCCATCCTGCGGAAGCTCTGGGAACTCTTGCTCCAAAAGCCAGGCATGGTTACCGAGTCTACAAACAGATTCAGACCGGCATCGAATTCGCCCTGCTCAATCAGTTCTGCGGCCTTCGCTCTCAACGCGTGGGTGGCCGGCGGCAATTTTCCGGCCTCTGCTTGCGGCGTTGCCTGCACTGGGCCGCCCGGATCAGCGAGGGTGAGCGTCTTCACCAAGTGAGGGTATTCGCGCGCCAGGTGAAACGCGATGCAACCGCCGCGCGAGTGCCCGACCAGATGGACCGGCTCCAGACCCAGCGCCGCGATGAACTCCGCAATTTCAGCGACGTGCGCCTCCCAACTGAAGGCGCCGCGTCCGAATGCACCGGTTTCCGGCCAATAGTGGCCCAAGCTCGGAGCGAAGCAGTGGAAGTTCTTCGATAACGAAGCGAGCTGCGGGTCCCAATAGCGGAAATCGCACAGCGACCCGTGCACGAATACCATTGGCTCGCCGCTTCCAGCTTCCACGTATGGAACGGCGATGCCAGAGGCGGTGGAAACAAAAGAGGGTTGTGGCCAGGCACCGGCAAGAGCCAGCGTAGTAAGGGGCGCTCGGGCATTCATGTCTAACTCCTTTTCGCAGACTTTGCTGCACCGCACCCAAAAAGAAAATCGCATAATATTGATGGAATCTTTCAGATTTTCTGATACCTGTACAAGAGAAAGCGCATGAGCACTGAGCGGAAAGCCCTCGACGTCGACGTTCTCACCATGATCATCGCCGTCGCAGATACGGGCACGATCAGCCGAGCGGGCGACCTCGTGCATCGCTCGCAATCGGCGGTGAGCATGCAGATCAAAACGCTGGAATCGGCCCTCGGCAAGGCGCTCTTCGTGCGCAAGCCGCGCAGCGTGATTCCGACGCAGGACGGAGAGGTCCTTCTGACGTATGCGCGCCGGATCATTGCACTACGCGATGAGGCATGGGCAGCGGTCGTGCGACCGGACGTCACTGGCCGCGTGGTGATCGGCGTACCTGACGATTACGCGACCTCACTGTTTCCGCCGATTCTCAAGAAGTTCTCGGCCAGCTATCCCAAGGTCGAAATCCAGGTGATCGGGCTACCCAGCGTCGCGCTAGCCCCGATGCTGCGAGACGGCACGGTAGATCTCGTCTGCGCGACACGTGTCAAAGGGCTGACCGGTGAGTTCTTGCGGCATGAGCCCATGGTGTGGGCAGCCGCCCCAGGCTCCACTGATATCTGGCGAGAGCGGCCGCTACCCATTGCCGTGTTTCTGCCTGGAAGCGTCGCACGCGAGAAGGCGATTCGAAGCCTTGAGCGCGTAAAGATTGCGTATCGAACCTCATATGAGAGTCCGAGTCTGCTGGGCCTGCTAACGATGGCCCGAGCCGGCCTCGCCATTACCCCACTGGCACGGTGTGCGGTGCCGCCTGACTTTACGTTGCTCGGGTCTGCGCAGGGACTGCCTGAGATTGGCACGCTCGAGATCATACTTGCGCGGAGTGTCAAGTCGAACCGGCCCCCCTGCGATTTTCTCGCGGAACGTATTGTCGCTGAGCTACACGCATAAACGCGCTGCGATGGCGTTCGCCCCAGATATACGAGTGCGTGGGAAAGTTGGGGAGAACGATGTCGAAAGAGGGCCGTGCTGCAACTGGATAAGCCACTCTCGTCACTGACTCATGAGGACATGCTCGCCTACGAGCGCTTCTTGGCCGACCCGCAACCGGCGGCATGCTGGGTGCTGGCCGGTACTAGGAAGAACGCTCGCGGGTGGTCACCCTAATCGGCGCCCGTTTGCCGGGCCGTTGACCGCCAAGGCGCGTCAGTATGGCTTTGATGAAGCTCAAGAATCGCAGGACATGTTCCTGCGGCAGTTCGACAAACTACGCGCGAATCGGATCATTCCATAGTCGCCGGCTCAATTGCGGTTCCCTATGCGCGCAACTGAGCGCAGGACGTCAGCTTCCGCCGGCAAAAACTATCGTTCCTCACCAAGCCCCCTTCGCCTTCTTCCCACGCGTTTCCGAGATTCTGGGCTGCACGCGGGTTTCCCTTCCGGCATCGCCTCACCCGTCAATGCGGGGGCACACGGACTCTTGCTCATACATCGATCTGAAGTGACTGGCTAACGGTCAAGTCTTGCAGCCAACTTGTAGCGAGCCTGGAGCAGGCAATCGAACGCGCGGTGTAAGACTGCCCGGTGTGGCCGGTGACCGAGGCATGGATGGCCTTGCAGGATGTCAGCCTGATTGCTCCAGTAACCGTAGTCGCCG
Organism: Cupriavidus basilensis; assembly: GCF_008801925.2. NCBI lineage: Bacteria > Pseudomonadati > Pseudomonadota > Betaproteobacteria > Burkholderiales > Burkholderiaceae > Cupriavidus > Cupriavidus basilensis. Next base: position 251,961 of record NZ_CP062805.1, on the reverse strand, counting down.
AGCTTGGCGATTAGCGACGCTTCTCCGATGCGCCGCAACGGATGGCGTATTCGGGCCTGGTGCCAAGCGAGCATTCCAGCGGCAAACGAGACCGACGAGGCGGCATAACCAAGGCCGGCAATAGCCACGTGCGGCGGGTGTTCGTCGAGGCCGCCTGGACGTCATCCGGCGCGCAAGACGGCCGTTCTCCAACGGCGCGCAGACCAGTAGATTGCATAGTGCATGCCTCAGTGGCCGCTTTGTCTCGTTTCCATCACATACATAGTTTTCAGGTTGCGGCACACGCAACGCAATCTTGCGCAGCGGGCCAATTCTCTCTGACAGCATTGGCGCCTAACCTTTAAGACATCACCGTGATTTGAGCGCGACCCGAACCCGAGCTGGCGCACGCTGATCGGTTCGAGGCACGGCATGGACGCCAAGCAAGGACCAAGTCACGACAGCCTGAACCCGCAACGGTCGGCTGCTAGTCCTTGCATTGATCGCTGTGCTGTGCAAACTCACGTTTTTTAGGGAAACTACGATGGCAAAGTTGGTGGTGCTATACAAGAAGCCTGCAGACACGGCGGCGTTCGATTCATATTACTTCTCGACCCATGTTCCAATCGCCAAGAAAATCCCCGGCCTGCGACGCTACGAGGTCAGCAGCGGCCCAGTTTCAAGCCCTGCCGGCGATTCGCCGTTTCACCTGATTGCAGTGCTGAGCTTCGATTCGCTGGCTGCGCTCCAGCAGGCGATGGCTTCCCGTGAGGGCGCCGCCGCGGCAGCTGACGTCGGCAACTTTGCCCCGTCCGGCGTTGACATGCTCATATTCGACACCAAGGAAGTTTAGCCTGGGTTTTACGGCCCACTTTCTTTGAGAGGAGGTGGGTTGTACCCGCTATCAAGATAAACATCGCGATGCAGGAGGTCCCGGGGGCAAGCCGCATGTCAAATGGCACCACAGCTGGCGCGGGACCCGTCATTCGCGCCACATGGAGCGTGACCTACAGACTGGTTGTTTGCCGCGCGCTCAGGGCTCCATACAGTGGGCACATGGCTCCTCGTCAGCATCCGCAGCGTCTTCGAAGGTATGCTGATTCTGCAGCTAGCTGTGCATCACCTCGCATCGGATCAACATCGTTGCCGCCGGCTCCTCGTCACCGCCGGCATGGCCGGCTTTGGCTGACACATCGCAGATATACTTGCCGGGAGACAAGGCATCCGCATTCATCTTCAGACGTTCAGTACCTCGTTATACGGATAGAAAAGAACCGCTGGCATCGAAGCTCAGTGTTGGCTCAGTCCTCGCCTGGAGCACATCCCTGGAAACGCCCGGGGCCATCTCTCGGACGATGAGGCCGGCGCCAGTCACATCGATGACCGCCAGGTCGGTGATGATGCGGTTGACCACTCCCGCTCCGGTGAGCGGCAATGAACAGCGCTCCAGGATCTTCATCTCGCCATCGCGCGTGTTGTGTTCCATAACCACCACGACGCGGCGCACTCCACCGACGAGGTCCATCGCGCCACCCATGCCCTTGACCATCTTTCCCGGAATCATCCAGTTTGCCAGGTCCCCAGCCGCGCTGACCTGCATGCCTCCCAGGATCGTAAGATCCATATGACCGCCGCGGATCATCGCGAAAGACATCGATGAGGAACAGATGGATGCGCCTGGCGCCATCGTGATGGTTTGCTTGGCGGCATCGATCAGGTCAGGATCGATCTCGTCTTCATACGGAGGTGGTCCAATGCCGATCAAGCCATTCTCTGATTGAAGCCATACCTGCATGCCGTCCGGCACGTGCTGAACTATCTTCGTTGGCAACCCAATGCCCAGATTGACATAGTCCCCGTCGCGAAGTTCGGCGGCCGCCTTCGCGGCCATCTGGTCATGCGTCCACGCCATGTCTTGCCTCCTTGTTGTCGCGCGAGCGGAAGCTCTTGCGTTCGATACGTTTCTCCGGATTAGGAACAACAACCAGACGGTCGACAAAGATGCCGGGCAGATGGATCTCGTCGGGATCGAGCTGACCGACTTCCACAAGCTCTTCCACTTCCACCACCGTGATGCGCCCGGCCATCGCAACTTCCGGATTGAAGTTGCGGGCGGTACGGCCGAACATGAGATTGCCGGCACGGTCGGCGACTCGCGCCTTCACCAGCGCAATATCGGCCTTGAGGCCGCGCTCCATGACGTAGCGCTCGCCATCGAACTCGCGTACTTCCTTGTTGTCGGCCACGACGGTACCAACGCCCGTCCGTGTGTAGAACGCCGGAATGCCAGCGCCGCCAGCGCGCAGCCTCTCCGCCAATGTGCCCTGAGGATTGAATTCGAGCGCCAGTTCGCCGCTGAGGTACTGGCGCGCGAACTCCTTGTTCTCGCCTACATAGGACGCGATCATTTTGCTGATCTGACGAGTCTGGAGCAGCAGGCCCAGTCCAAAATCGTCAACGCCGGCGTTATTGCTGATACAGGTGAGACCGGTCACGCCGGTATCGCGCAATGCGCAGATCAGGGCCGCCGGAATGCCACAAAGCCCGAATCCTCCGACTGCTATGGTCTGTCTGTCCTCGACAATGCCATCGAGCGCGTCCATGGCGCTTCTGAATAGTTTGTTCATCTCCGTCACCATCCACTTCTGACAAGGGGTTCTGACAGATCAGTCGAGGAAGTCCGCCGACGTCGCTGTCGTGCTGCCCATTATTGTTCGTGCTTTTTTCAACAACAACGGCAACGAACGCAAGGTCGTTGTGCGCAGATGCACAAAGGATGACGGGAGGGTTGGGCGAAAGCGGTGTTGCGGCTAACTATCGCCGAAACTCGTCCGGGTGACGGGAAACGACTTCGCGAATGAAGTCCCACACACAGCGGATACGCCTGATCCGGAACAGGTCTTCGGGCGCGGCGATCCACAAAGTGCGCGTAATCAGCGGCTGGTCAGGGAAGATGCTGACGAGATCTGAGCCGGTGCCAGCGACATAAGGCGTCAGCAGGACCAGGCCCATCCCCGCTGCGGCGGCGGCCCGCTGGGCCAGGACGCTCGTCGTGGTGAAGTGCCGTCTGGGACTCGGCGTCAGCTCTTCGAGGATGCGATACCGCTCGCTGACCGAGCCGTCGTGGACGTAGTCCACGAACGCGTGCTCGGCAACATCGGCAAGCGCCCCGATCGCAGGGCGGGCCTTCAGATACGCCGGCGAGCCATAGAGGAAGTAGTCCACTTCAGCCAGGCGCGCCGTCGTATAGCGGCCGACCTGCGGCGGCTCCAGCGTCACCAGGATCTCGACCTCGCGCGTCACGAGGCTGGGAAACTGGGGCTGCGCCATCAACTCGACATGCAGATCGGGATGCCGGGCATGGAGATCCACCAGGCTGGGCGCCAGCACGTTGATGCCAAACGCCTCTGGCGTGCCAACCCGAACCGTGCCGACGACGTCGCCCGACTGGCCCTCGCTCTCTTCGATGGCGCCGAGCAACGCATTCTCCATCCGCTCCGCATGCGGAACCAGCGCCTTGCCGGCGTCGGTGAGGGAATAGCCATTGCGACGCCGGTCGAACAGCACCGTGCCCAGGCTTTCTTCCAGACGGTCAATCCGACGTGACACGGTCGAGTGCTCAACACCGAGCTTTTCCCCGGTCAGGGAAATCTTCCCGTTCCGCGCAAGTTCGAGAAAGAACCTGAAGTCGTTCCATTCCGGATGTTTCCGCATGGCATTTCCATATGTGCATGGACGCACAGTAATCTTGCATATTTGCCGTTGTCGTGCAAAAAAGCAATACACATAATCTCCAACACCTCGAGCCGACCCCGCCGGAACCAGACAGGGCGCGCCAGCGTAGCGACCGCCGCACTCGTTGCTCGAGGATCCCAAAATAAGTGTTGGAGACACCCATGTCCGTCGTTGTCGCGCTCGCCGCCCTGGCGTGCCTGATGGTGGCCGCCTATCGCGGCTACAGCGTCATCCTGTTCGCCCCGCTGGCCGCGCTGGGCGCTGTGCTGCTGACCGATCCGTCAGCGATCGCGCCGGTCTTCTCCGGCGTCTTCATGGAGAAGATGGTCGGCTTTGTGAAGTTGTACTTTCCCGTGTTCATGCTCGGCGCCGTGTTCGGCAAGGTGATCGAACTGGCAGGCTTTTCCGAATCGATCGTCGCCACCGCGATCCGGTATATCGGCTCTGCGCGCGCCAACCTGGTCATTGTGGCCGTCTGCGCACTGCTGACCTACGGTGGCGTGTCGGTGTTCGTGGTGGTGTTCGCGGTCTATCCGTTTGCCGCCGAGCTCTACCGTCAGGGCAATATCCCGAAGCGATTGATGCCGGGCGCCATCGCGCTGGGCGCATTCTCGTTCACGATGGATTCGCTGCCGGGCACGCCGCAGATCCAGAACATTATCCCGACCACCTTCTTCAAGACCACTTCGTGGGCCGCGCCGATGCTCGGCATTCTGGGGTCCCTGTTCCTTGTCCTGGTCGGCCTGTTCTATCTGGAATCCCGCCGGCGCGCCGCAGCCAAGCGCGGCGAGGGCTACGGCACTAACCTCCTCAATGAGCCGCAACGAGTGGAAAGAAGCAAGCTGCCTTCGCCGCTGCTGGCCATCCTGCCGCTGATTGTGGTCGGCGTGTCGAACTTCTGGCTCACGCGCCTGATTCCGCTCTGGTACGGCCACGCCCACAGCGTGTCGTTGCCGGGCTTGTCGAAGCCGGTCGAAACCAAGGTCGCAAGCGTGACCGCGATCTGGGCCGTGGAAGGTGCGCTGGTCCTGGGCATCGTCGTGGTGCTCGTGACGGCCTTCGGCGCGGTGCGCCGGCACTTTGCGGAAGGCACCAGGGCAGCCGTCTCGGGCGCGCTATTGGCGTCGATGAATACCGCGTCAGAGTACGGATTCGGTGGCGTGATTGCCGCGCTGCCAGGCTTCCTCGTGGTCAGCGACGCGCTGCGCGGCATTCCGGACCCGCTTGTGAACGCGGCCATTTCCGTCAGCACGCTGGCCGGCATCACCGGCTCGGCATCGGGCGGCATGAGCATCGCGCTGGCCGCAATGTCCGAAGCGTTCATTCAGGGTGCGCACGCCGCGCAGATTCCGCTGGAGGTACTGCATCGCGTGGTCTCGATGGCCAGCGGTGGCATGGACACGCTGCCCCACAACGGCGCGGTCATCACGCTGCTGGCCGTCACCGGCCTCACGCACCGCGAATCGTATCGCGACATCTTCGCCATTACCTTGATCAAGACGCTTGCCGTGTTCTTCGTGATCGGGGTGTTCTACACAACCGGACTGCTCTGACGCGCCGGGCCCGCTTCCGGCTTCTCGCTGTTTATTCAAAGGATGAAAGCTGCCATGAATCATCGCACCTTGTATCAGGACTACCAGAACATTGCATTCGACCGTCCCGCCACGGGCGTACTTCGCCTGACCCTCAACAAGCCCGAGCGCATGAATGCACTGGATTCGCGTGGACATGCCGAGCTGGCCGAAGTCTGGAAGGGGATCGACAGCGACCCGGAGGTCAGCGCGGTCGTCCTGTGCGGCGCAGGCCGGGCCTTCTCCGCCGGTGGCGACTTCGAGATGATTCGCGAGATGACGGAGGACTTCGACGTCCGGACCCGTGTCTGGCGTGAAGCCCGGGACCTGGTCTACAACATCATCAACTGCTCGAAGCCGATCGTCTCGGCCATTCACGGTCCTGCGGTCGGCGCGGGACTGGTGGCCGCCCTGCTCGCGGACATCTCGATCGCGGCCAGATCCGCACGCATCGTCGACGGCCATACCCGGCTGGGTGTCGCGGCGGGAGACCACGCAGCCATCGTGTGGCCCCTGCTCTGCGGCATGGCAAAAGCGAAATACCACCTGTTGCTCTGCGAGCCGCTCAATGGCGAAGAGGCGGAATCGATCGGGCTGGTTTCGCTGTGCGTCGACGAGGCCGCGCTTCAGGACAAGGCGGTGGAAGTGGCCACACGGCTCGCATCGGGGGCTCCGTCGGCGATTCGCTGGAGCAAGTATGCGTTGAACAACTGGCTGCGTCAGGCCGGCCCGATTTTCGACACCTCGCTGGCACTGGAATTTATCGGCTTTGGCGGTCCCGAGGCACGCGAAGGGCTGGCCTCCCTGCAGGAAAAGCGCGCGCCGGCATTCTCGCAGCGCTCTTCGGTCTGAAGGAGATGAAATGATGGAAATGAAGAGGGTGGCCTTTGTCGGCGCTGGAAGCATGGGCGCGCCCATGGCTCGCTGTGCGCGGCGCGCAGGATTCGATCTCATCGTCTGCGATCGGAATCAGGCCGTGCTCGACGCCTTTTCGGGCGAGGGAGCGCGCGTGACAACCTCGGTGGCGGAATGTGCCTCTGCAGATGCGATCATCGTCCTGCTAGCCAACGACGCTCAGATCCTGGAAGCGATGCTCGGGCCGGGCGGACTTGCAGACGCCTTTCCGGCGGGACACCAGCCAGTCGTTTGCATGATGAGCACGACCTTGCCCGATACGCTCCAGACCATCAGCGCCGGCTTGCGTGCTTCCGGGGCACGCCTCATCGATGCGCCCGTCAGCGGTGGGATCGTGGGCGCAGAACAAGCCACGCTCACGGTCATGATGGGGGGCGATCCAGAAGATGTGGCTGCTGTGATGCCGTTGATGAGATCGATGGGAAAAAACATCTTCCACTGCGGGGCCCTTGGCTCTGGCGAGGTTGTGAAAATCATCAACAACATGCTTTGTATCGCAAACATGTTCCTGACGGCTGAAGCCATCGACCTGGCGGAACGCTATGGCGTCAGCTTTGAGAGCCTCGCCCCCATTCTGAATGTCAGTACCGGACGCAATTTTCTTACCGAAGATGCCGGGATTGGCCGAAGCCAGTACGCCGCATGGGCCCGATCCGAAGCCGCATTCACTTCACTTCACAATGTCGTCAGCAAGGACCTGCACCTGGCAAAGAAGCTGGCGGATACGACCGGTATCGATTTGCGGTTACTGGATCGGGTCTCCCAGTATCTCGACAGCACCGATAGCCAGGCAATGCAACGATGGATGCGCCATGGTCACGTAGTTGCTTGAACCACGCTCATCTGAGGTGATGAAGACGCGGCTTGCGCCGTTCGAGGCATTGCCACTTCGCGGATTCGATCACGCGCTTTGCGCGTGGTCTAGGGTTGGCGCGCAGCGCCGACCGGAGCAGCGCAGAGCAGGAGATCGACGCAATGAACGGTCTGCACCAGCAACTTGAGACAGCAAATGAGCCGTACTGGCCCGCCATGTATTTTCATGATCGTGAAACTATGTCAGTTTGGGTGATGGTCACCTAAGGCAGGAGGGCCGTACCGACTGGCACGCACCTCTGCTAGCCGCATACAGGATGTAGGCTTGTACCGGGCGACATGGAGCGTTAGGTCTTCCGGCTGAACAGGCCAAGAATGAAATCGCGCGCATGAACGATGCGTGGATTGCGCATCGAGGCCTTGTTCCATACCAGATAGAGGTTGTTGGTCGGCGCGTCCTTGGCTCGGGTGACGGAAACCAGTCGTCCCGACGCCAGCGCCTCGGTGCACTGATAGTCGGGCAACACGCTCCACCCCTGTCCCTTGACGACCAGGTCCTGGATGATGCGCAAATCGGGGATGGTCAGCGCGGCCTGCAATGTCGGCGCAAATTGGAACATGGCCGCCCAGATCGGCCGGATCAATGGCAAATCCTCGTCATAGGCAATGAGCGGGAGCGCCGGAACGTCCGAAGATGGTCGAGGTGGCTCATGGCGTCGACTTATCGCCGCTGGCAACACGCTCGCGACGAAGATCAGGTAGTGTGACCGCGGCCTGTATGAAGCAGCGTCCACTTGCCTACCGTCGCACGCCAGCCGGGCTCCCGACAGTATCTCACCCATAAGAATATTTATCCAAGTCCTTAAAATTGATTCCTCCGTACTCGGAGCAGAGGTCAAGAAACGCTGCTCGGATGACAGCATCAGCTCGCCCAGCAGCAATAAGAATAATTATCCATAGACAAAAAAATAATAATTTTATCTATTTATGCAAGCGCTCTACGATTCGTATCAGTTGCGGCGTCAAGCCGCCCTCAAGGACAGTCGAGAGAGATCCATGCCATTTGTTGTTTACATCTTCACGCTCAGTGCGTTTGCACTGGGCCTCGCGGAGTTCGTTCCCATCGGCCTGACCGACGTCATGGCACACAGCCTGAACGTCGATATTGAGCAAGCCGGAAGCGCTGTGACGACGTACGCGCTGGGCGCGACCTTTGCCGCGCCAGTCCTGACGGCTTTGACGGCCGGATGGACGCGCAAGTGCACCATGCTGATGACCGTCTTAGTCTTCACCGTCGGCAGCCTGGCCGCGGCCGTCGCTACCAATCTGTCCACCTTGCTGATCGCGCGTTTCGTCGCTGGAATGGGGCACGGCCTGTTCCTAGCGGTTGCCTCCAGCACGGCAGCTCGTCTTGTGGGAGCGAAGAAGGCCAGCAGCGCTGTGGCCGTCGTATTCGGTGGCTTCACGATCGCCATGGCAATCGGCGTCCCGGTCAGCACTTACCTGGGCGGCACGATCTCCTGGCGCCCGGTGCTCGGCGCGATCGGGGCATTCGGTGCATTGGGCTTCCTGGGCTTACTGCTGGGCATGAAGGAGCCTCCGCAAACGCAGGGGCATGAAGGTTCGGACTCCGTCGGCCAGGCGTTGAAGGCGATCGTCGACCCCGTTCTGCTCTTCGCCGCCCTCGTGACGGTCCTGGGCTATGCCGGCTCGTTTACCGCCTACACCTACATCGCACCGCTGCTTACGAAGGTCACGCACGTCAGCAGCCAAACGGTCGGCATCTTTATGCTGGTCTATGGCGTGCTTGCCGCGATTGGCAACGTGATCGGGGGCAAGCTTACCGACCGACTCGGGGTAAACCGGGCAAGCGTAGCCTTGATCGCCGGCATTACCACCATCGCACTGGGCATGTGGGCGCTTGCCTCGTCATCCCCCGCAATGGGCATTCTTGTCGCGCTGCTGGGCATGTTCACCTTCGCTGCAGTGCCGGCCCTGCAAGCCCGTCTGGTCGGCGTCGCCGAGCAGCATGCTCCCCACGCCCATGGCGTGGCCGCCGGCCTGAACATCGCCGGCTTCAACTCTGGTATCGCGCTCGGTTCCCTGGTCGGCGGCATGACCCTCGGCACCCTGGGCGTTTCCTACACCGGCATCGCGGGCGCCGTGATCTCCACCCTCGGTTTGATGGTACTGCTTGTGCAACTGGCTCGCAGCGGGGGCGTTGACTACCGCGCGGTGGCCGGGACGGGTCACTAAGGCGCCGACACCAATCGAGCAGCATGGATGCTCAATAACGGCTATGACTTAGCCCTGGCCGAACAGGCCATCGCAGGCGGCAAGGCCGACCTGGACGCCTTCGGCCGGTCCGTATCAACAACCCCGATCTTGTCGAACGCCTGCACCATGGAACGCTGCTGGCCCGGGTGAACACCGACTGGTTGGATGGCGGCGCACAGGGCTACACTGACTACCCGACGCTGGAGAATCAAAGCTCCTGAGTACGGCTACCGAGTCGAGCTTAGGAGACTGGTCTGTCGTGCGAGGGTTTAAGGTGCGCCGGGCCAGGAACTCTACGCCGTCGATGTGCTCGGCCAGGCTCGCGCAGTCGCGGAAGGCCTGGTGCATCTGCGCGCCCCAAGCGCCGTGGTGGCAAGATCCTCATTGAGGCCGAGCTGAATCACCACGTCGTGGGCGGCGAGCTGCTTGGACGCCTTCCAGAGCTCCTGGTCGTATGCACCTAATGGGACCCGCGATAACCGGACACCAGCCAGGCGGTACAGAGGCCACGCACACTGTCGAGCTCACGCTGTATTATCGGCAGGCGAACCAGTGCCTGAATGCCTGTCAGGAATGTTCGCTGCTCGGCTGCTGCCAAACCCCATGCACCAGTAGCCTCGCTTGAGTAACCACGCGGGCCGCCGTGGTGGTGCCCGATATGGGCGCGTACCAGCACTTCCTGAGCAGGACACTGACCCGCATCCGGGGCGTTGAGCACATACGGTCCAGCTTTGCACTCAAGACCGTGCAGAACCGTACGTCCCCGATACTCTAGCGCGGGCCGGCGGCCAGCGGATGCTGGCACATCGCGGATCAGCCGAAGCCGCCCTATGGACACTACGGCTATTTTCAGCAGCGCCGCGCATCAGACTCTGCGCAATCTGCTCTACCACGGGCTGTCTCTGCGAACGACACACTGTAGTTTCTGCCGACACATGTGTCTTTCAGACGATTACCGGCTCTTCCTTCATCCGTAGCGGAACGCAAGCGTTGGTATCTGGCATGACGCTTGCTCAAGTAGCTCGCGCGGCCAAACTGGCTGACCCCATCTGACCTTTCAAAACCCGAACTTTTTCAAACCCACCTCTACGATGAAACCTCGCTTGATTCGAGGTCATATCTTGGTGTGGGCGTGTCTATCCTGAATGGAGAATCCTCCTTTGTCACCAGCCCTTTTCACCCCCCTTCGCGTGCGGAATCTTGATCTCCCGAATCGCATCGTCATTTCCCCGATGTGCCAGTACTCGGCTACCGATGGTTGCATGAGTGACTGGCACCTGATCCATCTCGGACAGCTATCCCTCTCCGGGGCCGCGCTCTTGACAATCGAAGCAACTGCTGTGGTGCCGGAGGGCCGCATTAGTTACGGCGACGTCGGTCTCTACAATGACGCAACAGAATCCTCCATGGCCAGGACCCTCGAAGGCGTGCGACGCTGGTCAGATATGCCCATTGCCATCCAACTGGCCCACGCTGGCCGCAAGGCTTCGACAGACATCCCGTGGCTTGGACGCAGTCAGATTCAGCCGGATCATGAAAACGGCTGGCAAACTGAGGCCCCATCTGCCATTCCGTTGGATTCCTCCTATCTGCCACCAACCGCTCTCGACAAGGACGGCCTAAAGCGGGTGCGAGATGCATTCGCCGCCGCGGCCAGACGCGCCGCCCGGCTCGGCATCGATGCCGTCCAGATTCACGCTGCGCATGGCTATCTCCTACACACGTTCCTGTCGCCACTTTCGAATCAGCGCACAGACGAATATGGGGGATCTCTGGAGAACCGCGCCCGCTTTCCGCTGGAAGTCCTCGACGCGGTTCGGGATGCCTTTCCTTCCGACCGCGCCGTTTCGGTCCGCATCTCGGCGACCGACTGGGTTGAAGGGGGCTTCACGCTCGATGAGGCTGTCGCCTTTTCGCAGATGCTCGAAGCCCGCGGGGCGGATGCCATTAACGTGTCGACTGGCGGCCTGCATCCCGCTCAGAAAATTGTGCTCGCGCCGGGCTACCAGGTGCCGCATGCACGCGCCGTCAAGGCCGCGGTGAAGATTCCGGTGGTCGCCGTCGGCCTAATCTCCGAACCCACCCATGCAGATGCGATTGTCGCCGCCGGCGACGCCGACCTGATCGGCCTGGCCCGGACGGTGATCTACGATCCGCGATGGCCGTGGCATGCCGCCGCCGCGCTTGGTGGAACGGCTACCGCTGTCCCCCAGTATCTGCGCTGTGTCCCGCAACTGCATCGCAACGCATTTCGGGCGCAGCACCAACATTCCTTTCTGAATGAGCAGGTGAGCTGAGGCATCGCAACCGGCGGAGCATCCTGTCCGTTCGGGATGCCCCGCCGGCCGCTCCTCAAGATCAGCAGGAACATCAGCAACCCCGCCAGCAGGAGCGACGAGTGACCACAGTACTTCTCACACGCTTCCTGGCATGAACCCGGACGATCTCAGCGCACCGCCCCCAGCTTGTCCTGTGTTCGGGTCTCAAAATCGCTGGCGTCATGGCGCTCATGCAACTGGCCGGCAGCCTCTCCGCTCAAGCGGTTGACCATGCGGCCCCGCTTTACCGCCGGCCGTTCCAGAATGGAATCAGCCCAGCGCCGCACGTGCCGGTAGTCTTGCACCGACAAGAACTCGGCGCCGTCGTAGAGCCAGCCATTCACCAGTCCCCCATACCACGGAAATGTCGCGATGTCGGCAATCGTGTATTGGCCGCCTGCCAGGTATTCGGTTTGCGCCAGCCGCTGGTCGAGCACATCGAGCAAGCGCTTGGCCTCCATGGCAAAGCGGTCGATTGCATACTCGATCTTGGTCGGGGCATAGGCATAGAAGTGTCCGAATCCGCCACCGACATAAGGGGCGCTTCCCATTTGCCAAAACAGCCACGACAGACATTCGGCGCGCGCGGCGGCGTCGGTCGGGAGGAACTCGCCGAACTTTTCGGCCAGATAAAGCAGGATTGCCCCGGACTCAAAGATTCGCAAGGGCTCAGCGCCGGAACGATCGACCAGTGCCGGGATCTTCGAGTTTGGATTGACCGCGACAAAACCGGTGCCGAACTGCTCGCCCTGGCCGATCCGGATCGGCCAGGCATCATACTCCGCGGCGGCGTGACCCAGCACCAGCAACTCCTCCAGCAGGATCGTTACCTTCTGGCCGTTCGGGGTAGCAAGCGAGTACAACTGCAGCGGATGACGGCCGACCGGCAACGCCTGTTCGCGGGTAGCGCCGGCAATCGGCCGATTCAAACTGACACCGCTCCTGTTCCAGGTCCAGACTTTGGGCGGCATGTAATCGGGAGGATTGTTCATTTCGTCACTCCGGGTGGCAACGGGTCTGTCGATGTCACACCGGCAGATTCACTCATGCCTGTACACAGGCAGCGGGTCGGGAGCCGGCCGTTTCAAATTGATCCAGCGTTGCACGGACGGTCGTTGCCACTGGTGCCCAGCGTAGTCGACCAGTCGTTGCGGAACAGGATCGCCACTCAGGATCAGGCGATTGAGCATGATGGCCAGCTCCAGGTCGGCCACACTCCATTCACCGAACAGTTGTGGCGCGCCGGCAGGGACCAGCCTGTCAGCGATGGCGAACAGCTTGTTCGCAGCCTCTTCTGCTTCGCTATCCAAGGGCTCTGCCCAAGTCTTGCAGAAGAGCCTGTCCGACGTACGGGCACGCCTGAGCGGCATCAGGTCCGTACGCAGCCACGACTGGACCTGCCGCGCCCGCGCCCGCTGCTGCGGATCTCGGGGATATAGCGCTGTCCCCGCGAACACCTCGTCGATGTACTCCGTAATGGCGGAAGACTCGGACAACGCGAATTCACCATGGACCAGAGTAGGCACCTTGCTTGTCAGTGACGCGGCTGCATAGGCGGGCGTATGCTGCGCTTTCCTGCCGAGGTCGATGGTGCATAGGTCAAATGGCAACCCCTTCTCGTGCAGGGCAACAAACACCGGCATTGCAAATGGGCTGACGAAGTTAGCATCTACGTAGAGCTGCAATCTGGCAGACATATGCAGATCCCTCCTCTCGGCTTGGCGAGCTTGGCTGAATTCAGGACAGCATGATGGAGACGCCGCCAGCGTTGGCGGATTCCAGCAGCGCATCCAGGACGCGCTGCGTTTTCTGCGCCACCTCTGGCCAGAACGGATCGCGTTTACCCGACAGGACGAGTTCGGCGAACGTCCGGTACAGGTTCGACTCCTGCGCGGTCGTGTGGTTGTTGCTGTACTCCGGCAGCGAGATCGTACGCTCGTGTTTCTCCAGGTTGAAGAAGCATCCGTTCCCGCCGAAGCTGTCGTTGCCTACCGTAAACGAGATCTCATTTCCGTAGTGCGGCAATACAAAGTCCTTCAGGTGCAAGTAGCCATTCAATCCGCTGATGTAGGCCCACTGCTGGCGGCTGGTGTTGAAAGCGTTGTAGAGCGTCGCCGAAACCCCATTGCCAAAGAACAGTTCACCCGAGAATTCGACAGGCGTCACACCTGAGCCGTCGGGTCGTTGCACGCCTTGCAGGATGCGGCCACGCACTTCAACAGGCAGGTCGTAGTTCAGGGCGAAGAGGATAAGCCGAATGTTGTACCAACCCACATCACCAAGGCAGCCGGCTGGTTCCGTCAGGCAGTTGCGCTGAATCCATCCGTCATCTCCAATGAAGCTGAAATGCGTGGCAATACGGCGAATCTCGCCAACACTGATGCCGTCATCAAGCACTGAGCGCATCGCCTGCAAGCGCGTCGAGTGCTGGAACATGACGCCGTCCATTACCTGCACGCCGGAGGCGTTGGCCGCATCGATGATCCGCTGCAGGTCGGCCGCCGTGATACCGCAAGGCTTCTCGATCACGATATGCTTGCCTGCCTGCGCCGCTTTGACCGCCCATTCGGTCCGGACGGCGGTCGGAAGCGGAATATAGAGGGCGTCGATGTCCTGACGCGCGATCAGCGCCTCGTACCCTTCGACTGCTTCCACGGCGTAAGGCGTGGGCACCGACGCCTGACATTCATCGATGAACCGTTGTGCGCTCTCAGCCGAGCGGCTACCGACCGCGACAATACGGCTGTTACCGGCATTAATGATTGCATGCCAGTTCTTCTTTGCGATGCTCGCAGAGCCTAGGATGCCCCAGTGGCAAGTTCCTTCAGCGGTGGTCATTACCCGCGTTCTCCTGATGACTAGGGATGTACAGATGATAGCCATGCCGTCTGCGCCGGCAAAATGAACTTTCTTTGTCGTCTTGTGAGTAAAACTTGACCATCGATGATTGCGTGGAAGACTGGGCCATGTGCGTTCGGTACAATGGAAACGCGTACTGCCTGACAGGCCTGCACGAACGATAATGCTCGCGAAGTCGTCAAACTGCGCGAGCGTGGGCAATCAGTGAGTTCGTCGTTCTAGCGGCTGTGACACTGAACATTGGAAACCAGACGCTGCGCGGCGAAAGTGAGCGTACCAGCGATGGCAGCCATGAGGATCGATAGTCCAATCAGAGACGCGTCAAGCCCCAGCCGGTCTGCTGCAACCCCAAGACCAAGCACGGGAACAATGCCGCCGAGATAGGCAATAGTGAAGAAGGATGAAATCATTCCTGCCCGGCGCACAGACGTCGTCATGGCATTGACGACCAGCAGAGCGGACATGAAGGTAAGGCCCTGACCGAATCCACCGAGTACATCGCTTGCGATGAACAACAACCCGGAGGAAAACTTCACTGATGCTGCCAGCATCGCCAGGGCGGCGGTCACGAGAAGGGAACCCACCACAAGCCCTCTTTTAGGATCGATCCCAGTGAACGTAACTTGAGCAGCCGCTGATGCCGCAAAGAGCATGGCGACCCCAATGCCGCCAACGGCCGGCCCGTCCCATGGAAGAAAGGTATCAAAGAATGAAGGCGCCAGTGATGCAAAGAGACTGAAAAGGGTGTAGCCAATAAACGCGATGACCGCCACCGTGGCAAATTGCTTGACCTGATGCATGTCGGGCAAATGAAAGCGTAGACGCGGAAAGAAGCCGGCGATTGTTGAAGGTTGCCCGTGTCTCTGGCTGCCCAATGCCACAAGAGCCAGCAACAGCGCACCGCCCAGCACGCCGTAAGGCAGGTGCAGCGGGAATGGCAAGTCTTGCGCGATAAAACCACCAACCAGTGGTCCTAGGCCTAGGCCGACAATGGTCATCAATGACCCGATCGATGAAGCTTGCCTCAGTCGGTTTGGCGGCGAAGCCGCTACCAGTCCGGCCGTCGCTGACGTGGAAGCAATGCCTGCGGCGACTCCGATTGTGAAACGCCCGATCGAAAGAATCAGAAGATCCGGAGCGACTCCGGAAAGGACGAGTCCGGCAAGTGCGAGTGTCGCTGCCACCCGCAACGTCCGGATATGGCCAAGATGGTCGCTGAGATGACCGAGAAACAGCAATGCCAACAGCGTGCCGACCATGTAAGCGGTATAGGCAATCGTCACGCCGCCCGGCCCGATATGAAACACTTCTTCATATATGGGATATAACGGGCTGGCGACGGTTGCACCGGCCATGATGGCGCTCAGCGTGTAGGCCATGACAAGGAACTGCGTGTTGGCCCAGCGACCGCTGGTTCCTGAGTGTGTTTGCGTGTCCATTCCGAATTTCCCTGGTATCTGATCTGGTGACCAAGGATAGTCCGGCGACTCTGCGCGGTGAATGACGGTGGCGTGCAACGCTGCGTTGCATCAAAGGCAAGGCGTGATGCTCTGGCCGCCCGGCGCCGCGTAGTGCTTTGGCAGCATTCGGGACCAGCTCCGGCCCCTGGCGTCGGCCTGCGCTCCAGTAATGCTGCCAGTTTGCGCAATGCCTGCGATAACTGTGCGCGGTCCTGGGCGCCGCCCAGCGAAATGCGGATTGCATTCGGCGGATTGGAGCCTTCCCAGAATCCATCGGAAGGCGTTACCCTCAGGTCCTCCGCCAGCGCCGCCTGTGTCAGCTGATGCGTTGATCAGTATCCTGGCTCGGGGCTTCGCGGCTATGCTCCTTCTTTGCTTGTCGCATCACCTCACCGGCTTTCCCCGCTTTCCCCACAGCGTGCGGGCTTCGCGCGTACATCGCCTGAAATTGCCGAGTTTCCTCATGTAGCCACTTACGCAGCGCCTGGACCCTGAATGTCTCCAGCAAGGGTTGGGGGCAGATGAACCAATAGGCCCACGGGCTAGCCGCATCGATGTCGAACAAGCGGACGAGGCGTCCATTGACGACGTCCTGCATGGCCAACGAGCGCCGCACCAGCGCAACGCCCTGACCATCCATCGACGCCTGTATCAGGTGCGACGCATCCTGATACAGCACGCCGCGTCGCGGTTCTGTCCATCCTTCCAGGCCCGCGGCCAGGAACCAGGCCCTCCACATCTCGTAGTCGTGGCGTAGTAAGGTCACGCCAGCCAGGTCTTCAGGCGTCTTTGGCAAGTTCCCGCCATTGAACGTTGGGGCACAGGCCGGGAAAAAGACCTCGTCGAGCAGCGGCTCGACGAATAGCTCCGGATAATTGCCGTCCCCGAAACGCAGCACGACATCGACGTCATCACGGTTGAAATCGGTGAGCGTATGCGTGGACTGCAGTTCGACGTCGAGTTCGGGGTACTGCTCGATGAAGCGTCCAATGCGGGGCGTCAACCAGCGCGCGGCAAACGATGGGAGCAAGCTGATCACAAGACGCTTTTCGCGATCACCCGAGCGCATCGACTCGGTTGCCGACGCGATATCGAACAGAGAAGACCGGATTTGTTCCGCATAGCGCCGCCCGCGATCGGTCAACGTTATTCGCCTGCCATCCCGCTTGAACAGCGCGATGCCAAGGTCGGCTTCCAGTGAACGGATCTGATGACTGACGGCACTGTGGGTGACGAACAGTTCTTCCGCAGCCCGCGAGAAGCTCTCCAGGCGGGCTGCGGCCTCGAATACCTTCAGAGAGCTCAGATTTGGTAGTTGTCGCAAGTCCATGACGGGTCCTGGATGCACATGGTCAGTCTGCACGCCCAACATCAATGATCAGATTCTACCCAGCATCTACGGCCACACATTGGTGATCGATCGATTACATATGGTCAGAATGCGGAGTGAGGCTCCCATCGCAGGGTAGTAATTACCCTAACACTCTGGCACCGATGTTAATTTTCGCACGATAATTAATAGGCCGCACCGCTCAAAGCAGCGGGCGGCCGGCAACGCCCGGCAATGGCAATTGACGCAGTGGAGTCCATGACGGCGACTCGTGACCATGGTGAGAGACAATGAAGCGTGAAGCAGAAGGCATCCTCGTTCTCGATGCGGACGGGACCATGAAGTTCGCCAGCGGACTCGGGCACGACGCCTTGATCGCGGGTCACCTCGTCCGCCTTTGGCAGGACCGCATGCGGACTCCTCTCAAGCGCGTGTCTGCCATGACCGATTTGGAACACCCCATGACAATCGCCGCCATTCCATCACGGGACGCGGTGTGCTTCCTGATCTTTGCCTTACAGGAAGCCAACGAGCTGAGCGAATTCCTGGCGACTGTCGACTCGGCGGAAGACATTCTTCGCCACTTCATCACCGATCCCTACAAGGCCATGGTGGTGGTGGACACCGCGGGCAAGATCACGTACATGAGCCCGGTCCATGAACGGTTCTTTGGCCTCAAGCGCGGCGAGGCTCTGGGTCGGCATGTCACCACCGTGATCGAGAATACGAAGCTGCAAGAGGTCGCGGTGACTGGCAAAGGTCAGGTTGGCCAGCTACAGGAAATGAACGGCATCAAGCGCGTGGTGTCGCGCCTGCCGGTCCTGGATCGCAATCAGCGTGTCGTTGCCGCGATAGGACAGGTGATGTTCAAAGGGCCGGAAGCGATGCAGGCAGTGACGACCGAGTTGGCGCAAGTTCGTCAGGAACTGGATTTCTACCGCCGAGAGCTTTCCGGCATCGGAAATCGTACCTACGGGCTGGATCAGATTGTCGGGAGCAGCGACGCGGTGCGCCGGCTCAAGGAAGACATTCTGCGCGTGGCACCGCTGGACGTACCCGTCCTGCTAGCGGGGGAAAGTGGCTCGGGCAAGGAGTTGGTTGCCCATGCCATCCATATGCTGAGCCCGCGCAGCGACAAGCCACTGGTGCTAGTAAACTCCGCGGCGATGCCGCCGAACCTGGTGGAAAGTGAGCTGTTCGGGTACGAGCCCGGCGCCTTTACGGGCGCAGATCGCAAAGGGCGCAAAGGCAAGTTCGAAGCCGCCGATACCGGTACGCTGTTCCTGGATGAGATCGGCGACATGCCGGTCGACATGCAGGTCAAGCTGCTTCGGGTGCTGCAGGATGGGCAGTTCGAGCGTATCGGCGGGGAGCGGGCGCGGCATTCCGACTTCCGGCTGATTTCCGCGAGTAACCGCGATTTCAGTGCCATGATCGCCAAGTCAAGCTTCCGCCTGGATCTGTTCTATCGCATCAGCGCAGTGACATTGCGCCTGCCCGCTCTGCGTGATCGGCTGGAGGATATCCCCGAGTTGGCCGACAAGTTCCTGGAGGCGTTTGGCACCCGCCATGGTGCGCCAAAGAAGGCGATTTCCGACTCCGCAATCCGCTTCCTGCAATCTTGCGCATGGCCGGGCAACGTCCGGCAATTGCAGCATGCTATCGAACGGGCTGCGATCTTCTGCGACGGCCCGATTCTTTCCATCGCAGATTTCGGCAATCTGGAAAGCGCCGATTCGGTGCTGGCAATGGGCTCCGTGAGTAGCCTGCCACGGAACGGCGAGAACGCCAACCCGGACATGCGCAAAGCAATGGAGCGCGTCGAGTCCGAGATGATCCTGGAGGCGATGCGCCGTACTGGTGGCAACAAAAAGCGCGTTGCGGAAGAGCTTGGCATCTCGCGTTCGTATCTCTACAAGCGACTCAGGCTTATGGAGGATGCATTGACCAGCGAGCTCGCGACAAGATAGGGACAATCCGCTCTTTGTCGCTCGACAAGCCGTTTGTACAACGCCTTGGCCGATAAATGCCCCCAACCACTGTCTGTCGGGCTGACTACTAGTTGGCCCGAGGGGCAGCGACCTGCATGCGGCAAAGGAATTGCCTTGCAAAGTCGCCGCCCAAGGAGAGGCTGCTCAGACTTGCGGAGCGCGCCTTCCTTGGCGCTAGGTTTTCGAAGGCGTCAGCATGTCTGCAAGCGCTTTGCGGAACTGCTCTGGCTTCCCGAAATACCGGCCCAGGTGAAGCCTCGATACTTTCCCGTCCTGCTCAATTGCCAGGGTCGGGTAGCCGCGCCCATCCAACGCATCAAGAAAGCCTTGCGTATTCTTGAAGTGTTCATCAAGGCCGAGCGTAGCCGCTTCGTAGGCGCTGGTAAATGCCTTCGCATCCAGCCCGAGTTCGACGGCAATGCGCACCAGTTCCTCTGGGTCGGAAATATGCTTGCCTTCCACGTAATAGGCTGTCTGGAGCCGCTTTAGCATCTTCAGTCCCGCGCCGGCCAGCGACTCCGCAGCGAGCATCGCTGCTGTCGGCGGCCCGGAATCGAGCTTGACGTCATAGTCAAACTGGGTGCCTTGCTGATATGCTTCGCCAAACTTCAGCCCGCTCAGCGCAGTGATGCGCTCCTCGTGGGGACGGACGAAGTCGCGCCACTCAGGCGACATCATCTGCGCCTGGGGTCCAGCCAGCATGCCCCCGCTATGCGGGACCACCTTCAGGCCGGGCATCTCGTCCGCAACGCTCACGAGAGGTGCGAGCCCGTAGCACCATCCGCAATAGGGATCATAGACATAGTGAAGGGTTGCTTGCTTGTCCATTTCAGTTCTCCAGGTTCAAAGCGTCTCGAGTGCAGCAGATGTTTTGGCAGAAGCGGCTTGCAGGGCCTGCTCCATCACTGCCGGCGGTTGCGCACCACCGATCATTGCATCGCCGATCCGAATCGTCGGCACTGAGCGGACCCCACTCAGGCTCGCGCGCATCTCCTCGGCAATGACTTCAGCCTCCCCTTCCCCGCTCACCAGGTAATCGCGCACGGCCTTTTCGTCAAAGCCGACGGATGCTGCCAGCGGCGCCAGCACATCGATTAACCCGATGTTTTCGCCACGAGAGAAATACGCGGCGAAGATCGCCTCGAACAAGCCCTCGACCATAGTCGCACTGCCGGTGCGCTGAGCAAACGCCATCAGGCGGTGCGCGAGCCGGGTGTTGGGAGTGATCGCCACTGCGTCGTAGTTGAATGCCAACCCCACCCTCTTGCCTACAAGGGCGACCTCCGCATCCATGCTTTGGGAGCGCGACCAGCTGCCAAACTTCGCGGTCCGGTACGCCTTGCGGTCGACGCCGGCCTTGGGCATATCCGGATTGAGCTCGTAGGGTGAATAGGAAATCCTGGGCGCGACCTCGCTGTTCACGCGTTGCGTCGCGAGCTTGAGGTTCTGATGGCCGATCCAGCACCACGGGCAAATGAAGTCATAGGTGACCTGGATTTCAACGGGTTTCATGACCACTCCATGCGATTGATGATGGAGCTAGGTTAGGCTGTGCCGGCAATGAACAGAATGGCATGGCCGTGCAAACCTGCATTGCTCGTGCCACAACGCTGCGTGCAAGGCGGTTCTCCAACTGTCGTGGAGAATGTGTCCTTGCCTTCCCCGCAACACAGCCTTGCATTGCCACCCCATTCTGGATTCGGGCAGGCGCTTCTACGATTCACGCCATCCAATCGCAAATCGGAGCAACACATGGACGCGAATCGATCCTCGAATGCCCAGCCGCTGGCGCCCGCCGAGGGCAGGCCAACCATATCTGCGGGGAATCCGCGCAAGGCCCTGATCGCCGGCGGTTCGCTGGGCGGGCTGTTCATGGCGACCGCGCTGCGCGCCGTCGGGTGGGACGTGGAAGTCTTCGAGCGCTCTCCCTCAAACCTCATCAGCCGTGGGGGCGGCATCGTTCTACAGCCGGAAGTGCTGCGCGCCTTTTCATTTGCAGGCATTGTTCCCGACGGGGCCTTAGGCGTGCGATCCCACGACAGGCTCTACCTCGACGAAAGCGGAGACGTGATTCAGCGGCAACATTCCCCGCAGACTCAGACTTCCTGGAATACGCTCTATTCCACACTGCTCAAGAACTTCCCCAAGGAGCACTATCATCGGGGCGCCCAGCTCACCGGCGTCGAGCAGGACGAACATGGCGTATACGCCACCTTCTCCGATGGGCGCCGGGAAACCGGCGACTTGCTGATTGGCGCGGATGGGGCGAACTCTGTTGTGCGCAAGCTCATGCTCCCCGATGTGTCGCCGACCTATGCGGGCTATGTTGTATGGCGCGGATTGATCGAAGAAAATCGACTGCCTGAAGCCGCAAAGCCACTGCTTTACGAGAACTTCGTGTTCCAGCACGACCCAGGCTCCATGATGCTGCAGTACATGGTGCCCGGCGTCGACGGTTCGACCGCCCCGGGTCACCGTCGTTACAACTGGCTTTGGTACCTGAAGGCCGAGCCAGGCGCAGAGCTCGGCGGCGTGCTGACCGATCGCGAGGGGAACCGGCGCAGTCATTCTGTTCCGCCCGGGTCGCTTGCGGCCGACCAGGAGGAGTGGATTCGACAGATGGGCGCCAGTCACGCCAATCCGGCATTCCAGGCCCTGATCGAAAGCACCCAGGATATCTTCGTCCAGGAGATTCAGGACCTGCAGGTGCCGCGCATGCGGTTCGGTCGAGTCTTGCTGACGGGCGATGCGGCGTTCATCCCGCGTCCCCACACCGCAGGCAGCACGGCAAAGGCCGCCGCCGACGCCGTCTCCCTGGCGAAGGCGTTGGACGGTGTCACCAACCTCGGGCGCGCACTGCGGACCTGGGAGCAGGACCGTCTAGAGCAAGGCATGCAGATGACTGAATGGGGAATCGGCATGGGCAACCGCATCATGAGCATCGCGCGACACTGAATCCACATGCTTCGACAGACGGAGATGCCCCACAGGGCGTGGCCGTCTGTCGTGGCTGTCCTCCTTGGCCACACACAGCTTCCGGATTGCTGCCCACGCAACGCAATCTTGCGTCGCACTCCGATTCTCTTCAAACAGGTTGGCGCCTAACCTTTAGGAAATCTCGAACGAGATTCAAGCGCAAGCAGAGCACGAACAGTCTCCCGCTGATCGATCCATTCCGACTACAGGAAAACCACCATGACCAAGCATCTCTTCAATCCGATTCGTCTCGGCAACCACACCCTGGCCCACCGTGTCGCCATGGCACCGCTGACCCGTTCGCGTGCCGGCCAGCCGGGCAACCTCCCGACCGCGATGAACGTCGAGTATTACCGCCAGCGCGCCGGCGCGGCGCTTATCGTCACCGAGGCAACCCAGATTTCCCAGCAAGGCCAGGGCTACGCCTGGACACCGGGAATTCACACCGAGGAGCAGGTCGAGGCCTGGCAGGCCGTCAGCAAAGCGGTTCACAACGAGGGCGGCACGATCTTCCTGCAACTCTGGCATGTTGGACGCGTGTCGCACCCGGTCTTCCAGCCGAATGGGGCGCTGCCTGTCGCGCCCAGTGCCCTGCCGGTTCCTGGCAAGACATTCATCATCGACGAGCATGGCAACGGCGTCTGGGGCGATGTTCCTGTTCCTCAGGAACTGACTGACAGCGGAATTCGCGACATCGTCGAGGACTACCGGAAGGCAGCCCTCAACGCCATCGCTGCGGGGATGGACGGGGTCGAGATTCATGCCGGCAACGGGTATCTGCTCGACCAGTTCATCAACTCCAACAGCAACAAGCGCACCGACGCCTACGGCGGCACGATCGAGAATCGAGCCCGTTTGCTTCTGGAGGTGGTTGACGCCATCAGCGCGGAAATTGGCTCGTCACGCGTTTCGGTACGGCTAACGCCCATGGGCCGCTTCATGGGCATGGGCGACGATACGCCCGAGGCTACCTTCGGCTTTATCGTCCGGCAGCTCAACAGCCGCAAGCTGGCCTACCTGCACCTGGTCGAGCCTGCGATGGTCGGGACCGTCAAGGACGAGAACTTCGATCCCCGCTGGGACGCGATCATCCGGCTCCTGCGTGCGGAATACAGCGGCGTGCTGATGCTCGCCGGCGGCTACGACAGTGAGAGCGCGGAACGCGCACTGGCCAGCGGCCGCGCCGACATCATTGCCTTTGGCCGCCCGTTTATTGCCAATCCGGATCTGCCGGTACGCCTGAAGGAGAACCTCGCCTTGAACACGCCCGATGCCAGTTCCTTCTTTGGCG
Organism: Cupriavidus basilensis; assembly: GCF_008801925.2. Classification (NCBI taxonomy): domain Bacteria; kingdom Pseudomonadati; phylum Pseudomonadota; class Betaproteobacteria; order Burkholderiales; family Burkholderiaceae; genus Cupriavidus; species Cupriavidus basilensis. Next base: position 228,446 of record NZ_CP062805.1, on the reverse strand, counting down.
GCGGTGCCAACGGCTACATCGACTATCCGACAGCGGCATGAGCTGGACAAGCAGATACGGGGATTGATTGAGTGGACGTCGGCCTGTACGCGGAAGGGCGCCACGTTTTGGCACTGCCACAGGCCCATTCTCTCCTCGTTCCCCAATCGCACGAGCACTTTTTTATGTGAGGAAAATTATCAACAACTGGAAACATATTTCGTTTTGCCAGCGGCCGAGCGATCTCTAGAATTCGCTTGACCGGCGCACCAACTTTTCTGCTTTTCCGCCCCTTGATTGTCTAGTCAGAATGGACGCAGCACAGCTCCGGCAACAACGCCACAGGGGGCGGACAGGAGATCCATCATGCAAGCTTTTCTCACAAAGACAGAGTTCGCCCTGAGGCCTGGCGAAGTTACCACGCTGTCGATACATGCGGCACAGCGCCTCCACGTGGACGAGGCCGCAGGTACCGACCTGTGGATGACACGCGAAGGTGATCCAGAGGACTACTGGCTCGATAGTGGCGAAGACCTGCTGCTGCGGCGCGGGGACCAGATAACCCTTAGCGTAGACCCGCGCGCCGGCGACGCCGTCCGGCTGGAACTAATCAGTGAAGCGGACCGTCAGGCAGCGACCCTGGCCGATTTTCCGCACCTGCTGCACCGCTTTGGACGCAAACTGGTGCGAGGGACGGCATGGACTCCGGGCAAGGACCAAGTCGGGGCAGCCTGAGATCGAATGCGGGCAGTGTCCTTATGAAAGACACTGCCCCCGGGTGTCCGCATCTCCAAGCAAGGGCACGGCGAAAGTCCCAAGTTCCAACTGGCCATACTGGCTGCTCTCCGCGGCAGAAGTTGCCAGCCGGCTGCCATGACTCTCCGTGAAATGCACCCCATGGGCAATCTGACCCGAAAAGATCTTGTCGACGGCAGTATCCGCAGCAGACTTGCCATGCCTGCTGACCTGTCGTGGACCGACGCTGCTCTCGAGCAATCGCTTAATGCAACGCTCAATGCGCGCCTCGCTGGTTCGATTTGGGTCTTCGCCTATGGTTCGTTAATCTGGAACCCATTGATCGCCTTCGACGAGCACCGGACTGCCACACTCGAAGGATGGCGCCGCAGCTTCTGCATTCGCTCCATATCTGCGCGTGGTACGCCGGAGCAGCCGGGGCGCGTGCTTGGCTTGGAACCTGGCGGGAATACGCAAGGGGTTGCGTACCGGCTGCCCGACGATCAGGCGCTGAACGAATTGCGCCTCCTGTGGGCAAGGGAGATGTGCAGCGGAGTGTATCGGCCGATCTGGAACCCGCTGGTGCTCGAAAATGGCGAGAAGGTGCAGGCCATTGTCTTTGCCGCGAACACCGAACAGGCGCTTTATGAAGCCGATGCATCGGTACCTACCGTTGCACGGCTTGCGGCGAAGGCAGCCGGTGTATTCGGATCTAATGCGGACTACATACTGGGACTCGACACAGCCCTGGCGGACCGCGGCATTTCGGACCAGTACGTCTCACAGATAGCGCAGAGCATGAGGAGATTTCAGCGGACATTGACGGCCTAGAGCGGGCATCGCGGCTGAGATCACTCCTCCGAGACAAGTCGCTACCCGTCAAGGGTAAGCTCGCCTAAACTGAAAAACCCTCGCCACGCAAAAAACAAGGGAAGAGCACATGGCCGCGATCGAAGTGAAAGTGCCCCAACTCTCTGAATCGGTTTCGGAGGCAACACTGATTCAGTGGAAAAAGAAGGCCGGCGAGGCCGTCCAGCGTGACGAGATTCTGGTGGAACTGGAAACGGACAAGGTGACACTCGAAGTGCCCTGTCCGGCCAACGGTGTGCTGGCCAAAATATTCCAGCCCGATGGCGCCACGGTACATGCCGACGAAGTGATCGCGCTGGTTGATACGGAAGGCAAGGCAACCGTGGCTGCCCCTGCTGCCTCCGCACCTGTAGCGACGCCCACGTCAACGCCGGCTCCCACATCAGTCGCTGCGCAGGTCAACACGACTGCTGGAGGCGGCGCACCCGCTTCAGCCAACGCTGATTTTGACGTGATCGTGATCGGTTCCGGCCCAGGCGGCTATATCGCGGCGATCCGCGCAGCACAGCTGGGAAAGACCGTGGCCTGCATCGAGGAATGGAGAGACGGCGCGGGCAAGCCCCGGCTCGGGGGCACCTGCCTGAACGTCGGCTGCATCCCGAGCAAGGCGCTGCTCGCGTCCTCGGAACACTTTGAACATGCGCTGCACGGGCTCGCCGAGCACGGCGTAAAGGTCAAGGAAGTGGCGCTGGACCTTGCGCAAATGATCAAGCGAAAGGCTGCCATTGTTGACAAGTTCACGGGCGGTGTCGAATTCCTGTTCCGCAAGAACAAGGTGACCTGGATCAAGGGCCATGGCAAGTTCAAGAGTCGCGGCACCGACGGCGTGATCGCCGTGGAAGCGATCGAAGGCAACGACACCAAGACAGTCACGGCACGTAACGTCATCATTGCGACAGGCTCCAAGGCGCGTCATCTGCCTGACGTTCCCGTCGATAACAAGATCGTGTCGGATAACGAGGGCGCGCTGTCGTTCGACACAGTCCCCAGGAAGCTCGCGGTGATCGGTGCGGGCGTTATCGGGCTTGAGCTTGGTTCGGTGTGGCGGCGACTCGGCGCCGAGGTGACCCTGCTCGAAGCGCTGCCAACTTTCCTTGGGGCGCTCGACGAGTCCGTGGCGAAGGAGGCGGCCAAGCTATTCAAGAAGCAGGGACTGACGATCCATCTTGGGGTCAGTATTGGCAAGATCGACGCGAGCGCCAAAGGGGTCAGCATTGCCTACACGGACAAGGACGGCGCCGACCAGAAACTTGATGCGGATCGCCTGATCGTGTCGATCGGCCGGGTCCCCAATACCGACAATCTCGGACTGGACACCGTGGGCCTGTCCTCCGACCCGCGCGGCTTCGTTCCAGTTGACGATCAGTGCCGCACGTCCGTGCCGGGGATCTACGCAATTGGCGATGTAGTACGCGGCCCGATGCTGGCCCACAAGGCCGAAGACGAAGGCGTCATGGTTGCGGAAATCATTGATGGGCAGAAGCCGCACATCGACTACAACTGCATTCCGTGGGTAATCTATACGGAGCCGGAAATCGCCTGGGTGGGCAAGTCCGAGGCCCAGTTGAGTGCCGAAGGACGGGAGGTCCGAACGGGCCAGTTCCCGATGATGGCTAATGGCCGCGCACTCGGCATCGGCCGCCCGGACGGTTTCATCAAGATGATTGCGGACGCAAAGACCGACGAGCTGCTGGGCGTCCATATCATTTCGGCCAATGCCTCGGACCTGATCGCCGAAGCCGTGGCTGCGCTCGAGTTCAAGGCAGCGTCGGAAGACATCGGCATGATCAGTCACCCGCATCCCTCGCTATCCGAAGTCATGCGCGAAGCAGCGCTTGCGGTGCAGAAACGGGCGCTGAATATGTAGCGCTGCGCTCAACAGGGCGCTCGGGGCGGAGACCCCCCCTCGAGCGAAGCCGTAGTGGTCTCCTCGGCGCTTACCTGCCCCAGCTGTCCTTCAGCCCGACGATGCGGTTGAAGACCGGCTTGCCCGGCTGCGAATCGACGCGATCGGCGACGAAGTAGCCGTGGCGCTCGAACTGGAAGCGGTCTTCCGGCTTTGCCTCGCGCAGGCTCGGTTCCAGGTAGGCCGTGATGACCTTCTTGGAGTCCGGGTTCAGGGCCTCGAGGAAGTTCTTGCCGCCGGCATCCGGGTTCGGGTCATTGAACAGGCGGTCGTACAGGCGCACTTCGCACTCGTAGGCCGCGGCGGCGCTGACCCAGTGGATCACGCCCTTGACCTTGACGCTGTCGGCGCCCGGCGTGCCGCTCTTGGTGTCGGGCAGGTAGTTGGCATGCACGGCCACGACGTTGCCGTCGGCGTCCTTGTCTACGCCGGTGCACTCGATCACGTAGCCGTACTTCAGGCGCACCTTGTTGCCCGGGAACAGCCGGAAATAGCCCTTCGGCGGGGCCTGGTTGAAGTCCTCGCGCTCGATCCACAGCTCGCGCGAGAGCGGGAACACGCGCTTGCCCAGTTCCGGCTTCTTCGGATGGACCGGTGCCGAGCACTCCTCGGCCTGGCCTTCGGGGTAGTTGTCCAGGATCAGCTTGAGCGGCTCAAGCACAGCCACGCCGCGGGCGGCGCGGGCATCCAGGTCATCCCGCACGGCGCCTTCGAGCGTGCTCATGTCGATCCAGCTGTCAGCCTTGGCCACCCCCAAGCGATCGCAGAAAAGCTGGATGGCGTCCGGTGTGTAGCCGCGCCGGCGCATGCCCACGATGGTCGGCATGCGCGGATCATCCCAGCCGCCCACGCGTTGCTCGTCCACCAGCTGCTTGAGCTTGCGCTTGCTGGTGATGGCATAGGTCAGGTTCAGGCGGGCGAATTCATACTGGTGCGGCAGCGGATCGTGGAATATGCCGGCGTTCCGCAGGTGTTCCAACACCCAGTCATAGAGCGGGCGGTTGTTCTCGAACTCGAGCGTGCACAGCGAATGGGTGATGTTCTCCAGCGCATCGGAAATGCATTGCGTCATGTCGTACATCGGGTAGATGCACCACCTGTCGCCAGTCCGGTAGTGGCGCGCGTGGCGGATGCGGTACAGCACCGGATCGCGCATCACGACGTTCGGCGCCGCCATATCGATCTTCGCGCGCAGCACATGCTCGCCATCCTGGTACTTGCCGGCGCGCATATCACGGAAGAGTTGCAGATTCTCTTCGACGCTGCGGTCGCGATACGGCGACGGCTTGCCCGGCTCGGAGAAGTTGCCACGGTTGGCGGCAATCTGCTCGGCGCTCTGGCTGTCCACGTAGGCGACACCGCGCTCGATCAGCGTCTCAGCAAAAGCATAGAGCTGATCGAAGTAGTCACTGGCGTAATACAAGTACGGCGAGCCGCCGGGCTGTCCGTTGTCCCAGGAAAAGCCGAGCCAGCGTACGGCATCGATAATCGCGTCGACGTATTCGAGGTCTTCCTTGACCGGGTTGGTATCGTCAAAGCGCAGATGGCAGCGGCCGCCGTAGTCGCGCGCCAGGCCGAAATTCAGGACGATGCTCTTGGCGTGACCGATGTGGAGATATCCATTGGGCTCGGGCGGGAAGCGGGTGATGACCGTCGGCAGCAGATCGCCTTGCACGTCCCCGCGACCGGCGTACGTGCCAGCGGCGAGATCCTGATCGATGATGCTGCGCAGAAAGTTGGAGGCGACTGGCGTGTCGCTGGATTTGGCTTGGCTCATGGTGGTGCCGCAACGGGTGCGGCTTCGAATGCTCGGGGCGGACTATCTGAGTCTAGCTTGAGAGACCGCCTGGCGCAGGAGGCCTCTCTTCCCTTGTTGGCCAAGACCACCGACTGGTCCGCATGCCTTGGTCCAATAGACGCTTGGAACCAACGGGCCTAGTCTGACGTGAATTCAACCACTTACCGCGGCGCGTCGATGAAAAAGCAGATAGTTTCCAGCCTCTACGCCTTGTCGGCGAAGCACCTTGCCAATCGCGATCTGCTCGGGTTCCCAACGCGCCAACGCTGCCGGCACATCATCCGGCGAGCCTTGCAACGCATCGGCCAGGGCCAGCGCATTCGCTGCGGCCTTGGAGGTGCTGGCCGCCGTGTGGGGGCGGGGGATCGACGCGGCGTCGCCCAATATGACAACCCTGCCCGACACCATGTGCTCGGACACCAGATCGCGGATAGCCTGGGCAAAGGGCTGGGCTGTCGCTTCAACGATGTCGCGGAAAGGCGGTGGCAGTAGCGCTCTGGCATCGCGCTGGATATGAGCCAGCCAACGTTCATCTAGCATTCCCTCGGGAATGGAGTAGCCCCGACGGTGACCTTCTCGGTCAGTCATGATCTCGCCTAGCAGGCGATTGTCAGCAACGCGGTACCAGACCCAGTTGTAGAGCCTGTGTCCCGGACGCACATCATTGTTCTCGCCCGGCACTAGATAGCCCAGGATATGCGAACCCGTATTGTTGGCAAAGCCGAAATCGCCAAGCAGCATTTCCCGCGCAGTCGACGGCATCTCGTCCTCAGGAACAAGTCCGCGCCAGGCGAGATACCCGGCGTAGGTTGGCACGCGGTCCGGCCAGAACTGTTGGCGTACCGCCGAATTGCCGCCGTCGGCGCCAATTAGCAGGTCACCGGTTTCGCTAGAGCCATCAGCGAAATATGCCGTGACAGTGCCGGCTTGCTGATCCTGCTCGATCCGCGACAGGGTCTTCGCCCGATGGTAATTTGCATCGCCGAAGGCCGCTTTCAGAGTTGTATAGATCAGCGACCAGGACGTCTGAGTCTGGGGAGCGTATTGCTTGGACTGGATCGAGCCGTCCGGGTGAAAGACCGTGCGATGTGCGGAACGCACGCCAAGGTCGACGGTACTCAGGTCAACGCCGGTACGGCGGAAGACCTCGACCACATCCGGTTGCAGGACAATGCCGCCGCCGCGGCTGTCGAGATCATGGGCGGAACGCTCATATATGTCGACGTTCCAGCCTATGCGGCGAAGCAGATTGCCCACGAAAAGGCCGCCGAGCGAACCACCGATAATCAGAGCCCGGCGCGCCGGGTGGGCAGGGCGGGGAGTGGGTGTGAGCTGGGTGTCCATGAGCATCTCCATGTGATGGCTATACTTTGGAGCCGCCACACAGACATGACAATCCAGCTGATCTGGGTAATTGCTTTGCGTCCCACGCAACGATAAGCCGATAAGCGGGAAGTCAGCTTGCCAGCACGGACCATCTTGTACAAAAAGCTGCCTTTGCGCGTGACGCAACGTTCAGTTGCGCATCAAACCTATTCCCGCTATGGCCCATCGATCTGCGCCAATTCGTCAAGCAGCGCTTTCGCTTGGCTCAAGTCGGCAGTCTCGAACCCCTCGGTGAAGAAGCCATGAATCTCAGTCAAGATGTGCAAGGCTGGCTCCCGCTGGCCCTGTTGTTGCCAAAGACGAGCCAGGCTCAGTATGGCGCGAAGCTCAGGAGATTTTGCACCGCGGTGGCGCGCCACTGCAATTGCCTGATGAAAGCACGCTTCTGCTTCCTGTAGCCCCGGCGACTCCTTAGACTGACCACCCTGATGACGAAGGGTCAATTCTCCCTTGAGGCGATGCAGTTCCGCCTCGTAATAACCCTCTCCCGTCCCCTCCACTACCGAGAGCGCCCGGTCCAGCGCTTTCAGCCCAGCCTGCACCTGTCCGGCGTGCCCGTAGGCTGCGGCAAGCAGCCCCAGAAAGTACGACCGACCCAGAGCCGCCCCTGTGGCCTGGTAGGCTTCCAGACCCTGAAGTATCTCAGCGATCCCCTCCTCGCCGTGCCCCTGCTCTGCCAGTGCCCAGCCCCGGAGGATGGTTCCCCAAGCCCGGTACAGCGGAAACCCCTGCTCGGTCGAAAGCGTGATTGCCGACTCCGCGTACTCCCGGGTCAAACCCGCTTCAAGTCGAAACTGGCGAAACATGGCCGTGGTGACCAGCGTGAAGGCCAAGCCAAGCGGGTGGGAAATCTTTTGGGCCAGGGCAAGTGCCTCTTGGTTTTTTTTGCAGGCCTGATCCGGATAGCCCAGCTGCCACAGACTCAAAGCCGCGAAGTCCAGGGCGCGGACGCCCGGATCCAGACCGTAGATGAAAGCATGCGCACGATGCAGTTCGGGGTCGTAGAGGGCAAGCGCCTGCTCCTGATGAGCACGGGCGGGAACGAACTCCCCTTGCCAGAATGCGCTCCCCCCAAGTCCGCAATGGGCCTCCACAAGCAGTTCCGGATCCTGGGCATTCCGGGCAACATGGAGGAACTGCTCACCTATTTCCCTTGCGGTCTCGTACTCCGCTCGCAACTGATAGATCAGCCGCAGTCCCTGTTGCACCGGGAAAAGTTGGGGAGTTTCCCCAATCTGCCGACACAATGCGAGCGCGCGCGTATAAGTCGCTTCCACCTCCGCGGCGGCGTAACCCCTCGTCGCCATCAAGGCCGGCCCGAGCGTAACCTGCACTGAGAGTTCCTGGCGGCCCCGTTCCGGCGAATCGGGCAGGCGCCTGAGCAGGTCAAGGGCCGCGTTCAGGTGATGAACCGCTTCAGAATTGGATGAGCGCTGGAGGGCCTGTTGCCCCGCGCAGTGCAGGTATTGCACCGCTTTCGGAATATTGCCGCTCAGGCTGTAGTGGTGAGCCAGTACGCTGCAATAGTCCATCAACCGGGAGGGGTAGAACGCCTCGATAGCTTGGGCCGTGCGTTCATGTAGCGCAATGCGCTGCTCCGTAAGCAGGGAGCGGCCGGCGACCTCCTGCGTAAGGCCGTGCTTGAACGAATACTCCACCTCAGGGAAGGCTGGCAGCTCGTAGATGAACTCGCCAGTCTCGAGGCGGGATAGTAAACGACGAAGCTCATCTTCCGGCTGCCCGACAACCTGCCGAATCAGGCTCAGAGGGAACCCTTTGCCAATCACCGCAAGCGTTTGCAGCAGCGCCTTCTCCGCCAGGGGAAGCCGGTCGATGCGGGCGGCGAGCACCCCTTGCACCGTTGTCGGAATGTGCAAGCTGGCGGGCGTCTTCTCGATTCGGTAGTTTCCGGGCACGCCCAGCAGCGCCTTCTCCTCGGCCAGTGTCTGGACTACCTCCTCGATGAAAAACGGATTGCCCTCGGTCTTTTCCAGGATTCTCTGCTTGAGAGAGGCGAGTCCGGGATCATCGCCCAACAGGGTACTGAGCAAACCCTGCGCTTCGGCCGGCCCCAAGGGCGCCAGCACGAGTTGGGTGTGGCGGCACTTTGGGCCCCAAGTCGGTTGGTACTCGGGCCGGTAGTTCACCAGGAGAAGGATGCGGGCATCCGCCAGGCGCTCCGCCAAGAATGTGAGGAACGCCTCCGTCTCGGCGTCCAGCCATTGCAGGTCCTCGAACAGGAGCTCGATCGGCTGATTCAGGCTTTCGCGCACCAGCAGGCGCGTGATCGCATCAAAGGTACGCTCGCGCCGGATACTGGCGTCCATGTCGCCCAGCGCCGAGCCTTGCTCGTTGATACCTAGCAGATAGAGCAGGTAGGGCACCAGATCCTCCAGACCGCGCTCAAGCGTGAGGACCCTACCGGTAACCTTCTCCCGACACTCCCGCTCCTCATCCTGCGCATTAATCTGGAAGTAATTCCTCAAGAGTTCTATCAGCGGCAAATAGGCAAAGGCCCTGCCGTGAGAAACCGAGAAGGTTTCCAGCACAAGGCAGCCGCGCTGCGAACGCGCCTTGAACTCGTGGAACAGTCGTGACTTCCCTATCCCGGCCTCGCCCACCACGCCGACGATCTGGCCCTGCCCCGCCGCCGCTTCCCTGAACGCGTGGTGCATATGGTCCAGTTCAGCCTGGCGGCCCACGAACCGGGCCAGGCCCCGATGTGCCGCCACCTGCAGCCGGGTCCGCAGCGGGCCGAGGCCCAGGACCTCGTAGACATCGAGCGGCTTGGGGATTCCCTTGACCTGAATCGCCCCCAATGCCTTGAAATCAAAGTATCCATCGGTCAATCGATATGTCGATTCGCTCACCAGGATGGACGAGAGCGCGGCCATCGACTCCATCCGGGATGCAATGTGAATCGTATGCCCCACCGGGTCGTAGTCGGTACGCAGGTCGTCCTTGCGGATCGAGCGGACCACCACTTCGCCCGTGTGAATGCCAACCCGAATTTGCAGTGCAATACCCCGTTCCAGGCGAACACGGTCGGCATGGCGGCGCATCGCGTCCTGCATGCGTAGTGCCGCATACAACGCTCGCTGAGGATGGTCCTCATGGGCAATCGGCGCACCGAACAGCGCCAGGATCCCGTCGCCCAGGGACTTGGCGACGTAGCCCTCGTAGTGATGCACGGCCTCCATCATAAGTGCCACCACAGGGTCAATGAGATGGCGTGCTTCTTCGGGATCCAGGTCGTGGATCAACGCAGTCGATCCGGCCATGTCGGCAAACAGCGCCGTGATCGTTTTGCGCTCGCCCGCGCTCTCCCCCCTGGCCTCCAGCGTTGCCTGTTCGGCCAGGATGCGCTCGGCCAAGTGGGGTGGCGTGTAATGAACCGGGGCAGCAGACTCCGCAAGCGGGGTTGCACTTAGAGACGCGCCACACTCACTGCAATACTTGGCTGTTGGGCTCGACTCGTGGCCGCAGCGTGGACAGACGCATGTCAGCTTGGCGCCGCATTCTTCGCAGAATTTTGCCGCTATGGGATTCTCGAACCCACATTTTGTGCAGCGCATATAACCTCTCGACCACTCCGGCCCGCCTTATGGGCCATTAGACGCCCAATTGATGCCGGTATCAATCAGTGCTCGGGTGCCCGAAGGATCGGCTGCGGCCCGCAGACCCAGTCGAAGACCACCCTGCTCTGCGAGAGACAAGCCGAAAAAGCCCGTCACTTGAATACGGCAATGCTATGACCGAGTTTCACAAGACAATGACTCCTCAACAAAGGCGCGAACTGCAGGGGAAAGCTCTCGCTTCCGGCTAGCGATTGCCAAATCAACAGCATATTCAAAGTCCTGGATGGCTCTGTAACAAACCTCCGGCTGTAGAAAATTCCGCATGGACTCGGGTATGACAGCCACGCCGTACCCAGCCGAAGCCAGACTGATCGCAGAGATGAAATCCGGAACACGATAGTCGAGGATTGCCGAGAATCCCCCTGCGAACCCCAACGTCGTGCGCGGCCTCCGCGGCGCGGGGACCGTGTTGCCCGAAGCCGGTAATCGAGCAGTAGACCAGCCACGGATTGATCTCCGCCAGGGCCGCATAGCCCAGTCCGAGGTGCTCCATCAGACTGGCACAATACTGTTCGATCAGTACGTCGGCATCCCGGATCAGCGGCGTCAGTTGGTCGAGCGCGTCGGGCGACTTCAGGTCAATGGCAATCGAACGCTTGCCGCGATTGAGCAGCACGAAGTTTGCACTGTCCGCGTCGACCTTTGGCTCATAGGCGCATCTCGTCACCACGCACCGTGCGCTCGAGCTTGATGACGTCGGCGCCCGCTTCGGCCAGCAGCAGGGAGCACAGTGGCCCGGGCAGGAGGGTGCTGAAGTCCAGCACCTCGACACCGCTCTGTGGCTGCATCATGGCATTCCCCGCTTGACCCGGTCATCACGCTCGGCGGCCACCCGCGCACGACGCGCAGGGGCGTAGGGCTCCTGCCCCAGCGCTTCATGCAGCGCCTGGGTGACGTGGAAATGGTGGACCAGGCCGGTGCGCTCCAGCAGCGAGATCGGTCCTTCCGGATAGCCCAGGCCCAGGCACAGGGTCTTGTCGAGGTCGTCCGCGCTGGCCAGCTTCTCGTCCAGCCGGCGCAGCGCCGCATTGAAATACGGGCGGATCAGCCTGTCGACGATACGTCCCGGGAAATCATTGCACACCGCCACGACCAGGCCGGCCGCCTGGAAGGCCGCCTTGGCCGCCTGCAGCGCAGCGGGATGCGTGCCGGGCTGCCTGACCAGTTCCACGAGGGGGCTGGGTTCGCCATCGCCCAGACGGAAGCGGGCGAAGCCCACCACGTTGGACCCTTCGAGACCCCGGCTTTCGCCGGTGTGGAAGCCCAGGCATTCGGCTCCCAGCTCAATGGCGACGAACGTGCGAGACGCGTGCCCGGCGCCCCGGCTGTATGCCCGACCTGCCTTGGCGCCCAGGTAACACAGGCCTTCGCCTTGTGGCGCGGCTTGCTCCAAGAACGCGTGGGCGGAAGGAAAGGAGCGGCTCTGGCCGGCTTGTACGATCTCGTAGCGCATATCAGGCTCCAAACATCTTGGTGTCGTCATAAGTGCGAAAACCCTGTCCGGTCTTCTTGCCCAGGCGGTTGGCCGCGATCATGCGTCGCACCAGCGGGGGGCAGGCCGCGCGCGGCTCGTGGGTGAGGCCGTGCATGGCTTCACACAGCAGCTTTTGCGTATCCATGCCGACCAGGTCCAGCAGTTCGAGGGGTCCCATCGGATAGCCCATGGCTGTCTTGATGGCGACATCGATATCGGCGGGCTCGGCCACCCCTTGTTCGACCAGACGAATCGCGTCGTTGTTGAAGGGAATCAGGAAATAGTTAAGGATGAACCCCGGCGTATCCTGCGTGGCCACGGGCTTTTGTCCCATGGCCTGGGCGAAGGCCCACGCCTTCTGGAAGGTGTCGTCCGAGGTGGCCAGGCCAGGCGACATTTCGATCAGCTTCATCAACTGTGCCGGCAGGCAGAAATGCATGCCCACAAAGCAGTCCGGGCGGCCGGATCCGCCGGCGATCTGGGTGATTGATATCGTCGACGTATTGGACGCGAAGATGGTGCTTGGCTGGCAAACCTCGTTGAGCTTACCGAACAATTGATGCTTGACCGACAAATCCTCGAAGATGGCCTCGATGATAAGGTCGCACTCGGCCAGCCCAGACAGCTCCGTCGTTCCTTTCCAGCGTTGCATCGCGGCAGCGGCGGCGCCTGCCGGCAGCTTGCCGCGCTGCTCAGATCTCGTCAGGAACGCTTCCGTCTGGCCCCGGGCACGATCCAGCGCTTCCTGTCGCATGTCGAACACAATGGTCCGGAATCCCGCGCGGGCCGCAACGATCGCAATGCCCGCCCCCATGGTGCCGGCGCCCGCGACGCCGACGGTTTGAATGGTTGTCATATCCGTCTCCTATTTCCTCAGGAAGCTGCGGCCAATCAACTGGCGGTGCACCTGATTGATCTGTAACCGTCAGCGGAACCCGTCTGGCGAGTAGAGGGCGGCGATGAGAAGGTAGGAGCTTCACGATCACTGGGAGTGAAGCGATGGCCAATCAGCGGGAAGGCAAGAGCGGACGAGCCGGGGCAAGGTATGACCGCCACGATGAAGCTTTCTGGCGCGATCTACTGGCGCAATGGGGGAACAGTGGCGGGAGCATCCGCGCCTTCTGCCGGAAGCACGGCTTGGCGGTCAGCACTTTCGGTTTGTGGCGCAAGCGCTTGAGCCACGAGCAGCAACTGCCCGTGGTGCCGCCAATGGCATTGACCGCGGACACGGCATTCATCGCCGCGGCAACGGTCGCAGTACCGACTGTCGTGTCGGCGAGCGACCCACTACCGTCGAAGTCTCGCGACCAAGTGGTCGTCACGCTCGGCGGCGCGCGTATCGAGCTGAGTGGGATGCATGCCGAACGCATCGTGCGCTTCGTGCTGGGGCAGTTGGGAGGCGGCCGGTGCTGATCGGCGGCGATGTGCAGGCTTTCATCTGCCGTGACGCGGTCGACATGCGCAAGTCCATCGACGGCCTATCGTATCTGGTGGAGCCGTTGCTGGCCAAGAGTCCGCTGTCGGGGCACTTGTTTGTCTTCGTCGGCCGAGATCGATCGAAGGTCAAGATTCTGTATTGGGGGACCGCACCGGCTTCGCGTTGTGGTACAAGCGGCTTTCGCACGGCCGGTTTCCCTCGCCCGCGACACTAGCCCAGCGTGGCTTCACACTGGCCGAATTGAACGCTTGGCTCGAAGGCATCGAGATCCCGGCGGTTCGACCCCACCGCACTGTCACGGCCACGCGCATCTCGTGACTTGTAAACCTGCCGGCGCTGGCGCATCATGGCGCCATGCTTCCGGTACTGACACCCTCCGACCTGCCAGCCGATCTCGAGGCGGTACGTACTCTCGCGCTGGAGCAGAACCGGGTCGCCCGCGCGCTGTGGGAGCAACTGGAGATATTGAAGCATCAGGTCGCGCAGCTTAACCGTGCGCGGTTCGGCGCCAGTTCCGAGCGCCTGCCGGGGCAGGCCGAACTCTTTACGCAGCCGCTGGACTTGCCATCACCGCCGGCGGCGCCGCAGGTCAAGGTGACTGGCCACATCCGCAAGGGCCGTCCTGCCTTGCCCAAGGACCTGCCACGCACGCGCATCGAATACGACCTGTCCGAGGCGCAGAAGGCAAGCTTCGACTCCCTGGAGCGCATCGGCGAGGAGCGCAGCGAGACGCTGCACTACGAGCCGGCCAGGCTCAGCGTGATCGAGCACATCCGCTTCAAATACGTGGCCACGAAGGGCGGCGAGTCCACCATCGTGACGGCTGCCGCGCAGCCCTCGCCGCTGCCCAAGAGCAACGCCAGCGCAGGGCTGCTGGCCAGCATTCAGGTCGACACCTTCGTGGACCACCTGCCGATCAATCGGCAGGAAACGCGCTATGCGCGCCTGGGGGTGCACCTGCCAAGGGCCACCCTGTGCGAATGGAAGCTGGCTTCTGCCGAGCTGCTGGCAACGCTGCTGCCGCCCTTGCGCAACCACGTCCTGCGAGCGCCGCGCGTGCATCTGGACGACACCACGCTGCCATTGCTCGAACGCGGTCGCACAAGCACACGGCAGGCCCATCTGTGGGGCTACCTCGGGGCCGGGCAGCGGCAGGAGAACGGGTTGTGGGTTGACCACCCGCCGGCGGTCCTGTTCGAGTTCGCCGAGTCCCGCACCGGGACCTACCTCCTGAACTTCCTGCGCGACTACCACGGCTACCTGCAGGCTGATGCCTACAGTGGCCACGATGCGCTTTACCGTACCGGTCGGATCATCGAGGTCGGATGCTGGGCGCATTGCCGTCGACGCTTCTTCGAGATCGCCAAAGCCCAGAAGACACCAGGGCTGGCGGCGCAGGCGCTGACGTGGATCGCCCGGCTGTATGCCATCGAGGCCGACATCAAGGACAAGTCACCGGAGCACAAGCTGGCGGCGCGCCAGGCCGAGGCTGTGCCGCTGCTGGCGCAGTTCCACCAGTGGCTGCAGGGCAATGCCCACGGCCTGCTTGCCAGGCAGCCGCTGGCACAAGCCTTCGGCTATGCGCTGCGGCACTGGCAGGCGCTGGTGCGCTACACCGAGAGCGGCATCCTCGAGCCCGATAACAACCGCCTCGAGCGCGCGATCCGCCCGATTGCCCTCGGCAGGGCGAGCTGGATGTTCGCGGGCGCGGCGGGCGCACTGCTGCCACGATGTATTCCTTGCTCGGGACCTGCCGCCTGAACGGCATCGAGCCCTACGGCTGGCTCAAGGACACGCTGGAGCGCCTGCCGGCCCACCCCACAGCCAGGTCCACGAACTGCTGCCGCTGGCGCGCTAACCGCTACACTGCGCGTCATGGACATCCTTGACGCCCTGCGCCTGGCCCCAAGTGCCGACCTGTACCGCCTGTATCTGACCATCGGGCGAATGATCAACGATCCCAAGCGTATCCTCGAGGCCCGCAGGCACCTGCATATCGGCATGACCGTGGGCTACGTCGCCGACGACCTGACCCAGCCGCTGCGCCAGGGGCGCGTCCTCGAGCTGCGTCAGACCCAGGCCCTGGTCCAGGACACCAGCAGCGGCCGCCACTGGATCCTGCCCTACGCCGCCGTGCTCGCCGAGCCCACTACCGCCGCGCAGCAACCACCGCACGCTTCACCGCCACCACCGCCCCGGGCGCAGCGCGCGGACTTCCGGGTCGGCGATACCGTCACCTTCACCGACCAGCACCTCAGCGAACGCATCGGCACCATCGTGCGCATCAACCAGAAAACCGCCTCCATCGAGTGCGACCCGAACGAAGGCCACTGGCGGGTCTCCTTCGCGCTACTGCGCAAGGTCGTCGACCTGTAGCCCCCACCGCTTACCGTCGCTCGCCAGACGGGTTCCGCTGACGGTTACATTGATCTCTTCCCAGATCTGGGTAATTTTGGCGTCGCGCAGGCGCTCAACGCGATAGTCGTGGTTGTCAATAGCCGTAGCCGCCGAACAACTGCGGCGCGTCGGTCGTGATGCGCATGGCAGGCGGATCTGAATCTCTTCGCCATAACGGAGATCCGCAGTATGGCAATGGCGCCCCCGAACCGCGATCACGGAGACAAGCTTGTATCACCCCGCTGCAGTGCCCGGGTATCCGAGGACATGCGACCACTTACCCGCGGGATGACGGGCTTCCGTCACGCGTCTGTGCGACGCGCCGCTTGCCTTACGCGTCGGCCGCGGTGGGATCCTGTCCCGCCAGTGTGCGCGGCAGGGCAAAGAGAATCAGCAACGCTGCCAGAAGGGTGAATGCGGCAACCGCATAGAGCCCGAGGGTCGTGTCGCCGGTCAGGTCTTTGACCTTACCCACCAGATAAGGGCTGATCATGCCGCCAAGATTGCCCACGGAATTGATCAACGCAATACCACCGGCTGCAGCCGTACCACGGAAGTACTTGGGAGGAAGCGTCCAGAACACCGGAAGACATCCCATGATTCCCACGGCGGACAATGTCAGGGCCGCCAGTGCGATTCCGGTGTGCGCACCAAATGCCGCAGAAATGATGTAGCCAATTCCCCCGGCTAGCACGGCAAGGCCCAGATGCAAGCGGCGCTCCCCTGTACGGTCCGACCGATGCCCAATCCACACCATCCCGATACCGGCTGCTGCATATGGGATGGCGCTCAACAATCCGACGACCTCGGTGCTGGCAATCCCCGTGTTCTTGATCAATTGCGGCATCCAGAACGTCAGCCCATACATGCCCATCAGGATGAACATATAAACGACTGCCAGAAAAATGGTGGCCGGTTGACGCAGGGCGAGACCGAACTTGTGTACCGATGTTCCGGTTGCATCGCCGGCCAAGTTGGCTTGCAGAACCCTCTTCTCCTCCTCGGACAGCCATGTCGCCAGAGCTGGCTTATCGGTTAGGCAGAACAGCACCACGAAGCCCAACAATGCGGTTGGTATTCCCTCAAGCAGGAACAGCCACTGCCACCCTGCCCAATCATTGATTCCTGCAAAATTGGTCATGATGATACCGGCAAGCGGCCCGCCCAATACGCCGGAAATCGGGATCGATGTCATGAAGTAGCCGGTGATACGCGCGCGCCGCGGGGCGGGAAACCAGTACGTGAAGTACAGGATTGCGCCCGGCAGAAAGCCGGCTTCAGTTGCACCGATCAGGAAGCGCAGGATGTAGAACCATGTTTCATTGGTGACGAACATCATGGCGGCAGAGGCGATGCCCCACGAGATCATGATGCGCGCAATCCATCTCCGCGCTCCAGTCCGGGCGAGTATCAGATTGCTAGGTACCTCAAATATGAAGTAGCCCACAAAGAAGATGCTGGCGCCCAGCCCATAGGCCGCGTCCGAGAACCCGAGATCGGCCTGCATCTGAAGCTTCGCGAAGCTGATATTGACTCGATCTAGATATGCAAAGACAAAGCAGACCGCCATCAGCGGAATGATTCGCCACATGACCTTGCGATAGGCGACGGTCTCCAGACTGACCAGCCCACTTGGGGATAGCGCTTCTATTCGTTGCATATGAGTCTCCTTGCGGACCGGCGGTCCGCGCATGATGGATGAGTAGCCGGCGGCGTGGTGACCTCACCAGACCCGGCAACAACAATCACTCCACCGCACGTGGCGGGGTGACCGGCGCTTCTGTCGGCGCCTTTTCGACGACAAGGTGAGAAACGCAGACAACGAGATCGCTCGGCCTCGGCACCAGGCGCCTACAGGTGACCGCTTCTCCAGCGTGAGAATCGCTGCAGATCAACGGATACCCATCGTTTGCGACGCCCGATCCCGGCAATGTCACGGCCTGCCTTGACCACCCGAAGTGCCAGCGAACGAAAGCAGGATAGGCGGCCAGATCGCCTGGCCGCCGACGGACCTACTGTCGTCGGCGGCGTTCGGCTTCATCCCATGCCATCAAAGCCTGATAGTCAGGAACCAGACTCAAGCCCTTCTGCATGTCTGAGGAAACCACCGATTGTGAGGTCACGACGTCGATCAAGGCCGGAGCATTGGCGAGTGCGCGCTCCAATGCGCCCACCATATCTTCTGGCTTCTCCACGCGTTCACCATGGGCGCCGAGTGATCGCGCCAATCCGGCGTAGTCGGAATGACGTAGGGTCGTCCCCACGACACGTCCGCCATAGTTCATTTCCTGATCGATTCGCTCAAGGTTCCAAGCCGCATTGTTGGAGACAATGAAGACCACCTTGGCGCCATGCCTGACCGCTGTGTCGATCTCCATCGCGTTGATGCCGAACGCGCCGTCTCCATTCACCGAGATCACTTGACGGCCGGGTTGCGCAAGCGCTGCGGCAATGGCAAACGGAACGCCCGCGCCGAGGCACCCAAATGCCCCCGAATCCATGTAAGTATTGGATTGCAGCCCGGTTCGCGCGAAGCTCAACAAGTCTCCGCCATCGGCAACGCCAATGTAGTCCTGAAATGCCACTTCGGCGATGGCATCGAAGATCACCCGCGGGTGGATCTTCCCGTCACTGCCGAGCGTTTCGCGTTGCTCCAGCGCAGCCGCTCTGGCCACCCGCGACAGATGCCGGTCGCGCACATTCGCGGCCCACGACACATCCACGGCTGCGGATCGACCGTCCGCCAGAGACAGCATCGATTCGATGGTCTCTCGTGCGGAAGCCAGAATTTCAGGACGCCCGCGCCGGTTGTCGAACAATTCACCAGGCGCGTCGGCAATGCGAATGAAGCGCGCATGCGGGAACACCGCGGGAGAACCATAGCCGAGTTGGTAGTCCAGCTTTCGACCGACCAGCAGCACCACGTCGGCGTCAGTCATCACCTGAGACCGCGCCGCGCCCACCGACGCCGGGTGGTCATAGGGCACGACGCCACGGCTCTCTTGCGTGTCGAGATACAGAGCGCCGGTGGCTTCCAGCAAACGGACGATCGCGTCCCCAGCGCCTTTCGCACCACGGCCGGTAATAACTACCGGTCGCTTTGCCGCCCAGAACACCTCCATGGCTTCGCGCGTCGCGACGGGATCCGGGTACATGGGCCGTCGCGGCGTGGGTTGCATCCAGTCATCAAGAATCAGTTGTGGCAGTATCGGGGTGCGCAGCACATCAGTAGGTACCTCAATGTATGCCGGTCCCGGTTCACGCACATAGCCAGCGGCACAGGCGAAGGCCTCATTGAATTCGCGCACGACATGGTCGGCGATGCGAGCCGTCCGCGAATAACGCGTGACGGGCTTCAGGATGTCGACGTGAGGGATGTCCTGCAACGGCCCCATATTTGACTGCTGCTGCGACGGGCAACCGCCGATTAACAGTACAGGTACACGCGATACAAAGGCGTTCGCCATAGCCGTAACGGTATTGGTGACGCCGGGACCGGCGGTGGCCAGTGCTACTCCAATCTGTCCTGTCAACTCCGCATGAGCATGCGCCATATAAACCGCGGCATCCTCGTCGCGCACATCGACAATCTGTATCCCGGTTCGACCGATATGGTCCCACAGCGGTTGCAGATAGCTGCCCTGCAGGCCGAATACACGATCGATACCCTGTGCCTTCAGAAATTTGGCGATCCAGGCAGCACAACTATTAACGTCCTGATTGACGTCCTGATGCTTATTGAGACTCATGACTACTCTCCTCGTGCGTCAATGATTGCCGTCGCGCTCGGCAAACCTTGTTCTTAATAGACGATGTTGAATTTTTCCGGTCGCGGTTCTGGGCATTTCGCCGTCACAGATGAACGAGACGGAGCGCGGCCTCTTGTAGCCCGCGATTCGGTCCTTGCACCAGGCAATCACCTCGTCAGGCGTCAGTGTTTCCCCCACGCGAGGGACCACCACCGCGTGTACCCGCTCCCCCCACTTCTCATCGCTCAAACCGATGACAGCAACGTCTCCGACTTTCGGATGGGCGGCAAGCATGGTCTCGACCTCTGAGGGATAGATGTTTTCCCCGCCAGAGATGATCATGTTGCTCTTACGGTCAACAAGATGAATGTAGCCGTCCTCATCTCTGAATCCGAAATCCCCTACGGTGCAGTATTCCCCACGGAAAGCATCTTGCGTCTTCTCTGGCAGCCCCCAATAGCCGTCGAATAAGTAGGGGTTGCTTGCATAGAGCTCGCCGGGCTGACCATCGGGAACCTCGTTGCCGTCTTGGTCAAGGAAGCGGATTCTCCGGCCTCCCACGCATTCCCTCCCAACAGAGCCGAGCTTCGAAAGCTGCTCATTCGGGTGAAGCATCGTCACCCAACCGGTTTCGGTGGATCCGTACATTTCGTACAAGCCGGAATTCTTGAAGTATTCGAGAATCTCCAGCTTGGTTTCGCGACGAGCTGGAGCTGATGAAATCATCAGCTTTCGGACTCGACTCACATCGTAGTGATTGCGAATCTGCGGCTCCAAACCGAGCATCATGGTGTAGTGCGTCGGCACCAGAGAGGTGAATGTACTCTCGCCTGTCGAGAAGGTTTGTAGCAGGTGCTCGGGATCAAAGCTCTTGCGACTGTAGACCGTACAGGTGGCGCCTGCATAGAGAAAGGCGCCGAAGAAGTACAAGGAGTTAGCGTGGCAGAGTGGCATGACGAGCAAGGCGCCGTCGTCATGGCTGAGCCCCATCTCAGCCAGCGTGGCAAGCGAAAGCGATGCGCTGCCCGCATGGCTTCGGAGCGCACCCTTAGGCTTGCCTGTAGTCCCCGACGTGTACATCAACGTCCAGGGATCATCCGCAGCGAGCAGTGATGCCGGCTCGGTGTCCGCTGCTGCAGCGATCAATGCTTCGTATTGACTAAAGCCGGCTGCTGGTTGACTGCTCCCAAAGACGATGCAGTTCCTTTCAGGCAAGGACAATTCCCTGCGCGCGTCTTCGAACGGCCCGAGCAATTCGGCTTGCACGAGAAATGCTCGCGCATCGCAGTTTTGCGCGATATAGGCAATTTCGGTACCAACTAGACGGAAATTGACCGGCACTGCGATGAGTCCCGCAATCGCCGTTGCGGCATAGATTTCTAACCACTCGATGCTGTTGTATGCGAGGACACAAACGCGATCCCCCTTCTTAAGCCCAAGCCCCAACAGCGCGTTGGCCAGCTTGCGGGACCGCTGATGCCACTGGCGAAACGTCAGACTTCGCTCGAGATCCTGCGCGCCGATCTTATTCGGCGTGCGCTGAGCGTGAAGGGACAGCATTTGGGGAAGACTTGCGATCGTTGCCATTTCATTGCTCCGCTGACGCACCCATCGTGACAAGGACTATTTGGCGTCGCGATCGCTCGGGCAGGTGATCACTTCCGTTATGTGTTTGTCGGACATGGGTCGTTAGACGCCATGCCATAGGACCTGATTGCATTGACTGGTCTCCTTTCAGGTTTCCGCATTAGTCGTTCGACGCACCTGTTAAAACTTGGCCCTACACGGTGCTGATTCCGCGCGTGCGGTCGCGGCTGTTCGCACTGGCGGGGTTCGGCTCTGGGCTGCGGCTTATTGCTGGCTCCAGAATCCGGGGTTCTGGATTCTGGGTTCTGGATCCAAAGAATAGGACAATGCATCGCCCTTGTATTTATGGGTTTACCCTTCTGCCGGAATCGAAATGGCGCTGCACTCACATTCAACGTTTGACGGTTGCTAGTGCGCGATGTACTCTGGATCCAGAGTACAAGGTACAAACTTGGAGGCCAGTGTGATCAAGCTGCAGAAGATTTCTGCCAGACCGGACTATGTGGAGGAGGTGTACAAGACGCTGTTGGATGCCATCAGCGATGGATCCCTCGAGGCCGGAACCCGCCTGAAGCAAGAGGAAATCGCGGAACAGATGCAGGTTTCCCGCTCGCCAGTGCTGAAGGCCCTCCTTCTGCTGAAGAAGGACGGCTTTGTGCAGGACGTCCCCGGTCGAGGTGTAGAGGTTGCGCCCATGGACGCCACCGCTATTTCCAACCTTTACATGATCCGCGGCGCCCTCGACGCGCTTGCCGCCCGCCTTGCCGCCGAGCGCCGCTATGAGATCGATCCCAAGCTCCTCGCGGCTGGACGACGGGTTATCAAGGGCAAGGACGTCAAGGCCATGGTCGATGCGGATATGGCCTTCCATCGGGCGATTTACGACGCATCCGGCAATCCCCTCATTGCAGAGAGCGCCGAGGTCTACTGGGCCCATCTGCGACGCGCAATGGGTGCCGGCTTGCAGTTCGCCACGCAGCGCGAACCGATTTGGGATGAACACGAGGCAATTGCCAAGGCAATTGCAGCAGGTGACAGCGCGCGCGCGGCCGAACTGAGCGAACTCCACACCACCCGCGCGCGGGAATTGGCCGTTCGGCTCAGCCAGTCTCAGGCGGAGCAGCGGTTGGCGATTGCGTAGCCGGACGCCATCGCGCATGGCCCACAGCTTGCCATTTGCTCAGCGGAAAGCGATTTGCGGCGAGCAGTGAAAGACGTTCGCGAAGCGACTCTCATCAAGGTCCCGTCTGCGAACCAGGAAGTTAGCAAGTACATGGGGGGAGCCTGAAGGCGTGATGACAAGCTTCACAGTTGCTGGCGGGCGCACACGTTTCCGCAGCGCCACACCGGGACGAGTAGGGCTTTCCAGTTGCTTAGCATATCCTTGTCATCGTGCTGTCGCGCCCCCCGCCGAAGTGAGATAGCCCTGTTGGTCAGCTTTCGGCTACCCATATTGCCTTCGCCTGTCTACTGAAGGCTCGGCCCTCGGATCTTCCACCCCAATGACACTCGGTTCCATAGTTTGTACAAATTTTCCGAGAGATTCTGCTCGAACATGGCGATGGTTTCGTCATCGCTGGACCATCTCGACGCCAACCAAGTGGTGTTGACGGGGTAATTACGATTCTTCAAGGCACTCCGTCTTGATGTCCGGACACAGTTGGACTCACAGGACCGCACAGGCGTGCGTGTCCGTTCCCGCCTTGCGGGCCATAATGTTCCAGCCGTCAGGCAGTACGATGCCATTCTTTACTGCGGTTAGTTCCGCGACGATCGAGACAGCGATTTCGTGAGGGGTCTTGCTTCCAATGTGAATCCCGATCGGTCCATGCATGCAGCGAGCCTGGTCTTCTGTGACGCCGAACTCAAGCAGGCGCTCACGTCTCATCCGGTTATTTGCGCGCGAGCCGATCGCACCGACATAAAAGGCGTCCGATTGCAACGCCTCCATCAACGCAAGGTCGTCGAGCTTAGGATCATGCGTCAGGGCAATCACCGCTGTCCTACGGTCAGGCCCCATGGCGATGACCGTGTCGTCCGGCATGGTTCTCACCAGCGTCGTTCCCGCCACGTCCCAATCGCCGACGTACTCGTCGCGAGGGTCGCAAACTGTCACCTGGTACTCCAATGCAACCGCCATGCTCGCCAGGAAGCTAGACAATTGCCCTGCGCCGATCAACAAAAGCCGGTACCGTGGGCCGTACACCGTCACGAGGTGCTGCGCATCGAGACTCAGGACATCATCGGGTTGCGCCGGTCGGAAGCAAATCGCACCAGACCTTAAATCGAGCACACGAGCAAACAGTTCGCGACGCTCTACCCGTTCTAGCATTTCTCCGATGCGGGCCAAGTCGCGATGCGATTCAAGTACGAGTTGAATCGTACCGCCGCAGGGCAAACCCATTCGCCGCGCCTCTTCCGCATTAACACCGTAGGTCACGATCTCCGGCGTGTCGAAGGAGAGGAATCTCTTGGAATTCTGATAGATCAGGTCATCCTCAATGCAGCCACCTGACACCGAGCCAGACACACGACCGTCGTCGCGCAGGGCCAGCATTGCCCCGATCGGACGCGGGCTGGAACCCCAGGTCCTGGTGACGGTCGCCAACGTTACTCCATGACCAGCCTCCAACCAGGCCTTAGCGTCTTTCAGTACTTGCAGGTCAATACTGTCCATGTAGGCTCCTTGGCGCCTCGTTCCGGCCGCAGGCCCCTAACGGAGCAACGTGAATGCCGTGGCAGCAGCCGCGCTCAAGCCAATGATCCAAGGAAGCAGGCGGGCGTAGGGGATGCCGCTGCTCGTTCGTGCAATGGGCGCCGCCATGACCTCTTCTGCCGGAGTAGTGACGGCCGGCGCTGCGGCTGCCAACGTCTGCTCGAAGGCAGTAAAGAAATCGTCAGCCATCTTCCTGGCCGCGCTGTCAACCAGCCTGGAGCCAATCTGCGCGAGCTTGCCTCCGATTTGAGCCTTGGCGGTGTATTGAACCCGCGTACCCTGTTCCTCGGCGCACAGCACGACATCAGCGCCACCCTTGGCGAACCCAGCTGCGCCACCCTGCCCTTCAAAAACGAGTGAATACGAGGTCGGCGCGTGTGCGTCGACAATGGTCAACTTGCCCTTGAAGCGAGCGCTGACAGGACCGACCCTCGCTGCCACCACAACTTCAAATGCGTTATCGGAAGTTGCGGAGATACTCTCGCAGCCTGCGATGCAGGACTTGAGGATCTCCGGGTTATTCAATGCATCCCAGACGGCTTGCTGCGGGGCATTTACATGCTGATGGTTCGAAAGTTCCATGGTCAGACAACTCAAACGTTAATGCGATAGGGAGCGGGCCGTGGCTGCGCCCAATCTCCCCGGATCAAACCTCAATCCTGAGGCGCGCGTGGCTGAGCGGCGCAATCAGCCATTTTTGCACTGCGCTTCCCGTACAATCCGGCGAATACGGCTAGGGGTAAGCGGGACCTCGGTCAGTTCCACACCGTACGGTCGCAGCGCATCCTCAACGGCTTGCACCATCACCGGCGGTGCAGCCATGCGTCCGCCCTCGCCGCCACCCTTAATACCGAATTCCGTGTAGGGCGACGGCGTCTCCACGTGACCGACACGCAGATTCAAAGGCACCTCATGCGCAGTTGGCATGTGGTAGTCCGCAAAAGACGCCGTGAGCAACTGGCCATTGCTGTCGTAGTGGAATTGCTCATACAGGGCCGTGCCGATTCCTTGAGCCGCGCCGCCTCGCACATGGCCATCGAGCGTCATGGGGTTAACCACAGTGCCGCAATCGTGTACAGCGACATAGTCAAGGATGGTCACTTTCCCAGTCTGCGGATCAACCTCGACCGCAGCCGCGTGTGCCATATGCCCCATGATCGGGTAGAAGATGCCAAGATGGCTACGATCGGACGCCGGCATGGTTGTCAGCGGATGGTCGTAAACCGAGGTTGTTTCCAGGCCGCTGGAGAATTCTGGCGTATCCGGGAAGTCCAGACGGAAATAGTGGATAGCCGATGCAAGTTCCGCAATCGTCTTGCCCGATCCCGGGATGCCCTTGATGATAACGCGACCGCCGGACAGTTCCAGGTCGTCGCTACTGCATTCCAGCATATGTGCGGCAAACCGGAACATTTTGTTGCGCAGCGTCCTTGATCCCGCCACGACGGCCCCTGCAACCATCACCGTATATCGACTGCCGCCCGGCCCTGTACCGTTGAACCCCGCGTCCGTATCAGCGTAGCTGACCGAGATGTCAGACGGCTCAACGCTGAGCGCCTCCGAAACAATCTGCGTCACCACGGTCTCGGGACTGTTGCCCCAGAATGGCGCGTTCAGCTTGACAAATACCTTACCGGTGGGATCGATCCGCATCGACACCGCCTCGGGCGAACTGGTCAGCGCGAATCCAGGCTGCTCCGGAGGATTCAGCGACCAGAACTCGGTCGAACTGAACACGCTGCGCTCCTGGCAGGTCACCACGCCGATGCCGATGTACTTGCCTTCCTTGCGCGCGGCTTCCTGCCGGGCACGCCATCCCTCATAGTCGAACATCCTGAGCATCTCTTGCATGACCGCCTGGTAGTTGCCGCTGTCATACACATTGCCCGTGGGAATCACGAAGGGAAATTCCTCCGGGCGGATCAGGTTGCGCCGGCGGATCTCGACCGGGTCCAGATTTAGCTCTCGCGCGGCAGCATCCACCATCCGCTCTATCACGAAGTTGGATACTTCCGAACCAAAGCCACGATACGCGCCCTGCTGGCACTTGTTGGTCAGCACTGCGATGATTCTCGCCTGCACACTATTGATACGATAGGGCCCAACGATCTGAGAGAATGCATTGCCGTGTGTCCCATACCCATACTGCAGGTAAGCGCCATAATCATCCATGACTTCATAGCGAAGGGACAGGATAGTGCCATCGCGTTTGACCGCAAGCTCGGCTTCGTAGACACGGTCGGAGCCGTGTCCGTCAGCGTTGGTCATATTGTCGAGGCGGTCCTCGATGAACTTTACCGGCTGACCTGCAATGCGTGCCAGCCCCGCCGTCAGAACAATAACCTTGTGCAGGAACAGCTTCGAGCCGAAGCTGCCACCGGCAAGCGTCGGCACGATATTGAGCTGCGTCGAAGGGACGCCGAGAGAAGCTGCGCAGAGCCACCCGACATAGGTATACATCGACGTGTTGCAGTGGACCGTAAACTTCCCGGTGCCGGGATCGTACTCCGCAACCGCGCCGACAGTCTCCAGTGGCTGCGGCCCCGACCGGTTCCACCGCAGGCGACGCTTGATAACTAGATCGGAGCGAGCGAAGTCGTCGTCAACGGGACCGAACGCAAAGGTACGGTCCATCGCGACATTACTGTCACCCAGGTCCGGGTGGAGAACGGCTTCACCCTTGGCATGCAACGCCGCCTCGAAATCTGCAACGACCGGCAGCTCCTCGAAATCCACATCAATCAGTTCGAGTGCATCCTCCGCGATGTACCGGTCCACCGCAACGACAGCGGCAACCGCTTCGCCGACATGGCGCACCCGGTCGATGGCGATCGCGTGCTGAACGACAGGCGGGCTCGAGAATGTCACCGTCGGTCCAGTCGTTTCCGCAAACTCCTTGCCGGTGACGACGGCGATCACCCCGGGCAACTCGCGCGCACGACTGACGTCGATCGATTTGATACGGGCGTGAGCGAACGGGCTTCGCAGCAACGCAACATGAGCCATGTTCGGCAGCACGATATCGTCGACGTACTTACCGCGACCAGTGAGCAGTCGCGGATCCTCGACTCGCTTCATGCTCTTGCCGATCCAGCGCAAATTCTGACGAGGCGCTTCCGATTGCCGCGACGCCGGGATTTTTACGTCCGGGATATATCGCTCGGTCATGGCTGCACTCCTTGTTGTTGGCGCATGGTTTCGGCTGCCGACATGATGGCATCGACGATCGTCTGATAACCCGTGCATCGGCAGAGGTTGCCCGAGATGGCTTCTGCGACTTCTTCACGCGTGGGATTGGGATTGACACTCAGCAGCTCCTTGGCGGTCATGAGCATCCCCGGCGTGCAAAAGCCACATTGCAGGCCGTGCTTTTCCCAGAACGCCTGTTGCAACGGATGCAACTTCTCGATCGTGCCGAGGCTTTCGACTGTTTCTACAGCCGCCCCTTGCACCTGTACGGCGAACGTCAGGCACGAGCGTACCGTCTTGCCATCAAGCATGACGTTACAGGCGCCGCAGACCCCATGCTCACAGGCGACGTGTGTTCCGGTCAGATGGCATTCATTACGAAGAAAATCGGAAAGCAGCATACGGGTCGGTATGCTCCGCTCATAAGTTTTGCCGTTAACGTTGACGGCAACATCGATCTTGTGGACTGTCATGGCTTCAACTCCAGTGGTGCGTTGCAGTCAGGCATGCCCTTGGGCGCGCTCCGCCGCCCTGGCGAGCGCTCGGGCGGTCAGCGTACGAATCAGGTCGTGGCGGTACTGCCTGTCCGCATGGATGTCTTCGATAAGGTCGAACCCTTCACTAGCAAGCGCAGCGACGCGGTCGAACAACTCCGTTGACGGCGACTGGCCTGTCAGAGCTTGCTCGACCGCAGGCAGACGCCGCGCCCGGTCTGACACACCCGCGTAGGCGACCGACGCTTCCTCGATACGTCCACCGCGAATATCGAGCAGCGCGGCGACTAAAGTCATGGCGAAGTCGCCCTGGCGCGCCGACACTTCCTCAAACGCGTAACCGCGGCGGCTCGCCGGCACCGGGATTTGCACCTCGACCAATATTTCATTCGGTTCAAGTGCCGTGGCATAGATGCCCTGGAAAAAGTCCTCGGCCGCAATGCGGCGTTCGCCGCCAATGCCTCGAACCACCATAGTGGCCCCTACAGAGAGCATGACTGCCGGCATCTCCGAAGCCGGATCGGCGTGGCACAGATTTCCACAAAGGGTGCCGCGGTTCCGAACGGTTCCGTGCGCGACGTAGTGATAGGCTTCGCTCATCAAAGGACAGCATTCCTGGACTAGCGCTGAATCCTTCAGATCGGCGTGCCGCATTAACGCGCCGATACGGAGGATATCGCCGTCGCGACGGTGATAATCCAGTTCGCTCACGCCATTGATGTCAATCAGCACATCGGGCCGGGCCATCCGAAAGTTCATCATCGGCACAAGGCTTTGCCCGCCAGCAATTACCTTGGCGTCCGGGCCGGACTGTGCCAGCAGCCGCAGGGCGTCATCCAGCGTGCCGGGCCGGCGGTATTCAAAGGATGTGGGTTTCATATGTATTTCCAGGTCGTCGACTAGAGGCCAGTTGC
Source organism: Cupriavidus basilensis (assembly GCF_008801925.2). Taxonomy (NCBI): domain Bacteria; kingdom Pseudomonadati; phylum Pseudomonadota; class Betaproteobacteria; order Burkholderiales; family Burkholderiaceae; genus Cupriavidus; species Cupriavidus basilensis. Next base: position 200,176 of record NZ_CP062805.1, on the reverse strand, counting down.
AGATGTGGCCCGACGAATACATGAGGTTCCTGCTCTCGCGCCGATGACAGACGGTCACCGTTGCTGCTGCGACGCATGAGCCAACTGAAGGGGCGACCTAGGGACGCCTGACGAAATTAGAGGTGGAAGCGAGCGGCATCGAGGACGGAATGCCGTTCCACGGATGCAAAGGGCGGATGGGCAACATGTTGTCTCCTTTTGTCTTTATCGTTCGATAATTCTTGGTCGAAGCGCACACATTGTCAAGTGATAAATTACGAGAAGAAAGAAAGACAATATTTGATGCAGCTAGGTCCATGCTGGGGCGTGAAGTAAATCGGTTTCCGCCTTCCTGACAGCCCCCTCGCTCTTGCTGCGCTTCCCTAGCAGAGACATCCCTCTTCCATAATTCGAAGCGTGGGACATTTCTGTCTCCCAACCGGACACTTATGTCCGCCGGCTGTCTTCTGGGATTTGCTTAGGCTCACTTCAGAGCTGAGTTCGACAGCATTAATTACGGGATTACCCTCGAAAATTGCACCTAATCCTCCTTGGCACAGAACTTGATCATGCATCACCGCAATCGCAGCGCCGAACACACCAGCTGCGCATTGCTTGCGGCATGGCTCGCACCCCAAAGCCTGGCTCTGGGCGGCTGTGCAACAGAAATATTTACGCCCCTTCGACAAGGTCATCGCGACCGAACCGAACACATCAAAGAACTGGCGTCGCTCTGTCGCACGCCAACACAGGAGACGAAGTATGAGTCGTTGCGCAAAGCATTCTGCCGCCACGGTGTCAGCCCTGCTGGCCCTGGGCGCCACATTCAACGCCAACGCGCAATCTACTGTCACGCTGTATGGCGTGGCAGATATCAACGTCGAGTTTGCCAACCACGTCGGCAGCGTACCGTCGGCATCCAATCAATTCACTTCCGGCACCGGGGATAATGTCTACCGCATGAACTCTGGCGGCGTCGCCGGGTCGCGATGGGGCCTGCGAGGTGTTGAAGCACTGTCTGGTAGCTTGAACTCAGTCTTCGTGCTCGAAAGTGGCTTTGCCATCGATACTGGAGTCGGTGAACAAAGTGGACGGCTTTTCGGACGGCAGGCATACGTCGGACTGCAGGACCAACGCTATGGCCAGCTATCTTTTGGCCGGCAGTACACCTCTGCCTTTGATGCGCTGGCAAACTTCTCACCAATGGCATTTGCTACGCAGTATGATCCGGTTGTTGCACTCACCGGCCCAAACTTCCGGGAAGACAATTTGCTCAAGTATTCCGGCACATTCGGTCCGGTTACGGCGGTTGCGCATTGGTCCTTTGGTTCGGGCGTTGCCTTGCCACAAGTCGTAGCGCCCGGTGTCGCACTAGGCGGCAATGGCGAAGCGCCTGGGCACTTTCGGCGTGATACGGCGTATGGCGCCGGGCTGAACTATTTCGCCGGGCCGCTTGGCCTGGCGATCAGCTACGATCAGCTCAATCCGTCGATGGGTATCACTGGCGGCTCCATTAGCAGCGGTTCCTTCAAGAAAGCAGCTACTGCCGTCAGCTATAGCTTTGGCGCGGCGAAACTCATGGGGGGTTATCGCTGGGGACAAAACAAGGCACCCAATGGGGACACGCTTCAGCGCGACGATCTATACTGGATCGGTGGAACCTTTCAAGTCACACCCGCATTGAGCATTGCGCTCTCATACAACTACCAGAATCTGAAGAGACTCCTGGACAGCACGTCTTCACCGAATCCTTGGCAAGTAGGCTTTCTTTCCAGCTACTCGCTTTCCAAACGGACTGACCTCTATCTCACCAGCGCATTCTCGAAACATGCCGGGCTAATGCTTGACTCGGCCGCGACAGTGTTCGCAAACAGCCTCGCGCTCGGCAACAGCTACGCGCTTGCCACAGGGAAGGACAACATGTTCGGTGCTGCCGTGGGAGTCCGTCACACCTTCTGAGAGCCAGTTTGAAAGTTCAAGGATGGGCGGCTCTGCGCAGTAGAAGTCCGCCCATTGCAATATAGACCATGGCCTCGAATACGCCGGGACGCCGCTCATAGTCCCTGACCAGTGCATGTAGCGCAATGCGATGTTCCGTAAGCAGGGAACTGCCAGCGACCTCCTGCGCCAGGCCGTGCTTGAACGAATACTCTATCTCGGGAAAGGGGGGCAGGTCGTAGATGAACTCGCCCTCCAGGCAGGAGGGCGAGTTCATCTTCCGGCTGCCCGACAACCTGCCGGATCAGGCTCAGAGGGAACCGCTTGCCGATCACCGCAAGCGTCTGCAACAGTGCCCTCTCCGCGATGGAAAGCCGGTCGATGCGGGCGGCAAGCACCCCTTCTTTGTCGGAATATGCAAGCTGGGGAGCGTCTCCTCGATCTGGTAACTTTCGGGCACGCCCACCAGCGCGTTCTCCTCGGGACCAGAGTCCCGAACAGTGCGAGGATCCCGTCGCCCAGGGACTTGGCGACGTAGCCTTCGTAGTGATGCACGGTCTCCATCATGAGGCCACCACGGTCAATGAGATGGCGTGCTTCTTCGGGATCCAAGTCGTGGATCAACGCCGTCGATCCGGCCATGTCGGCAAATAGTGCCGTGATCGTTTTGCATTCGCCCGCGCGCTCCCCCTCGCTTCCAGCGTTGCCTGTTCGGGCAAGGTGCGCTCGGCCAGGTGGGGTGGCGTGTAATGAACCGGGGCAAACTCCGCAAGTGGAGTTGCACTTGGAGGCGCGCCACACTCACTGCAATACTTGGTTATTGGGCTCGACTCTAGTGTCCTGTCCCGTAAATAACTGGCATTAGTCTTGCATACCGTTTCGGCATTCTGGGAACGGAGATATCGAGATGATTACGGGCAGACCGAAGGCCGAATTGGTGTTGAGCGAAGACGAACGCGCGCAGTTGCAGGCGTTCGCGCGCAGCCGGTCGTTGCCTGCTGCGTTGAGCAATCGGGCGCGCATCATCCTCTGCAGCGCCGACGGTGAGCTCAATAGCGCGATCGCCGAGCGGCTGAAGATGGGCAACGCCACGGTCGGCAAATGGCGTGCGCGCTTCATTGCACGCCGAATCGCCTGTCTGTATGACGACGTTCGCCCGGGGGCCCCTCGCACGGTCGACGACGAACGGGTGGCGCAATTGATTCAGACCACCCTGCATACGAAGCCGGCCACTGGCTCGACACACTGGAGCGTGCGTGCTGTCGCGGCCGAGACCGGCATCTCCAAGAGCAGCGTGCAGCGCTACTTCCAACTCTTCGGGCTGCAACCTCATCGTACCGAAGGCTTCAAGCTGTCTACCGACCCGTTCTTTGTCGAGAAGCTGCGCGACGTGGTGGGCTTGTACCTGAGCCCACGTGACAACGCGCTGGTGCTGTGCGTGGATGAGAAAAGCCAGTGCCAGGCACTGGAGCGCACGCAGCCGATGCTGCCCATGGGATTCGGCTACGTCGAGGGCGTCACGCACGACTACAAACGTCATGGCACCACCACGCTGTTTGCGGCGCTGAACATCCTGAATGGAGCCGTGCTGGCGCGATGCAAACCGCGCCATCGCCATCAGGAGTTCCTGTCGTTCCTCCGAGAGATCGACCAGGCCGTGCCCGCCGAGCTGGACATTCACTGCATCGCCGATAACTACGCTACGCACAGCCACCCGAAGATCAAGACCTGGCTGGCAGCGCGTCCGCGTTGGCACATGCATTTCATCCCGACCTACAGTTCCTGGCTCAATCAGGTCGAACGTTTCTTCTCCCTCATTACCGATAAGGCTATCCGCCGCGGCTCGTTCACTAGCGTCAAGCAGTTGGTCCAACGCATCGATCATTTCGTGACCGCTTACAACGCGGACTGCCAGCCGTTTCGCTGGACTGCCACTGCCGACTCGATTCTCGAAAAGTTGCACCGACTTTGCTCACGTATTAGTGGGACAGGACACTAGTTGCCACAGCGTGGACAGACGCATGTCAGCTTGGCGCGGCACTCTTGAATTTTGCCGCAATTGGATTCTCGAACCGACATTTTGTGAAGCACATATCACTCTCCACCACTTCGGCCCGCCTTATAGGCCACTAGACGCCCAATTGATTCCGGTTTCAATCAGTGCTTGGGTGCCCGATCTGCTGCGGCCCGCTGACCTGCTCAAAGAACCGCCCCGCCCTGCGAGAGACAAGCCGAAAAAGCCCGTCACTTGAATACGGCAACGCTATGGCCGAGTTTCACAAGACAATGACTCCTCAACAAAGGCGCGAACTGCAGGGGAAAGCTCTCGCTTCCGGCTAGCGATTGCCAAATCAACAGCATACTCAAAGTCCTGGATGGCTCTGTAACAAACCTCCGGCTGTAGAAAATTCCGCATGGACTCGGGTACGACAGCCACGCCGTACCCAGCCGAAGCCAGGCTAATCGCAGAGATGAAATCCTGAACGCGATAGTCGAGAATCGCCGAAAATCCTCCGGCGGATCCCAACGCCGACAGTACCTCTCCGAAGCCCTCCTCCTCGTCGAACTGCGGCGAAACAAAGGACTGATCTTTCAGGTCACTGGCAACCAATCTTGGCTTCCTCGCCAGCGGATGGCTCTCCGCCATGGCAACGACCACACGTTCACTCTGTATGAGCGTTGCCGTCAAGCCCGCCGGATACTGGCGCCGCAGCCGCACAATGCCGACATCAATCTCGCCGCTATCCAGCGCTTCAAACTGCCGTGGCGTATCCATGGCCACGACCTCAACGCGCACATTTCCATGGGAAACGCGGAAATGGCGCATTAATCGCGTCAGCACACCGCTGCTCACGCCAGAAGCTACATATGCGATTCGGACAATGCCCGCAAGGCCTCGTGCCGCCAGCCGGCCGACCTGATCGGCTCGTTCCAGATGTCGCAACGCCCCCACGGCTTCCGCATGGAACAGACGCCCCGCATCCGTGAGCGTCACCGGTTGCCGTTTGTTCCGATTCAGCAGGCGAACTCCCATGTCCTGCTCCAACCGCTGAATCTGCGCACTCAGGGCGGATTGCGCCACATCGAGGCGATCTGCCGCCTTGGCGAAGTGCAGCTCCTCGACCACGGCAGTGAAGTATCGCAATTGCCGGGCATCGATCATTTGATCTCCATCTCCGAATAAAGATTATGTTCGGGCCGCTGGATGCCGACCAGGAAGCAGGCTGAAATGGAGTCCCGAACTTAGAAGGAGACCCCAATGAACGCACCGCTCGCAGACGCGATTCTCTCCACCCCCGAGCAACCCCTCTTCCATCTGTTGCCCCACGCCGATCACCATCGCCTCATGCATGTCACGGCCGACGAGGCCGCACTTTCCGGCTTTCTTGACGACGCCCGACATGTCGATGTCCAGAATCTCGAGTACGTCCCGTTCATGCGCTACCACCTCGCCAACCTGCTGGTCCAGCGCCTTGGCAACGGCTTCGCGCAAACCTTGATTGACTTGGTCAAGAACCGCCGCCACGGTGGATTCACGATGGGTCTCCAGGGCCTTTCGGATGACTCTGCAGACTTCGTCCGGCTCGGTACGGCCGTGTGCCATATCCTCGGCCCCAGCAATCACGATGCAATGTCCGGGACATACTACGCCCGCTTCATCGTGAAACACACGGACGACAGCGACTCCTACCTGCGCCAGGCCTATCGCCTGTTCACGATGCACACTGACGGGACGTTTGTCAGTGAGGCGACAGACTGGCTGCTGATGATGAAATTTTCCGAAGAAAATGCCATCGGTGGGGAATCGCGTTTCTTGCATCTTGATGATTGGGACGAGATCGAGCAATTCGTCAATCACAAACTTGGGACCAGGCCCTTCCAGTACAAGGCGCCAGGCTCCAAGAATGTCTCCGATAGAGTCGAGCGCCCCATTTTCTTCCAGAGCCAGTTCGGACTGTCGATGTCGTTCATTGATCAGTTCGTCCAGCCCGCCGACCGCGACGAAGCGGCCTTTCTCCATGCGTTGTCGGCCTCCATGGAGGCGTCCGCCGGCACGAAGGAAGTCTCCCTTCCGGTCGGCGACCTCGTCGTGCTGAACAACTATTTCTACCTCCACGGTCGGGCGCCTTTCAAGAAGAATGAGTCGCTGTTCCGTGAACTGATGCGACAACGCGGCACCCTCGCATCATGAGATGGGCTGGCGCTGTTAATCCCGTATTGCGATCGTGTCGATGCGGATGCCGCGCCACTCGAACGAGCAGAATGCAGGAAGACAAATGAAACTCCACGAAGGCACAAGAATTCCGGAGGGGCTGCCTGCCACGCAGCGCCATCTCGCCGCCTATGCGGCGAAGAAACATCTCCCTCCCAAGCTGCAGAAGATCCTTTCCCTGGCCGACTTCGAAGCCGCCGCGCGCAGCCATCTGCCACGGCCGTTGTTCGGCTACATTTCCGGCGCCGCCGAGGACGGCATATCCCTCAATGCCAATCGAAACGCATTCGAGCAGCTTAGATTTCTCCCCAAGGTCTTGATCGACGTATCCCATCGATCGCAAGACACCGCCATATTTGGCAAGACCTACGCATCTCCATTCGGCATTGCACCGGTGGGCATCAGCGCCATCTCGGCATATCGGGGCGACATCGCGCTGGCGCAGGCGGCGCAGGAGGAGAACATTCCGGCGATCATGAGTGGCTCGTCCCTGATTCCGATGGAAGCCGTCCATGCCGCTGCCCCCGGCACATGGTTTCAGGCCTATCTTCCCGGTGATACCTCGCGCATCGACGCGTTGATAGACAGAGTCGGCGCAGCAGGCTTCTCGACGCTCGTCATTACCGTCGACATCCCGGTATGGGCGAACCGCGAGAACAACGTACGGACGGGGTTCTCGTTGCCGTTGCGCCCCTCCCTCCGACTCGCAATGGACGGACTGGCCCACCCCCGCTGGCTCGCTGGAACCTTCTTGCGAACCCTCATCGCTCATGGCATGCCCCATTTCGAGAACTCCTTCGCGACCCGCGGCGCGCCCATGCTCTCGGCTTCGGCAATACGTGACACGACTGGCCGGGACCACCTGTCCTGGGCGGACATTGCGCGGATCCGCCAGCGCTGGACCGGAAACCTGGTCATCAAAGGCATTCTTCATGCTGACGATGCCAGGCACGCCGTTTCGCTTGGTGCGGATGGCATCATCGTCTCGAACCACGGTGGACGCCAACTGGATGGCGCAGTCGAACCCCTGCACGTACTGCCGCATATCTGCGATGCGGTCGGAGACCAGACGGTCGTGATGATGGACAGTGGCATCCGGCGAGGTGGCGATGTCCTCAAGGCGCTGGCGCTGGGCGCTCGCTTCGTCTTCCTGGGTCGACCATTCATGTATGCAGCGGTTGTCGGTGGCATACATGGTGTAAGACATGCTATCAGCCTGCTCAGGGAGGAAGTCGATAGGAACATGGCTATGCTCGGCACGCCAACGATTGCGCAGGTTCATCGCGACGTGCTTGCCTGAGCCTAACATGGGGTCGCGCAGACCGCGTGGCCCTTCGTACGCTACTCGATGCGTAGTGAGGCGGCCGGCTTGAACCGCCGACCGCCCCGCGCCACCATCACGACAGCGTGTAGGCCGTCTTGACCGCAGTGTAGAACTCGCGCGCATAAGTACCCTGCTCGCGTGCCCCGTAGCTGGATCCTTTGCGACCCCCGAAAGGCGAGTGGTAGTCGACCCCGGCAGTCGGAACGTTGACCATCACCATTCCTGCGACCGAGCGCCGTTTGAAGTCAGTCGCATACTTCAGGGAGTTTGTGCAGATGCCGGACGACAGCCCAAAGTCGGTGTCATTGGCCACGGCCAAAGCTTCCTCATAGTCTTTGACTCGAATCACCGTCGCAACAGGGCCAAAGATTTCCTCGCGATTGACACGCATATCATTGCGTGTCTCCGTGATCAGTGCCGGAGAAAGATAGAAGCCTGGGGTGTCGCGCTCAAGACGTTCGCCACCAGAAACCAGGCGCCCGCCCTCCGAAACTCCCAGGTCGATGTATTGGCAGTCCTGTTCAAGCTGATCCTGCGACGCCACCGGCCCGATATCGGTCCCGTCTTTCAACGCATGGCCGATGCGAAGTTCGGACATGCGCCTTGTCATCGCCGCCACGAAGGCATCGTGGATACCCTCCTGCACCACGAGGCGGCTGGACCCTGTGCAGCGCTGCCCGGTCGAGTAGAACGACCCCTGAATGGCGACGGAGACCGCAACGTCCAGGTTGGCATCATCGAGAATCACCAGCGGGTTCTTGCCGCCCATTTCCATTTGCACCTTTGCGCCACGCTGAACACACGTGACTCCGAGGTGCCGGCCCGTATCGACCGAGCCCGTGAAGCTGACGGCCCTGACCTTTCGCGAAGCTGCGATGGCCTGACCAACACTGGAACCAGGTCCCATGACCAGATTGAAAACGCCCGCGGGCAGTTTTCCTGCGCGGACGATAATTTCCGCCAACGCCCAGGCGCTTCCGGGCACCAGATCGGCGGGCTTGAATACGACGGTGTTGCCGTAGGCCAGCGCGGGAGCAATTTTCCAGGCCGGAATAGCAAGCGGGAAGTTCCAGGGTGTAATGATCCCCACAACGCCCTCGGGTTCGCGCGTCACTTCGACGTCGACACACGGGCGAATGACCGGCAGTTTTTCTCCGCTGACGCGCAACGCTTCGCCTGCAAAGAACTTGAAGATGCGACCAGCACGCACTGCTTCGGCAACGCCTTCGCCACGGGTCTTTCCCTCCTCGCGCGACAATAGTTCCCCCAACGCTTCGCACCGAGCCAGGAGCTCCGTGCCAACTCGATCGAGCGCATCGGCTCTTTGCTCTGCCGTCCACCTTTCCCAAACGCCTCGGACGTCAAAGGCGGCGTCAATGGCTTGCTCGGCTTGCTTGGCGTCGGCGCGGGTGTAGGCACCAATTACGTCGTCGGTATCAGAGGGGTTGATGTTCTGGCCGGTTCTCGGGCCTTCGACCCACTCGCCGCCGATGTAGTTTCTGTGAATGGATGTCGTCATATCAGTGATTCAGTAGGCTGCCTCGTACAGGGCCAGCGCCTGGTCGTATTCGATCTCGCGGGGATTGTGGACCAGTAGGCGCCGAATATTCATCACGTCCCGGGCCAGCATCGGGATGTCCTCCCCCCTTACCTTCACCTCGCGCAGGCTGTGCGCATACGGCATGTCGGAGACCAGTTTGCAGATGGCGTCGACAAAGTTTCTCGCAGCGTAGGTGTCGGTGGTCGATTCGAGTTCCGGCAGCAATGCGCGTCCCATCCGCGCGTAGATGGCGCTTGCCGATTCGAGATTGAATCGCAGCACATGGGGCAGCATTAGCGAGTTGGAGAGCCCGTGCGGCACGTGGTAGTGAACCCCGAGCGGATAAGCTAGTGCATGGACGGCACCGACGGAGGAATTGGCGAAGGCCATGCCGGCAAAAAGGGAGCCGAGCAACATTTGTTCCCGAACATCGAGGTTCTTGCCGTCGTGGATCGCCAGCGGAAGATTGCGGTAGAGCATCTTCAACGCCTCTATCGCCAGCGCATCCGACAACGGGTTCTTCTTCAGATGCGTGGTGAGGGTCTCGATGGCATGAACCATGGCATCCACGCCGGTCATGGCCGTCACCGCCGGTGGCAAGCCGACGGTCAATTCGCAATCGAGCAGCGCGAGATCCGGCAGGAGCAGCCCTGCGACAATCGGCTTCTTCTCATGCGTGGGTGTAGTCACCACGGAAATCGGCGTAACTTCGGAACCAGTGCCCGCCGTGGTCGGGATCTGGATCAGCGGCAGCCGGGGCCCGCGCGCCAGACCCACACCGTAGATCTCGTCCATCGCCTGAGGGGTACGGGCGAGCAAGGCCACCAGCTTGGCCGTATCGAGCGAACTGCCCCCACCGAAGCCGATCACGCCATCGGCGCCGGCCTGCCTCGCGCTGTCGGCGGCATTAATGATGGTGGCCTCTGGCGGATCGGCCAGCACATCAGCGTATACCGTGACCTCCACTGACGCGTCTCGTAGTGCCTCGATAGCCGATGTCGTCAGACCGGCCTTATGTAGTCCGCCGTCCGTGACCAGGAAGGCGTGCCGCATTCCGTGTTCGCGGGCCAATGTGCCAAGATGACGGATTGCGCCGCGCTGACACGTAATCTTTGGGGTGGTGTGGAAATCAAATTGACTCATGTTTGGGTTTCTCCTCGGCATCTCAGTGGACCCTCAACGGCTTCGGTAAGCCAACATGCGCCCGCCATGTTCTGCGTCAAGCGCCGCATGCGAAGGCGGCATTCCGACTGGCGCAATGCATGGTGAGATGCGACCGCAGGGTGATGTGCCACGTGAATGCGGTGCCGTCTGATCAAGACCAGACAGCACCGCCCGCGGGGCAAAGCGGATTGACCTGGCGCTGCTCACGCCAGGCAGACTTGCCGACTTACCTGGCCGGCTCAGCTCGACAGCACAAAGCCTTCATAGCCGTTCCGGGCGTTCTCTTCGCACTTCTCCAGATACAAAGGCAGGCCACCCGGGTAGTTGAGCATCTCGCGCTTCTTGCCAGGAATGTTGGCGCCCATGTACCACGAGTCGGTCTGGACGAACAGCGACTTGGATGCCACGTCATTCACGTGCTCGGCCCAGGATTCGTCGGCTTCCGTCGTCGACTCGATGCGCTGGTATCCGTTGTCCCGCAGGTGCTCGAGACACTGAATGACCACATCGCCCTGTATTTCGGCAGCGGTCGGCCCGTTCAGGAAGCCTGTGGGAGCATGGGGGCCATACACGAAAAGCAGGTTCGGGAAACCAGCGGTTGCCAGGCCCAGGTTAGCGCGAATGCCGTCTTTCCAGCGATCATTGAGCGTCGAACCATCGGTGCCGCGAATATCGATGCTCAGGATGCCGCCGGTGACCGCATCGAAGCCGGTGCCGAGGACAAGAATATCGAGCTCGTGCTCCGCCCCGTCGTTCATGACCACCGCCGTCGGTGTGACGTGGTGGATGGGGTTCTCGCGAATGTCCACCAGTGTGACGTTAGTCTGGTTGAAGACCTCGTAGTAGCCGTTTTCCAGGCACGGCCGCTTGGTGCCAAATGGATAGGGTGCGGTGTCGGGAGCCATCTTACTGGCGATTTCCGGGTCGTTGATGCGCGCACGCGTCTTGTCCCGCCAGAAGGCGTACGCCGTGTCGTTGGCCTCCTTGTTTGACAGCACGTCGTTGAACGTCGCCAACCATGGGTGGAATCCCGCTTTCGCCCAGACCGCCTCATAGGTTGCCTGACGCTCCTCCGGCGACACTTCCATGGCGCCTACAGGCAGGAAGTCCATATCGAATCCGGCGAATGTCCGTCGACGCAAGGCATATCGTTCGGGATAGGCTTCCTTCATCCTCGCTTGCATCTCGGAATTGGTTTGGCGAGGCCCCATCGGCAATGCCATGTTCATGGTGCGCTGGAAGACGGTCAGGTGGGATGCTGTCTTGGCCGCCTCCTGAATAACCTGCACCGCACTAGCACCGGTACCGATGACACCCACGCGCTTGCCCTTGAAGTCCAGCCCCTCCTGCGGCCAGACGCCGGTATGCGGCTTCGGACCGGAAAAGGACTCCAGACCATCGATCTTCGGAATATACGGCTTCGCGGCAAAGCCCGTGCACAGGATCACATAGCGGCCCTGGAACTGCTCGCCGCCGGTCGTCTCCAGCGTCCACTGCTTCTTTGCCTCATCAAAGTTTGCAGATGCCACGCGCGCGTTGAATTGCATGTCCTTGCGCACATGCCATTTGGAATCGACATAGTGGAAGTACTCGCGCAGCTCTTCCCAACCCGGGAAGAGTTCCTTCCAGGTCCAGTCCTTCCACAGGGTCTCATCGGAAAATTCGTAGATCGGGACCTGAGTGTCCACCCGGGCGCCCGGGTAGCAGTTCCAGTACCAGATCCCACCGATGTCCGGCGCGGCTTCAAGCAGGCGCACCTTGAAGCCGCGCTTGCGAAGGTTGTAGAGCTGGTAGACGCCCGAGAAGCCTGCGCCCACGATCAGGACGTCATAGTGGTCGCCCGCTGCATGACTGGCGGAAGGAGTCGTTGCTGAGGAAATAGCGCTGTTCATGATGAAATCTTCGTATAAGGCGATTGTCGAAAGTTCGTGGTTGGCGTTATCCATTCATGCCAATCCGATGCGGGGGCGCACCCACTGCGCCATCCTCTGGATGACGTCATCCGCTTCGGGCGCCACGCCGGCCAGGAACTGGAAGACGTGCTGCATATCGTCGTAGCAATCGAACTTCACCTCGACACCGGCCTGCTTTGCCTTCTCGACGATGCGAATGCTGTCATCGAGCAGCGTCTCCGCATTACCCACCGTCAGGTAGATCGGGGGATATCCGCTGTAGTCGGTGTAGAGCGGGTTCGCCAACGGGTCGTAGCGGTCTCCCTCCGGACCGATGAACAGCGGCCCCAGAAACTCCGTGGTGTCCTTCGACACAAAGGCATCCCGATGTGCGTTGGTCTCGTAGGTTTTCCCGGAGATATCCCAGCCCGCCCACGGCGAAATCGGCATGGTGGCCGCCGGCAGCGGAAGATCGCGCGCACGTGCTGACGCAATGGTTGTCAACGCAAGTGCGCCGCCTGCCGAATCCCCCACCAATGCAATATGCCGGGGCTTCAGGCCCTGATCCTTCAGGAGCCATTCATAAGCTGTCGTCATGTCATTGACCGGACCCGGGTGCGGATTCTCCGGAGCCCGGCCATAGTCGACAATCAGCGCCCGGCAGCCTACGGCCTTGGCAATGTGGGCGAACATCTTCCTGTGCGTGTACATCGATCCGACGACATAGCCACCTCCGTGCGAGCAGAGCAGTGCGCGGTCCGGATCGCACCCTTTGGGAATGGCCCACATTGCCGGCACGCCTGCGGCATTGACTTCGATGTAGTCGACACCACCAGGTTCGGCGGTGACATCGCCCCAATGGGAGAACAGTTGTCGCACTTCTTCCAGCGACATGTCGGGCTTCTCGCTCATTGTCTTGACCCAACCTGCATACAAGGTCTTGAGCGCTTCAGATTCAACGCTAGCCATACGTCTCCTTTCAGTCTTGTGAGTAGTAGTCAGTTCCCTTTGCATCGGGTCGGCGCGTCGCGAACCGCCGCCCCCAGATGCATTGGTGTTACCTGTAGATGCGACATCACGGGCAAACCTCATAGATCAAGTTCTGTGCCACCCGGTTTTGGCACAGAAAGCAAGGGTTTTCCCTGTGAAAATGCGCTGATTTCAAGTGGACGTGCCGCATCTGTCCGAGGCCGGTCGGACAAAAATGTCTCGCGAGTCTTGGGACAGGACACGCCGGCTTTGGAGCGAGTGGACTTGCTAGCGGCATGGCTGGCGCACGACCGCAGGTTGCAGGCCTCATCGCAGTGGATCGTGTGGACGCCCGCCTGGAAACGAGAAGTCGATGGGTGCCGATTTCGTGCTGGATCCGACGAAACGCAATGTGGTGCGCGACGTCATGGAGCCGAAGCAAGGCGCTGGCCCGGTCGTCGTGCCCGGGCGGCTAGGAGCGCATGTGCCGAATGCGCAATGTCGTTTTCAGCCAGCGCATCTGGCTTCCTTGCCTCGTCACGCACAAGTACTCGCTGGACGATGTGGTGGTGCACACGAGTTTGCCCGCAGCTTCACCCGGCTGCGACAAAGCCTGGCGAATCGTCCCCCTTTCTTCCCAAACGGAGTTGTGTAATGATCTAAAGATAAAGAAAAGGCTGCCTGGAAAGGCCCGGTAACTGGTCTCGCACTTCAGACTGTGCAGCCAGAAGGAGACAAGCGGTGACTTCAAACCAAAGCCCCTACTTCGGCTTCGACAAAGATGCCCGTGGCGTGCGAAGCCTGTGGGAACGCTTCAATGCAGGGCTGATCGATATCAGCGACCGGCGGCCGCCCTACCAGCAGTTTCTGCTCAACGAATGGCAACGCTGCACCACGCTCGGCGTCGACGTTGCGTTAACGGTAGCCCAGCGACTCAACGAGGAAGAGTTCCGGCAGCGTCTCCAGTCGGGCCAGCGCCTGCTGAACGCCTCTGTGCCAGTCATCCAGGATGTAGGGCATTTTCTCGATGAGATTCCCGGCCTGATCATCCTTACTGAAGCCACGGGATGTGTCCTGCATATCACGGGCGCTCCCAGGATCCGCGAACAGGCTGCCACTCGCTCGGGCATTGTGGAGGGCTCCAAATGGAACGAGGCTTCCGCAGGCACGAACGGAATGGGCACCGCGCTTGCCACGGGGCAGCCAGTCCATGTCTTTGCCACGGAACATTTTTGCGAAGGCTGGCATTCGTGGTCGTGCGCCGCGGCGCCGATATTCGACATTGACGGGCGCACCGTCCTTGGTGTCGTTGACTTCACTATTGAAGAATCCGCCTTCCGCGACCAGGCATTGGCATTGACTGTGTCGATGGCCAACTCGATTCAAGCGCGCATGGTCATGTACAGGGAACTGGAGCGTAGCCGGCTGATCTCAGCGTTCGGCGAAACGGCGCGCCGCTACCCTCACGACGAAATGTTAGCGCTGGATCACGTCGGACGCGTGGTTGCTCACTCGCCAACCGATCGCTGCAGCAAGATCGTCGCAGCCTGGGGGGCGGGATCGCTGCAGGTCACGCCGGTCAGGCAAACGATCGACGTTTCTTCGCCTGAATCCGGCGAGAGAATTGGCGCGATTATCCTGCTGGCCAGCGAGCCGCAAATCCGCTTGCCTACTTCCGAACGCGCGCCCTTTCCGCAAAGCGATGCGGATCCCGTCAGGCGGTTCGGCCAGTTCCTGACCCGCGACCCGGAAACCCGGCGCATGCTGGACGAACTCCAGCGCGTGGCAACGACGGACGTCAATGTGCTGATCATTGGCGAAACCGGCACCGGCAAGGAATTGCTGGCGAGACATCTGCACGCGTGCAGTCACCGCTCCAATGAGCCCTATCTGCCAGTCAATTGCGGCGCCATCAGCGCGGAGTTGATGGAAAGTACGTTTTTTGGCTACGTGAGAGGCGCGTTTTCCGGCGCCGATCCACGCGGCCGCGCCGGATACTTCGAATCAGCGAGGGGTGGCACCCTGTTTCTTGATGAGGTCGGCGAACTGCCGCTGGCAATGCAGGCCGGCCTGCTTCGGGTATTGGAAGATGGCTCGTACCAACGGGTCGGTTCGTGCGAATCGCAGCGCGCACAGTGTCGGATCATCGCGGCTACCCACCGGAATCTGGAGCAGTTGGTCGCCGAGGGACAATTCCGCCAGGACCTCTACTTTCGCCTGAAGATCGTGCAGAAGACCGTCAAGCCACTGAGGGCGCGCCCTTGCGATATCCCCCCTTTGATCGAACAGTTTGTCGGCGCCATGCGCGAGAAGCACAGGATCGCTGCCGTCGACATCACGCCAGAAGCCCGCGCGGCACTCGAACGCTACACTTGGCCAGGCAACGCCCGCGAGGTGCGCAATGTCATCGAGGCGGCGCTGCTGTGTTCTGAAGGGCCCATCGATATTTCCTGCCTGCCGCCTGAAGTCACGCAACCACCTCAGCAAACCGAGAGGCTAGAAGCCGGCCCGAAACCGCCACCAACGGACAACCTGTCTTCCATGCAGGATTATGAGCGTCAACTGATCATCGGGATGCTGCGCAAGTACCGGAAGGCCAACTACGCTGCCAAGGCGCTCGGCATCGCACGTTCCACGCTCTACCGAAAATTCGCCGAGCTCAATATCGATCCGGGTCAGTACACGTCGGGCCAGGACGATTAATTCGTACTGCATGCGTCCATATCACCCCAAGGTCAGGCTTGCAGACCGTTGAGACGCATCTTCCTTTCCCCTCGCCAAGCCAACTCGCGCGGCACATCTTCGCGTGATTGCGGCGTGCACCCCTTTCCCTTAAAGCTGTTCGGCTCTCTCACGCAGGCTCGCCTGTCACGGAAGACATTCGAAGGACAGCGGGGTCTCATCGATCGGTCGGATTTGTCCGGCGCATCTCGCCCGGACAGGGTGCAAGCCTGCTTCAACACAGCAATTAGACCCAATTTCCCCGGGAATACCTGCAAGCACCGTCTCAAGCGACGACGGCACGGAACTTGATCATGAATGCCGGCAATCAAGGCGCTGGTGCATCACCACCATGGATTGCACAGGGCTCGATCTGAAACACCAGCCTCACGTTCGGATCCGCTGACCACCATGTCAAGCCGCTTGCAACCCGGGAGGCGTCCACATACGCACTTCCGTAATGCGTGCGTATGACAAACTGGCTTAATCGGCAGACTATCGCACGGATGTCCTCTGGCTTGCCAAGCCAATGCCGGTGACCATGCCCTGGTTAGCTTTTCGGTGAAGAGGAACCGCCCGAAGTCCGGTGTACACGAACCGCCTCGGCAAGACTTTTAACGTAGTCGTCGGAAATGTCGTGCTCAACTAGGGATTCGTCGAGCTGCAGCAAATAGTCGCGATTGCTTCCAAGATGCCCATTTGCGGTCGCAATCATCGGAGCGGTTGTCGCGATCGACGAATCATCCTCGTACAAGGCGTGCGCCGTATCGGCGACAAACGTGATAGCGCTCACGGTCTTGCCATCGGCCAGCTTGACCTCCCCCCACGTCGGCTGATAAACACCGCCCACCATTTCTCGCACCCACACCATCATGAGTTCGTGAACCAATTCATCCTCTCTCAGCCTGAACGCCACACCAACCGACTCTCCGGCCAGCTCGAGCCCCAGCATGCGACCAGGGTGCGTGCTGGTTCCGCGTGCCGTGACGAGGCGAATGCAGAAGCTACGGTGCCAGCCATGCAGCGTCGCCCGTTGCTTCTCGGCAAAGTGGAATAGTGGATTCCAGATCAGCGAGCCGTATGCGAACACCCAGACCGGTTCCTCAGGTTGCGGACGTCGCGCCAGGGTTTCGCGCATTGAGGTTTCGATGCGCTCCCGGGACCAGCGGAATTGCTCCGGCAGATCCTGAAACGATTCCAGGTAAGCACCTGTGCTAATCAGCTCTCTTGTCAGCATGATTGGATTCCTGCCCAAGTCTGCACTGAATCACGCCATTCAATGCAGACGAAGGAGGCAAGTATTAACCGTTACGCCACTCGATTGCGCTCGTGTTCGCCTGTTCTCTTTGGCGGCTCCGAAGGCCCTGTTCGGTCCATTCCGGCAATCATTGTCGTTGAATTCATGGATGGCAGACTGCCGACGGCGGCCACTTCAATGCGCTCTAAAACCACAACACTAAAATTGGCAATTGCGAGTGCGCCAACTACAGCGAGAACAGCGGTCTTTGAAAATTTCTTCAGGTTGCTAAAATTCATGATCATTAATCTCGATTGCTCCCGGTACCAGGTCGATGAGGTGTTCCTCCTTTCCTGTTGAACGGAGGATCATTGCATCAGGCAGCATGCGCCGGGTAGTCGGTGTAGCCTTTGGCGGAACCGCCATACCAGTCTTCCGGGCTGGATTGTGCAAGCGGAATGTCGTGCTTCAGTCGCGACACCAGGTCCGGGTTGGCGATGAACGCACGGCCGAATGCAACCAGGTCTGTCGTGCCTTCGCTCACCAGTTGCTTTGCCTTTTCCGGACTGATACCGCCGTTGACAATCAGCGAGCCGGAGTACGCTGGCCGCACGATCTCGAGGATATTGGGCAAGTCTGGACGGTCGAACCAGCCATTGGTATCCGCGATGTGAACGTAAGCCACGCCAAGATCCTGAAGCATGGCTGCGACATATTGGTACGTGCCCACTGGATCGAGGTCACGCACATTGTTGTATGCCGCGAATGGGGAGATTCTCACCCCGATCCGATCTATCGGCATCACTCGCGAAACCTGCTCGATAATCTCGCGCAAGAAGCGGGCACGATTTTCGACGGAGCCTCCGTATTCGTCGTCCCGTTGGTTGGTCGTTGCGGACAAGAACTGATGTGGCAGATAGCCGTTGGCCGCATGGACTTCGACACCATCGAAGCCGGCAGTGCGCGCATTGGCGGCAGCATACCGATATTCCTGAATGGCGGCCTTCACCTCCTGCGTACTCATTGCGCGCGATGGGGTGGCATGGATCCTGGTGTATACGCCGTTCTGCAGTTTTCCCCAGACATGAAGCTGGTGCAGGTCATCGTTGACAGCCGAGGGAGAAACCGGCGCATTCCCGTTCAGGATCGCGAAAGAGCTCGCTCGACCGGTGTGCCAAAGTTGCGCTACGATGCGCCCGCCCGCCAGATGCAGGCTTTCCACGATGCGCCGCCACGCTTCGGTCTGCTCCGGGCTGTACAGGCCAGGCGATCCCTCGAAGGACTGGGAGTTGCGGGTCACATTGATCGCTTCGGAGATCAACAGCCCTGCACCGGCGCGCTGAACGTAGTACTGCTCCATCAATGCGGAAGGGACATCGTTTGCATCCGCTCTGGAGCGGGTCAGCGGCGCCATCACGACACGGTTGGCGAGCGGGATCGCGCCGAGTTGGTAGGAATCAAATAGGTTTGGCATGTGCGCTTTCTCCTGAAAAGACACGGGGTGTTCGGCGCGAAAGGAATACCCTGTTCGCTGCCTGAAAACGAAACGCCTCGATAAAGGCGAGCGTGGTGCAACGGGTAGCCATACTCGGCTGGCTTCCGCTCCTTATGCCGCCTTGCCTGGGCCGGACGACATCTCGGTGCGTCGGTTGATGGTGCGGTAGTCAGCTATTCAATGCTGCCCACCAACCCCGCTGTTGAATGACTGCAGTGTCAGGGATCTGATGTTGGTGATATAGAGGGATGGTGTCCCGGAATACGGGACAATGGATCCCTAATCGGCAGCTGGTTTGCGTTCCGGAACTATGACCCTTCCACACCGTTTAGCGCGCACCAGGTTCCACTTGGCAGGCGCGTCCAAGCATTCGTGTTTGAACTTGGTGGGGTGTTTAGACCTGATCGAGGCGCCGCTGTGAATCGTTGCCGATACGCTGAAGCGAAGAGCGAAACCGCAAGGCTGCCTGACGAAAGGCACGCACATGACCGACTGGGGAATCCTCATCGGCAATCGAGTGATGAGGATCGCCTGGTGTGAAGAAGGCCTGGTAAAGTCGGACCGGCAGAAACAATTCACTGGCGCAAAGCCGGAAGAACAGCCATACCAAGTTCTTCCACAACGCCCAAAAGAGGCCGCGGACCGGGGGCGAGATGCAGCATGGCGTGGGCGACACCATTGGCCTCCAGTCGCTTCAGATAATCGATCAATGCCCAGCGGCCAGTTCGCAGGCCCAGTTCGATAGGTACTGCCTCGGTCGAAGGGTCGTCGACCAGGTCCAGGTGTATGGACTGAACGAACGGCTTTGGCATACCAGGGGACCGTTCTCGTAGCGCGGATTGCCAGAGGCCAATGCGCCCCTGCTGGCGAACTTCCTCTCTGTGGTACGTGGCCCATGCGTCTGCATGGGCTGCGATCCATTGCAAGGTTTGCCGGGCTGAACCCACCGCCATCATCGGCACGCGAGCAGCCGGCGGCACAGCAAGATCGTAGCCATCGGTGGCGCTCAGCAAGGCGGCACGATCGGCCTGCGAAGGCGACAGCGCCGCCCTGACGATCGCCCATCGCGTCCGGAACGCTTCTGCCCTTTGTTCAGGGTCGAGGCCAAACGCCGCAAATTCGGCCTCCCTGTCACCGGAGCCTAAGCCCAGGATAAAGCGGCCCTGCGACAGCCGGTCCAGCGACAGGGCGGACTTCGCCAGGTGGATCGGGTGTCGCAGTGGAAGCACCGCTGCGGCCGTACCGAGTGCAATCGAACGGGTTACCCCGGCAAGGAATGACAACCACACGAACGGGTCATCCAGCGCCGCGGCTTCCATGGTGGATCCTTGCGGGATCATCAGAGGTACGTCGCGGGCCCAAAGCGCAGCGAACTGGAGGGCGTCGGCGCGTGCGGCCAGGCGCAGCTCAGACTCGATGTCGGCCATCTCACCGGGCTTGCGCCCGAGCGGGGTCATCAAGCCTACGGTCAATTGCCCGGCGGCAAGGGTGCGCTCATAAGCGTGATTGAGTAGGTCCATGGCTCGTTCCCGATCGTGACGTGGCTTTCGGTGCCCCCGATTTTGGCGCTACGCTCGACAACCGGAGACTCGGTGAAGCATAGGTGTGATTCGCGCACCTGGACAATATCTGTACGCGAGGCGCTCCCGCCGTTGCACGTGTCCAAATCAGACGCTGAACCAGCCCGGCACGTATGCCATCTGGCCAATCCGCCATGTCTCGCCATCGTCCTTGATCAGCTGTATGCGATAGTGCGCGCCGTAGAGCGGTTTGTTCTCCGGCGTTGTCGTCCGCCCGGGCATAACGCGTCCCAACAGGAGCGCCGCGCTGCTCCCGTCGGACTGGATCTCGACCTGCAGCGGCTCACCATAATGCTGCATCCACGGCCACGGCAGGCGGAACGCCTTGAGCGTTGCCATCAACTCGCGGCGCCCTTTCAGATGTCCCATGGGCGTCAGTTCAGCCTCGGCATCCTCGCTGAAGCATTGACCGAACAACACGAAATCGGCTTGATCCAGGGCCCAGGCATAGCGGAACCAAGCCTCGGCGGCCGCCTCCTCGTTGCTGGTGGCCAATTCCGACACCGGGATTCGATGCCACGGTGCATCCAGCTCGCTGACGACGACGGCAGGCGGATCGCCGGGCTGCCATGCCCTGTCGGTCGGCGGCAGCTGCCAGCCCGTCAGCCTGGCCGACTCGCCATGGACCCAATGGAGCTGGATCCTGATTTCGCGTATGCGCGCACGGCTTCCCTGGCTCTCGAAAGACAGGATCACCACGCCGCCGAACGCTACCGCTTCAGCGTTGCCGGCAGATTGCCGCGCCTCGCCATGAAAATAGGCGCTGACCATGCTCTCGCTCCCATATGCCCGAGGAACACGATTGGTCGCGGCGATATGCACGGCCTCCAGGCCTGGGAAGTCGCTGGCCAGCGCCCCAAGGACATCATGGGCTCCCCGGAAATGGCCACGGTGGCTGCTGAACAGCTCGACTGCATCGGCCAGCAGATCTTCCGCAGGCATCGACGGTCTTCCGGCCCACGTATCGCAGAAGGCAGCAAGCAGATCCAGAAGTTGATGACGTGTAACAGTGGACGACATTGATTTCTCCATTCAGTCGGCCCGGAAGTGGGGCAGGACAAATTCCGCCAGTTCCTCCAGCACCTCTGCCGCGGGCCGGCGCAAGGGCTTGAGGTTAAGCGCGACGTGGCTGACGCCCTGAGCCTGCTGCCTTCGCCACAGGGCGATCAAAGCGTTGCGGCCGGCGCGGATGCCGTTGCCGACGTACTGCAACGGGGCGTTGGGGTTCTCGGACAGGTCGAAGAACGCGGCATAGCCGTATGGCCGCAGCCACCCCTCCTCATGGCTGGCCCGCCAGCTTTCCAATAGCTGCGGCATCCGGTCGAGGTCGCTCAGGTGCCAGATCCAGCCATCGCTGTGCCTGGCGATCCAGCCGAGATCCTGGCGGGCCCGGCCGATCACCAGCATGGGCATGCGCCCACCCACCGGCTTCGGAATCAGATCGATCTCGCCGCGGAAGGTGCCGTAGTAGCTAGTGGCCGCGCGCGGAAAGGACTGCTCCGTAACCGTCTTGATCAGACCGAAGGCTTCGCGGAAGCGGTCCCCGCGGCTCTCGTAGTCCGCCCCGAACGCCGGATATTCGATGGCGCGGTCACCAGTTGAAAGCCCCAGCAGCAAGCGGCCTTGCAGCAGCTGATCAGCGGATGCGGCTTGTTTGGCGACGATGAGCGGGTCGCGCAGCGTCAGGATGATGCCGGCTGTGCCCAGCGCGATCTTTTTGGTGTGAGCAGCGAGAAAGCCCAGATACACCATCGGGTCCAGCATCTGCCCGGTATCCCCGAAGTTGGGGTCGTAGAAGGGAACATCGCGCATCCATAGCGCAGAAAATCCCGCCTCGTCAGCCATCGTGGCCAGGCGCTGATGGTCTTGCAGAGTGGGGAACGGCGACGATGGATAGCCCTCCAGGGGCATGATGAAGCCAAACGTCAGCCGGCCAGGCTGGAAGACCCGGCGGTATCCGGGGTGGGCCTGCAATTCCGCAGGCACTGGACCGATTGAAGGGTTATTCATAGTGATGACTCCGCTAAACGGCGAGCGGCACGCTCCGAGGTCTGCGTTGACCCAATGCCTTGGTAGCAACTCGGCCCGCCGCATTAGCCCGCATTGCTCTGCCTTGTGGACAGGTAGCAAGGATAAGGCGATGATTGGGGATTTGGATTCCCGTGTCAGGGAACGCTGATGCCCCGCTGTGGGTGTGAGGACACAACACCATGGAGCCCAACCGATTCGGCGACATCGCCGCGTTCGTGGCGGCAGTAAAGGCTGGCAGCTTTACCGCCGCCGCCGATTCGCTCAGCCTCACCCGTTCAGCCATTGGCAAGAGCATCGTGCGCCTGGAGGGGCGACTGGGCGTGCGCCTGCTCAACCGCACCACGCGCAAGCTGAGCCTGACTGACGAGGGCCTGGTGGTATATGAACGCTGGCGCCAGATCCTGGAAGACCTCGAGGAGGTGGATGCCACCATGGCACTGCGCCGCGGCAGGCCAACCGGCACCCTCAAGCTGACGGCACCCTTGTCCTTCGGACAGCGCCACATCCTGCCGGTCCTTGATGCCTACCTGAAGCAGTGGCCCGAGCTGCGTGCGGATATCTCGTTCACCGACCGCTTCGTGGACCTCATCGAAGAAGGCTTCGACATTGCCATCCGTATCGGCATCCCGAAGGATGACTCGCAGATCCTCACTCGCACGATTGCCGAGCAGCAGTTCCTCACGTGCGCCTCACCGGAGTATCTAGCCCGGCGTGGGGTGCCACAAGTTCCGCAGGACCTGGCCGGTCACGACACCATTGTCTTCCAGAGCGCGGAGCGGCCACGTCCGTGGCGCTTTGACACGCCTGAAGGCCACTATCTGTTTGATGGCCCGGGACGCCTGAGCATCGACAGTTCGGAGGCGATGCGCGAAGCGGCGCTGGCTGGCTTCGGCCTGGTCTGCCTGCCGTCCTATCTCACGGGCGCCGACGTTCGCGCGGGCACGCTGGTGGAAGTGCTTGGCGCGTATCGCACAACGCCTGACCCCATCCGGGTCGTTTATCCCAGCAAGCGCCACCTGTCGCCGCGCATCCGGGCGTTCATCGACCTGCTGGTGGCACGGTGGGAAGCTGGTGTGCCATGGGAGCCTGGTACACAGGCCAATACCTGACTCGCGCCACTTTGCTGAACAGCGGGCTGCAGGAGAGTGTTGGGGGGTGGGATTGGGGCCCATGAGGACCGAGTGCCGGTCTCGCAAAGCGGTTTATCTCCACACGGGATTCAATGAGACTTACGACATCCCAATCCCCAGTGGTCCTCTGCCATGACTGTCCCAGCCTCTGCCACCCCAAAGGCGTTGCCTGCCGAGCTGCCGAGCCCGCACCCGGCCCTGCAACAGCATCCGGGCTTCCAGCGCCTGTTCCAGCCAGGTGCCCTGACCATCGGGCTGATCCTCCCGCTCGAAACCCATCCGGGACGGCCCGCGCCGACCATGCGCGGCCACGTGCAGATGGCCCAGCGCGCCGAGCAGCTGGGTTTCGGCGCACTTTGGATGCGCGACGTACCCTTCTTCGATCCGAATTACGGCGATGTGGCACAGATTTTCGAGCCAATGGTCTACATCTCGTACCTGGCTGCTGCGACCGAACGAATTGCCCTGGGTACCACTGGCATCGTGCTTCCAACGCGCGAGCCGATGAACCTGGCCAAGCAGGCGACGTCGCTGGACCAACTCAGTGGTGGCAGGCTGGTGCTCGGGCTGTCCTCAGGCGACCGCTATAGCGATTACCCGATGTTCGGCATCGACTACGAGAGCCGCGGCGAGCGCTATCGCGACGCCTATGGCGTCTTCCGGACGCTGTCTGAAGAAAGCTTTCCGAGCTTTCAGTCTGCACGCTTCGGAGGATCGCCTGGCGCCCTCGACCTGGTTCCCAAGGCGCCGTTCGGGCGAGTTCCCGCCATCGCCGTGGGCCAGGCACAGCAAAGCATGGAATGGCTGGCGCATAACCTGGACGGATTCCTGGGAGGAGCGCCCGCTCCGTACGGGCTGGCACAGCTCGGCGAAGAGTGGCGCAAGCACGTGCACGCTGCGGCGGGTGAGCAAGCCTTCAAGCCTTTGGGGCTGGGAGGCTACCTCGACCTGGCCGAAGACCCGGATGTGCCGTTCCAGCGCTTCCCTGGCGGTTTCCGCGCCGGACGCAACGGGCTGCGTGACTATCTGGAACTGGCTCAGGCAGCCGGCATTTCCCACGTTGCCCTCAATCCGAAGGTCAGCCGCCAGCCCTATGGCGAGATCCTGGACGAACTGGCGGAGTACGTGTTGCCACACTTCCCTTCGCATCCGTGAACCGGCAGCACGCACGCCAATACTCGCACCTGCTACCCGGAGCCCTTGCCATGACATCCCTCTTCGATCCTTATGACCTTGCCGGCCTGCAGTTGCCAAATCGCGTCGTCATGGCGCCGATGACACGCGCCCGGGCAGTCGACACCGTCCCGCCGACGGATATGGCCACGTATTACGCCCAGCGTGCCAGCGCCGGCCTGATCATCA
Organism: Cupriavidus basilensis; assembly: GCF_008801925.2. Classification (NCBI taxonomy): domain Bacteria; kingdom Pseudomonadati; phylum Pseudomonadota; class Betaproteobacteria; order Burkholderiales; family Burkholderiaceae; genus Cupriavidus; species Cupriavidus basilensis. The sequence goes on along the minus strand of NZ_CP062805.1, from coordinate 175,601 downwards.
CCGAAAGCGCCCAGGTCTCGGCTCAGGGCCGCGGCTACCTGTACACGCCAGGGATCCACACGCCCCAGCAAATCGCAGGATGGCAGCGCACCACCGACGCAGTGCATCGCGCCGGCGGCCGGATCTTCATCCAGCTCTGGCATGTCGGGCGGGTCTCGCATGTTTCGCTACAAGCGGACGGCAATGCACCGGTCTCTTCGGTGGCGGTAACGGCAGCCGATACCCAGGTACTCGCCTACGACACCAACGGTCAGCCGGCCCAGGTGCAGGTCAGCGCGCCGGCGGCCCTGGACCTGGCCGGCATCCGCGGCGTGATCGAGGACTTTCGCAACGCCGCACGCAACGCCATGGCCGCTGGCTTTGACGGCGTCGAAATCCATGCGGGTAACGGGTTCCTGTTCGAGCAGTTCATCAATGCCGGCCTGAACACCCGCACCGACCAATATGGGGGCGCGTCCATCGACAACCGGCTGCGCCTCCTGCTGGAGACCGTCGATGCGGTCGCCGGTGAGATTGGCAATGCGCGCGTGGGCGTGCGCGTGTCGCCGCAGGCCCGGCTTAACGACCTGCATGCGTTCGAAGAAGAGGAAGCGACCTGGCTCGCTTTGGCCGAGGCATTGTCCCGCCGCAGCCTGGCTTACATGCACGCGAGTCACCTCGAATCGCCCGCATTCCAGCAGGCTTTCCGCAAGGCCTACCAGGGCACGCTAATGCTGGCAGGCGGTTTCAATTCGGAAAGCGCCCGAGAGGCCCTGGACGCAGGGCAGGCCGATGTGATTGTGTTCGGCCGGCCGTTTATCTCGAATCCGGACCTGGTGGAGCGCTTGCGCAACGATTGGCCATTGGCGGAAGCCGGGCGTGAGGCCTTCTATGGTGGCGGCGCCCGTGGGTACATCGACTACCCGGCTTACGATCCGGCCAGAGCACCGGCAAACGAGCCGACCCATGAAAGACAGGCCAGCCACCGCCAGGCATGACAGGCGGACAAGGCATAGCGCCGCCTCAGACTTGCTCACCAAAACCAGGGGCGTGGGCCGCTGCCCTGCCCCTTGCAACCTCTCAATGGAGTTCCTATGACCGCCCTGTCCGTCCTGGATCTGGTAATGATCGGACAAGACAAGAGTCTTGCCGAGGCCGTGGATGAGTCGCGCCAGCTGGCCCGGCATGTCGAGCAGCATGGCTTCCGTCGCTACTGGGTCGCGGAGCATCACAATATGCCAGGCATTGGCTCGGCCGCCACCTCGCTGATCATCAGCGATATCGCCTCGGCCACGTCGTCCATCCGTGTCGGGTCCGGTGGCGTCATGCTGCCCAACCATGCACCGCTGGTTGTCGCCGAGCAGTTCGGCACCCTGGAAGCGCTATATCCAGGTCGAATCGATCTTGGCCTCGGACGCGCGCCAGGCAGCGGCGGCCCGACGGTTCAGGCGTTGCGACGCGGCGCCAGGGAACGCGACTTTGCGCAGGATGTCGTCGAGTTGATGGACTATCTGGCCGACAACGGCAAGCAGCCGGTGCGCGCGGTTCCGGAACGGCATGACGTACCGCTCTGGATTCTCGGCTCCAGCATGTACGGTGCCGATCTTGCGGCAAAGCTCGGCCTGCCCTATGCATTTGCTTCGCACTTCGCGCCGCGTTACCTGCACCAGGCGATCACCCACTACCGCAACAACTTCCGGCCCTCGCAGCAACTCGCCACGCCGTACGTCATGGTCGGCGTGAATATATTCGCGGCTGAGACAAACGAGGAAGCGGAGTACCTGGCGAGTTCGCACCAACAATGGATGCTGAACCTGCACATGGGGCGCCTTGGCCTGTTGCCCAAGCCCGTGGAGGACTACGTGCGGCGCTTGCCCGATCACGAGCGCGAAGTCCTGGACCAGGTCATGGCCTGCACCGTGGCCGGCGACAAGCCGACCGTCGGCGCGTGGATTGAGAAGATCGTTGACCAGACCGGTGCCGACGAGCTGATGATCGACTGCCGCATCTACGACCCGCAGGCGCGGATGCGCTCGCACCAGTATGCCGCGGAGTCCATGGGCGACCTCCTCAGCCGCTAGTCCATGGGCGACCTCCTCAGCCGCGTAGGACCTGACGCTTTGCAACTTGCCAAGCTGCAAAGAGCGGATGCCAGTAGCGGAGAGGGAACAGCGCAAACCCATCGGATTGGATCGTCCCGCACTTCCTTCGCAGAGACTGCACAATGCACACAAGGCGTCAGAGGGTGACTTGTAAAGGGAACCTGTAGCGTGGCTACCCGCCATTGTCCCCCTGTAGACCTCGGTGGGTGGCATGACGGTAAATTTTCCGATCTCCTGAATCAGAGACTGCTCGAACTCTCGAATCGTCAATACCACTTTAGCGTCGGTATTGGGGTAAATTGGCTCACGTTCAGCGGCATCGCTAAGAGGCGACGCGGCCAGCGTATCAATGACCGCGGTGCCGGCCTCCCATGAAGGCGGCTGCATCGGCGGCGGTCATGCCCCAATTGTCGCGCGCGCCGAGGTTGGCGCCGCTTGAGACTAGTAGATCTACGATTTCAGTCCTGTCGAACATCGCGGCGACCATTAGCGCAGTGCGGCCGTCTGGCGACGCGCCTTCGACGTCGGCGCCATACGCCAGCAGTACTTCAATTACGTCCTTGAAGCCCTTGTAGGCCGCTCCGGCAATTGGTGTCTGGCCAGCCGCGTTACACATGTCAGGCGAGGCTCCGGCATCAAGCAAAGTGCGCAGGGTGTCCACCTGTCCGTGGTAGGCGGCCAGCATCACAAGGCTGTCGCCCTTCTCGTTGCGCAGGTCCGGCGACAAGCCGCGCGCAATCAGGGCAGCAAGCGAACCCGCATCCCCTTGGCGCACCAGGTTGAAAACCTCGGCCAGCGCGGCGACCACGCGAGCCTCTTCCTCAGGCGTCATGTTCCGTTTCCAGTCTGATATAGCTTGGGTCATTATCCTTGTTCTCTCCCCCGCAAGGCGGGAGAGAGCTGTACAGGTCAGACGCAGGGCCGTTCTTACCTTTGGCTTTCGATACGTTCAATCGCCGCAGCTACGCCGGCACCGTAGGCCGGGTCGGCGGCCGTGCAGTGGTCGATGTGGCGTTGCTGAATGTGCTTCGATACACCCTTGATCGAACGAGACGTGTTGTCGAACAGTGACTGCTGCTGCGCTGGCGACATCAGGCGGAACAGCGCCCCCGGCTGAGAGAAGTAGTCGTCGTCCGCGCGATGGTTCCAGTGGTCGGCCGCGCCTTCCAGCGTCAGCGGCGGCTCGAGGAAGTCGGGCTGGTCAGCCCACTCGCCCTTCGTATTTGGCTCATACGCGATGGTGCCACCCTGGTTGTTGTCCGTGCGCATCCGGCCATCCCGGTGATAGCTGTTGACATACTTCGCGGCCTTCGGCGAATTCACCGGGATCAGATGGTGGTTGACACCCAGACGATAGCGCGCGGCGTCGCCATACGAGAACAGACGGCCCTGCAGCATCTTGTCCGGAGAGAAGCCGATGCCAGGAACAATTGTCGACGGTGCAAACGATGCTTGCTCGACTTCGGCGAAGTGGTTGTCCGGATTGCGATTGAGCTCCAGCATGCCAACTTCGATCAGCGGATAGTCCTTCTTCGGCCAGATCTTGGTCAAGTCGAATGGGTTGTACGGCACCTTGCTGGCATCGGCCTCGGGCATGATCTGCACGCAGAGCTTCCAGCGCGGGAAATCGCCACGGTCGATGGCTTCGTACAGGTCACGCTGGTGATACTCGCGATCCTGCCCCGTGACTTCGGCAGCCTCGGCGTCGGTCAGGTTCTGGATGCCCTGCTGGGTCACGAAGTGAAACTTTACCCAGTAGCGCTGCATGTCCTGACTAATGAAGCTGTACGTGTGGCTGCCGAAGACGTGCATATGACGCCAACTGCGCGGGATGCCGCGGTCGCTCATGACAATGGTGATCTGGTGCAGCGCTTCGGGCAGGCTGGTCCAGAAGTCCCAGTTGTTCTCGGCGCTTCGCAAGCCGGTACGCGGGTCGCGCTTCACGGCGTGGTTCAGATCGGGGAACTTGAGCGGATCGCGGAGGAAGAACACTGGCGTGTTGTTGCCCACCAGGTCCCAGTTGCCTTCTTCCGTGTAGAACTTGATCGCAAAGCCGCGGATGTCCCGCTCGGCATCGGCCGCACCACGCTCGCCGGCCACTGACGAGAAGCGCACAAACACTTCCGTCTTCTTGCCGATTTCCGAGAACAGGTCGGCACGCGTGTACTTGGCGATGTCTTTCGTAACCGTGAATGTGCCGTAGGCGCCGGAGCCTTTTGCGTGCATGCGGCGCTCGGGGATGACCTCGCGGTCGAAGTGCGCCAGTTTCTCCAAGAGCCAGACATCCTGTAGCAGTGCAGGTCCGCGCGCACCGGCAGTCTGGATATTTTGATTGTCGGCGACAGGAGCGCCAAATGCGGTCGTGAGCTTCTTCATGTTGGGGTTCCTTTGGTGCATGGCGCGACCTCATTGGCTCGCGCCGGATGTTTGTGGGCGTGCTGAATGCGGGCAGAGTGCTCCCTATTTAGTCGAACCGCAGCCACAAGAACTCCTCCGCCTGAAAATCAGTACGTTAGACGCTAACGGTACAGTGATACCGCCCGAAGCGCTGATAGCAATGTATGAGCGGCCGTGACTAGAATAGTCCAACTCCATCGAGCGCGGTATCAATGTTGATGGCACGAGATAAAAGATGCGATACGGACGAGGAGCGTCCGCGCATAGCTTTTGAGCTCTCCGTGTTGTCACGATCTCGGTGTATTCGTTGTGGACAAACTGTAGTAGCCGACGACATGTATTGCACGGCTCCAGTTTTCAATCCTGGAGTGCATCCGCATGATCGGTGGCACGGTGCAGCCCCCTAAGATCGTCGAAGTACTGTAGGTACCAACGCCATGATTACGCCGACCCAAAGGGGTAAACCACTAGCCCACAGAGCTACCCTGCCTCGAAAGCGCATTCTACAATTTATCCATCGATCACCATCTTGCATTGGCGAGAGCCGCTGAACGGGACCTGCCCGGACAGCACCATGATCATTCCCCACCTGAAACCATTGCTGGCAAGAACGAACCAGGAACCAGGATGGTTGGCGCTCGCTCGATAAGTGGTCGATCGATAACTATCAAGCGTCATTGACTCAGAGGCATGCTGATTGCCGCTGGAGACGCCGATCGTACGACGGGCTGCCCTGGCCCGTAGTGCGATCAGAATGCCCCGCCAACAGGAGACCCGCATGGCAACCATGAAAGCAACTGTGTTCGTAGAGCCTGGCCGTATCGCACTGGAGGACAAACCCATTCCCGACGTCGGTCCGACCGATGCGCTGATCCGCATTACCACTACAACCATTTGTGGTACCGACATCCATATCCTGAAAGGCGAGTATCCCGTCGAGAAGGGCCTGACGCTGGGGCACGAGCCGATCGGAATCATCGAGAAACTCGGCTCGCAAGTGAAGGGCTATCATGAGGGCCAGCGCGTGCTGTGCGCGGCGGTCACCCCGTGTGGCCAGTGCTCGTCATGCCTGATGGGGTTCCATTCCCAGTGCGGCAGCAATTCCGCCAGCGGCTGGAAAGTCGCGGGGGGCTGGAAGATCGGCAACTACCTCGATGGCTGCCAGGCGGAATACTTTGTTGTACCGGACGCGCAAGCCAACCTGACCGTGATCCCCGACAACCTCACCGACGAGGACGTGCTACTGGTGCCGGATATCGTCAGTACCGGCTTTTCCGCTGCCGAATCTGCCGGTGTCAAGATCGGCGACGTTGTGGTCGTGGTGGCGCAAGGGCCTATCGGACTGTGCGCGACAAGCGGTGCGCGGCTGATGGGCGCCGGCCTGATCATCGCAGTCGATCCGGTCGAGGACCGCCTGCAGAAGGCCAAGACAATGGGTGCAGATGTCCTGCTCAATCCAACGAAGTGCGATGTCGTCGAGGAAGTGATGAAGCTTACGCAAGGCGTGGGCGCGGATGTCGCGCTCGAATGCCTGGGCAGGGATGAGACGATCGCTACCTGCGTCAACGTGACACGCCCGGGCGGAACGATCTCAAGCGTCGGCATCTATTCCAAGAGCATCCCCATCCCGCTCGACGGGTTCGGGGCCGGCCTTGCGAACAAACGCATTGTGACTTCCACCTGCCCAGGCGGCAAGGAACGCATGCGGCGGCTGCTGAATGTGGTATCGAGTCAGCGTATCAAGCTCGATCATCTCGTCACGCACACCTACTCGCTCGATGACGTCGTTGCGGCATACGAACTATTCGGTCATCAGCGCGATGGAGTCGTGAAACTAGCACTGAAGCCCTGACGGGCAAGGCCCCTTCCAGCAAGTGCCACGCAAGAATGAGAAACCCGCCGGCTGGCGGGTTTCTCATTGGCGAGAAGCACTACTATGCTGAACTACCCGGCTCTGGCGCCTTCGATATGTTCGTAGTGGATATCGAAAGCCTTGTTGGTAATGAACAGGAACGTCACGTCATTGTCCTCGGTCGCTCCATGGAACATGGTGGTGCCCTCCTGGAACCACACAAAGCTCCCCGGGCCGAACTCTCCGGCATGCGTCTTCAGGATCCCGTCCAGAACGTAGATACCATGAGAGCAATTGTGCCAGTGAGACCGATTAATGAAGCCTGCCTTGTAGCAGATCTTGGAAATGGAGACGCCGGTTTCATCGTCGACATGGCAGGTCTTGACCGGCAGCTTTGCGCCTAACTCAGGAATTTCAAGGAACTCCCAGGGCACTCTGTTGGTGTCCACTGATTTGATTGGCATGTTCATATGTCAGCTATTTATTGGGTCGTGTACCGGAAAGGCAGGGGTATTCACGCCGCCTGACTTTGGTCCAGTTCGGGATAATCCACGTAGCCCTCCGCGCCGCCACCGAAGAAAGCGGCAGGGTCGGGCGTATTCAGCGGATGGTCGCCACGCAGCCGTTCAGGCAGGTCGGGGTTGCCGATGAACGGACGACCGAACGCAATGATGTCGGCACGGCCATCCGCGACGGCTCGTTCGGCGCTCTCACCGTCATAGCCGCCCGCCAGCATCAACACCCCCTGATAGGTCTTGCGCAACTGTCGGATGATGGCGTCCCAGCGAGGATCAACCTGCTCATCCCGCACAGTGCCGACGATGGCGGGCTCCACGAGGTGCAGGTAGGCGAGCGGCCAGTCGTTGAGGCGCCCGACGATGTAGCCGAAGGTGTCCTCCGGCGTCGCATCGCCCATGCCCATGAAGCGACCCATTGGCGTCAGGCGTACGGCCACGCGCTCGGCACCAATCTCCGCACTGACCGCGTCAACCACCTCGAGCAGGAAGCGCGCGCGGTTCTCGATGCTGCCGCCATAGTTGTCCTGCCGATGGTTACTGGCGGAATTGATGAACTGGTCGAGCAAGTAGCCGTTGCCTGCATGGATTTCCACGCCGTCCATCCCCGCAGATATGGCATTGCGTGCAGCCTGGCGGTAGTCCGCCACGATGTCTGCAATCCCCGCCGCCGTCAGGGCTTGCGGCACCGGTATTTCGGCCCAGATGCCATTGCCGTCCGCATCGGTTACGAAGGTCTTGCCAGGAACAGGCAAGGCGCTGGGGGCGACCGGCAACGCGTTGCCGGGCTGGAACATGGGGTGCGAAACCCGGCCCACGTGCCACAGCTGCAGGAACATCCTGCCCCCTTCAGCGTGAACGGCATCGGCCACGGCCCGCCAGCCATCGATCTGCGCCTCGGTATGGATACCGGGTGTCCAGGCGTAGCCCTGACCTTGCGGCGAAATCTGGGTCGCTTCCGAGATGATCAACGCCGCCGATGCACGCTGCCGGTAGTACGTCGTGTTCATGTCGGTCGGTATGTTGCCGGGCTGGCCCGCACGCGAACGGGTAAGTGGCGCCATCGCCACGCGATGCGGCAGGGACAGCGGACCGACCGAGATCGGACGGAAGAGATGAGTAGTCATGGATGGACTTCCTGATGCGTGGAGAAGTGCTTTCGATCCTGTTGCGCCGCGAGCTCCCGGTGATGGTGAGGCGGCGAACGATACGCGCGGAGCTTCGATGTCCTGCGAGCAATTGGCCCGACAGGGCTCCGGTGCCTTGAAGCGTAGGCAAGCCGCCCTTCGCTGAGAATGGGTTCGTAGCGCAAGTCTGCGTTGCGCGCGGCGCAACGTCTGGCTCAAGTCAGCCCGGGCGGCACACATGCCCCACCCTGTTCTCCCGCAAAGACGTGCCGCCAGGCTCAGAAAACCCTGTCCGCGGCACGCCTGGAGAATGGGCAGCGCGCGCAAGATGGGCTGGTGGCCGCTGCTTCCTTACGCGTAGCGCCGCGGAGCGCGCCCCGATGGATCATGAAGCAGCATGTGAATCCGCTTCCCCTCTTTCCTTTACATGCGTCGACGAACGGCCCCTGCCGAAGGAGGAGGCGGGCCCGCCATAGGCTGCGCTAGCGCGGCTTCCTGTGGTTACGAAGTCCGTATGACTCCCGCAACCTGTCGGTTGTCGCTGTGGTGTCAGGGAGAGACTGTTCCCCGGTCGGCCAGACAGCTTCCGGGTCAATACCATCAACACGATGAAGCCACAGGCACCGACCACCGAGATGAGAATCAGGCCATATGTGTAGCTTCCCGTCTTATCCCTGATGACTCCCATAAGCAGCGAGTGCGCGAAGCCGGAGATGTTGCCAAGCGAATTGATCATCGCAATGCCTCCCGCCCCGATCGAGGCGCCGAACAGCAGTGGCGGCAACGTCCAGAACACCGGCAGTGCCGCCATGACCCCGAAGGCCGAAACGCTGATGAGGACGATCTTGAGCCAGGGAGACGGCGCCATCGTGGACGCAGCAAGACCCACCACGGCAATCATCAACGGGATGAGGACATGCTGCCGGCGTTCCCCCAACCGATCGGAGCGCCTGCCCCAGACCACCATGCCAATGGCTCCGACGGCAAACGGCAACGCCGTAGCCACGCCGGTCTGCATCACGGACAGATTTGCATCTTTCAAGATCAGGGGCAGGAAGAAGGCCATGCCATAAGAAAATCCCGTGATGCCGAAGTAGACAAAGGCGAGCAACCAGACCCGTGGATTCTTCAGGATATCGACCAGCGTCTCCTTCTGCCCTCCACTCGCCTGCTGCCGTTCTGCGGCCAGTGCCTGCTGCAACCACCGCTTCTCTTCGGGATCCAGCCATTCAGCTTGGTCCGGCGTGTCACGCAACACCCTTAGCACAACGAAGGCGAGGAAGATCGCGGGCACGGCTTCGATCAGGAACATCGTCTGCCAGCTTTTCAGCCCCCAGAGTCCAGGGCTGTTGATCAGAAAGGCGGAGACCGGCGCACCGACCACGCTTGCCAGCGGAATCGCCACCATAAAGCTGCCGACGAAGGTTGCCCGCCATTTGCCCGGCACCCATAGCGTCAGAAAAATGAGGATGCCTGGGAAAAACCCGGCTTCCGCCGCACCAAGCAGCAGGCGGACCACGTAGAAGCCCGTCTCGCCCTGCACGAATGCCGTGGCACCGGACAGCAGTCCCCAGGTGAGCATGATGCGGGCAATCCAGCGTCTCGCGCCGAACCGCTCCAGGGCCAGGTTGGACGGAATCTCGAAAGCAAAGTACGTAATGAAGAACAGGCCCGCACCCAGCCCGAAGGCCGCCGTCGTCAAGCCGATATCGTGGTTCATCGTCAATGCCGCGTAGCCGACATTGACGCGATCCAGGTGCGCAACCACATAGCAGATCAGCAACAAGGGGAGGAACCGGATGAGGATCTTGCGCATACAGCGCTGATCGACTGGGGTCATGTCTCTTCCATCCTTATATAGTTATGCGTTGTACCAGGCGAGCAGGCGTGCGCGGTTGACCGCCTGCCTTGCTCGCTTTCGCAATTCGGGGCGATACACCTTTCGTACAGACTTTCGGAAGCCGGAGAGGCCCGGCGCTGCGCGACGCCAGGCGTCAGCTGTCGTATCTCGGAGCGTCGTCCTTGATCAATCTGATCGCTGCGTCAAAGCCGACCTGATGGTAGCTTTGCAGGCCACCGGTATCGATGGCGAGGTTGTCGGCAATATCGAGTTCTGCAAACTGCTGCGCGGTGTGCTGCCTCACCGCGACAGGCGGATATGTCAGCCTGGAGCCGCCGGCAAGTGCCGCCACTTGCGCCTGACATGCACGCTCCAGATAGTAGATGACAATAAACGCCTCCGCGACCGTGGTTCCCGCCGCCAGCAGTCCATGGTTGCGCAGGACCATTGCCTTGTTGTTTCCAAGGTCAGCTACCAGCCTGGCCCGCTCCGCTTCGTCTGACGCGATTCCTTCATACTCATGGTAAGAGATTCGCTCGTAGAACTTGAGCGCGTGCTGACTAATGGGCAACAACCCCTGTTCCTGTGCGGATACTGCGATACCTGCGGCGGTATGGGTATGCACGACACAGGAAATATCATGGCGGGCCATGTGGACTGCGGAATGAATCATGAAGCCCGCGGTATTCACCCGCTGCGGTCCCTTGCTTCCGCTCTCCAGGATCCGGCCATGCATATCGATCTTGACCAGACTGGAAGCCGTGATTTCATGGAACATCAGGCCATACGGATTGATCAGGAAATGATGTTCATCCGTGCCGGGCACCCGCGCGCTGATGTGCGTATAGATGTGATCCGTCATTCTGTGATGGGCTAGGATTCGATAGAGCGCTGCGAGTTCGCAGCGCGTCTTCCACTCGGCATCGCTGTAGTTCGAACGCATGGGTATCTCCTGTCTGTTGTTGTTGGCCTATCGGGCCCGAGCCAATCAGCAAGGCCTATGCCAGCAGCAGAACAACGGACCCCGATGCCACGGCGCAATTAAGCGTTTGCATAAGACCAACTGGAACAGCCGTTGGCAGCGCGCAGCGAAATGCCCGCGCGAGAGACACTTTGTCTTCGACATGTTCGTCGCGACGACACGGCATACGCCCGCAGCACCCTCGGCCTCATTCACTTATCAGAAGCGAATCGGATACGCCGTGTAGGAAATCTCGAGTTGCAGGAATGTTGTCGTAAAGCACAGCGCGGACTTGGCCACGCCTCTGGGGGACATCCTCCTGGAGGAGGAGGCATCAGGATCGCAAGCCTGGAGAATCAGCTTGAATGTAACCCGCAATGCGAGGTACACAACGGGCAATTAAGCCGCGGCCCTGTCCCTGTGAGTCGGGCCAGGTATCTCGCCCAGAAAGTCGAGGAAGGCCGCAATACGGCGGGAGCCGCGCTGGTTAGGCAGATACAGCGCTGTAATTGCCGAGCTGGCACGATTGGGATTGACCGTCCAGTCATCGAACAATGACGTCAGCTTGCCAGCCTGCACGTCCTCATCGACCATCCAATCCGGCAAAAGGCCGACGCCGCCGTCGGCGAGCGCCAGCTCGCGCAGCACCTCGGCATTGTTGCTGCGGAATCGCCCTGAGACAGGCACCTGAACCTCCTCGCCCTCGCGATGGAATGTCCAGACTTGAGGATGGGCCCCGTAGTTGAAGCGCAGACACGAATGGTTTGCCAGTTCGATCGGCGATGCCGGGATTTCACGCTCAAGCAGGTATGCCGGGCTGGCAACGACCCTTCGCCGGAATACGCCAACCTGGCGCGCCACGACATCGTCGTACGATGCCGCGCTGCCGAGCCGGATCGACACGTCGATGCGCTCGCCGATCAGATCGACGATCTCGTCGGTCATTGTCACCTCAAGTTCCAGCTGGGGATACTTGGCCATCAGGCCGCCGAGGAACGGGGCAATGCAGCGACGTCCAAATGCGACGGGCAAAGATACGCGCAACTGACCGACCGGCGTATCGCCCCGGTCAGCAATCAGTGAATCCGCCTCAGCCACGGCTTCAAGGATCTTGCGCGCCCGCTGGTAGTAGGCTGCACCGGCTTCGGAGACTGTTACCTGCCGCGTCGAACGGTTCAGGAGCACGGCGCCGAGCTCCTCCTCAAGTCCATCGATGGTGCGCGTGACCGACGAGGTGGCCAGGTTCAGCCGCCTGGCCGCTGCCGAAAATCCCTTGGCATCCACGGCCTCGACAAACATCTTCAGTGCCAGCAGCTTATCCATGCCATGCGTCTCCGAGCTTGCGCCTGCTCAGGTGCGCGCCTGCCGCAGCTTGCGCATGGCTGCCGGCGCGCCGTTAAGGAACATATCAACCTGCTGCCGCACGGCCGCATCAATATCCACCGGTACCTTCAGACCATACACCCACCTGCGCAACCCGAGATAGAAGATCGACGCATGCAGACTCCAGATCATCTCGATTTCCGCCTCCAGCTCCGCCGCATTGCGCGGCTCGCCGATGCCGAACTCGGCCCGCACCTCGGCCAGCACCGGGAGGAAGACTCGGTTGCGCAATTTGCTGAGATACTTGTTGTTGATCCCTTCCCGCGTCAGGCCGGCGAAAATAAAGATCCGGATCCACTCCTCGCGCAAGATCACCGACGCGTAGTCGACATAAAAGGCAGGCAGGCGCTCGACGAGCGGCACGGACCGATCGGCAATCTGCCGCTCCCACTCCCGGCGCCACTGGAATACCTCGTTGTAGACGCGGTCGATCAGCGCTTCCTTGTTTTCGAAGTAGCGGTACAGCAGCGGCTGGGTCACACCGATCTGCTTGGCCAGTTCACGCGTGCTGCCGGAGAAGCCATTGCGCGTGAAGTGCTCGATGGCCATGCGGACAATCTGCTCTTCCCGCTCCTCTGGTGGAAGCCGTCTACCGGTCTTCTCGGGCGCTTCCCCCCTCGCCCCTGTTTCCCCTCGCTCCATGCATCCCCCTGGCACCAGACAATGGCGTGTTACGCCTCCATTCTACCAATCAGGCGATAAATTGTAAGGCAAAGGCAGGGGCGAACCATTGGCCCTCCGATTGCGAAGAAGATCTCACGTTCCACTTCTGACGAGGCCCCGCGAAACCTATCAAGTCCCCGGCGAATGTATCACGCGGCACCAAGAAACCTACCTGGCATTGACTGCCAACGTTTCTGACATTTCTGGCATCAGACACCAAGCAACCAATCAATTTACCACAACAAAACAAGCAAATTGCTACCAAAAGCGCATACAATGCTTTCTTTGAATTGTGGCCTGACAAATCCGGCCAACGAAGGACTGTAGTGAGATGGAAGCAGTAGAGGGCCAGAACGTTGGAAGACGCCCGGCACAGGTTCAGCAACTTGCGGAGTTGAAGCGGGGAGCTAGGGACAGCGTGCCCATGCTGGTTGGCTTTGTTCCCTTTGGCCTCGTACTCGGCGCACAGGCGGCTCGCCACGGCCTGAACCCTGCGGAAGTCTCCCTGATGACCGGCCTGAACTTTGCCGGCGGCTCGGAATTTGCCGCAATCGCCTTGTGGGCGTCCCCGCCCAGCGTTCTTCTGATTGTTGCGATCACCTTGCTGGTCAATAGCCGCCATCTCCTGATGGGCGCAGTGCTCGCACCATTGCTTCACCACCTGCCTCGGCGCAAGGCACTAGCTGCGCTGTTCGTGATGTGCGACGAAAGCTGGGCGTTCGGGCTGGCAGATGCAAAACAACGCGCCCAACGCCAGCGAACGCCCGTGTTGCCCGTGTTGAGCCTGCCGTATTACTGGGGCGTCGCAGCCCCGTTCTATCTGACATGGGTCGGGTGCACTGCCATCGGCGCGGCAGTTGGACCGATACTTGGTGATGTTGAGGCCTACGGCTTCCACATGGCTTTCCCTGCCGTGTTTCTGGTGCTGATGCGTGGCATGTGGAAAGACCTTCGCACAGCCAGGCCATGGCTTGTCAGCCTGGCCGTCGCGGCGATTACACATCTTCTGGTGCCTGGCGCCTGGTATGTGTTGGCCGGTGCCTTGTCCGGCGTCACCGCCGCATACTGGATGGCTGATCGCAAGGAGGCGAAGCAGTGACATTCCTTACACTTGCCACGATCTTCGCTATGGCCTCGGTCACTTATCTGACGCGTATCGGAGGGTACCTCCTGCTGCACAACAGGAAACTGAGTCCGCGCGCTGCCGCCACGCTGGAAGTCGCACCGGGATGCGTACTGATTTCAGTCATTGCGCCATATTTTGTATCGGATCGCCCCGCCGACCTCGCAGCCCTCGCACTGACTTTAGCGGCCGCCACGCGGCTCTCGATCCTTCCTACCGTCGTGATCGGCATCGCTTCTGCGGGGACACTGCGATATTTGCTCGGCTAATTGACGCACGACGCAAGTAACGGCGCCTCACCCCTGATGGGCCAGGTGCTGATGAACGAACGACACCGCCATGGCGCCCTCGCCCACAGCCGACGCAACCCGCTTGATCGAGTTGTGCCGAACGTCGCCTGCTGCAAACGAGCCTGGCACGCTCGTCTCGAGATAAAACGGCGCTCTTTGCAGCGGCCACGACTCGGGGGCACGTCCATCCCGCAACAAATCAGGCCCCGTGACCAGATACCCGGCGGCGTCCCGCACGATGTCGGTATTGCGAGCCCATTCGGTATGTGGTGCCCCGCCGATACACACGAAGATGCGCGTGGCGGCAAGTGTTTCCGTCCCGCCGTTCACGCGATCGCGAACCGTTACCTCTCGCAAGCGATGGTCCCCGTCGACAGCAACCACTTCGCAGTTGCTGACGACACGCACGACACTCGATCGCTCGATCTTCTTCACGAGATAGTCCGAGAGCGTTGCGGCCAGCGACGGGCCTCGCACAAGCATCACAACCTCGTCGGCGTACTCGGACAGGTGCATGGCCGCCTGACCGGCGGAGTTACCTCCGCCTACCACATAAACCGTTTCACCTTTGCATATGGGTGCTTCGCTTGCGCCCGCCCCGTAGAACAACCCCGCGTGCAAAAAGCGGCTCTCGTTCGGCAGGTTCAACCTTCGCCATTCGATGCCCGTCGCGCAGATGTTGGTCTTTGCCCTGAGCTTCGAGCCATCGGCCATGTCGACGATGATTTGACCATTCTCGAACGTAGCATTGACACCCTCGCGCATCTGGAGAATCTCGGCACCAAATCGAACGGCTTGCTGGCGGGCGCGTTCCGCCAGCTCGGCACCACTGATGCCTTGCGGAAAACCCATGTAGTTCTCGATCAGCGATGAGCAGCCCGCCTGTCCACCTACCGCGTGACGTTCGATAAGAACGGTCTTGAGCCCCTCGCTTGCAGCGTAAACGGCCGCACTCAATCCGGCTGGGCCCGCACCGTAGATGGAAACGTCGTATTCTCGCAGCCGCGGTACCTGCACCCATCCCAGTCGCGCGGCGACCTCCTTGACGCTCGGATCAAACAAGCGCGTTCCGTCCGGAAACTCACAAACGGGCAAACGTGTATCGTCCAATCCACGGATGCCGGGTATCGTCCTGGCGTCCTCATCCGACTGCAAAGGCCTCCAGTCGAACGCGACAACACTACGGTTCAGGAAGTCCCTCAACTCGAAGGCCTTCTTGCTGTCCGTCGCGCCGGTAAGGACAACTCTCGCACGCCGTTCGGTGTCATCAGTCTTCATGGCTTCTGGCCCTCCGTCACTCGTCTGATCAGACCGAGCAATACCGCTCCTGGATTTCCTCGTCGCCCAGCATTGCTTGCGCCGTACCGCTGTAGACTACCTCGCCCTGATCCAGAATATAGGCGCGGTCGGCAATTCTCAAGGCCAGGCCCACGTTCTGTTCGATGAGGAGAATCGTGACTCCGGCGCGCTTCAATGCCGCGAAATACTCGAACATTTCATCCACGAGAACTGGCATGATCCCTTCGGACGGCTCGTCGAGCAGCACCATCTTCGGCTTCGATGCCACTGCCCGCGCAATGGCAAGCATTTGCTGCTCACCGCCAGACATTGTCACTGCCTGCTGGTCGAGCCGCTCCTTCAGTCGAGGAAAAGTCTCGGCAATTTCATCAATGACATCCGACTCTCGTGTACGGTGCGGCGACGCGAGCAGTCCGAGTCGAATGTTTTCCCGAACAGTGAGACCAGGTACGATGCGACGCTCCTCCGGGACGTAGGCGAGTTGCCGCAAGTATCTCTTATGCGCAGGCTGCCCCAGGAGTTCAACGCCTTCAAACTTTACCGACCCGGTGACCTTGGACATGAGACCAGCGATGGACTTCACGGTAGTGGTCTTACCTGCCCCATTGCGGCCGATAAGACAGACCAGCTCGCCCTCACCAACCTTGAGGTCGACACCTTGCAATACGTGACTCGACCCGTACCAGGCGTTGAGATTCGCAACTTCCAGCATGATGTGCCCTCAATGGTTGCCTTGTCCAAGGTACACGCGCTTCACCAAATCATTGGCCCGGATATCATCCGGCGTACCTTCCGCGATCAGTTCACCGTGATGCAGGACTACGACACGCTCGCTGATCCCCATGACAAGCTTCATCTTGTGCTCGACAAGCACGACCGTCCGCTGTTCCACGAGTCGGCGGATAAGTCCCATCATCACCTTTGTTTCCTCCGGGCTCATTCCCGCGGTCGGCTCATCCATCAGTAGCAACTTCGGTTGAGCAGCAAGAGCGACGGCGATCTCGAGGCACCGTTGCTGCCCATGCGCGAGTTCCCTGGCGAAGCTCTTTGCGCGGCCAGAAAGTCCCACTGTCTCCAGCAGGACGCTGGCTTGCTCCGTCAGCCCCGACAAGGCTGAGCGTCGGCGCCACATACCGTAGCGCGAAACGTGCGCTTGCAAAGCAATCCGTACGTTTTCGAGCACGGTGAAGTTCGGAAAAAGGCTGGTGATCTGAAACGACTTGGCGATCCCGATATGCGCGAACTCGTGTTGCCGCATGCCGGTGATATCCCTGCCCATGAACAGAATCCGACCTTCACTAGGCGCGAACGCACCGGACAGCAGGTTGAAGTAGGTACTCTTTCCAGCGCCGTTAGGGCCGATGATAGACGTCAGCATTCCGGGGCGAATGCTCACGCTCACATCAGTGAGCGCCTTGAAGTCACCGAAGCGCTTGCTGACCCCTCTGGTTTCAATAATGGCGTCAGCGCTCATGGTGCACCTTCTCCAGAAACGTGCCCCAGACGCCCTTTGGGAAGAAGAGCACGAAGACCACGAAGACCGCCCCGACAATCAGCTGCCAGTGCTCAGTCCAGCCTGAAGCAAAATCCTGAATAAGCAGGAACAGCGCCGCGCCGACGAACGGACCGAAATAAGTGCCCATGCCTCCGAGCAGGCACAACATTACAACCATCCCGGACGTCGAGTAATGGAGTGTTTCAATGGGAACACTTCCGAGATGGATAGCGTTGAGCGCTCCGGCAAGGGCGCAGAAGGCGGCGGAAAGGACGAATGCCAACAGCTTCGTGCGTTCAATATCGAAACCACAGGCACGGGCGCGAGCTTCGTTCTCGCGGACGGCTTCGATAACGCCACCCAGAGGAGATGCGAGGATGCGAGAGAGCACCCAAAGAGAGACCGAGACGAGCGCGAAGATGAAGTAGTACTTCTGCAACGGATCGAGCAGGTCCAGACGGAATCCAAAGAGATCCAGCTCGGCAATGTTCACGCCTCGCAATCCGTTCTCCCCCCCGGAGCTTGGCATCTGATAAACCAGGAAGTAAACACATTGGGACAGCGCCAGCGTCACCATCGCAAAGTAGATGCCCCTGGTCCGAATGGCCAGGAGTCCCATCACGAGGGCTACCATGCAGCCAGCGACCATGGCCGCGGGAATCGCCGCCCACCATGCCAATTGGTACTGTGCGATAAGAATGCCCGCCGAATATGCACCGACCCCGAGGAATGCGGCATGGCCAAACGAAAGGAGACCGGTGTATCCGAACAGCAGGTTGAAGCCGACTGCAAACAGTCCATAGATCAGAACGTTGATGGCCAATGAGTGGTAGGGCACCAGCCATGGAAATGCCGCGAAGAAGACGACAGTCGCCAGGACGCGGTGCATCGCGACAACCCTGCACATCTGGCTTGCAAGTCCGGTAGCTTCATTCCTTAGGCGAATGGCGCCATGAACATGGAAGTTCTTCATGTCATCAATCCTGTTCGGCCGAAGAGTCCTTGCGGCCGGATGAGAAGCACTGCGGCCATGATCACGAACATGGACACCTTCGCTGCCTCAGGGAAGAAGAGTACGGCCATGCTCTCCACAACGCCGACAAGCAAGCCCGCCACGACGGCACCCATCAAGGACCCCATCCCGCCCACAACGGTAACAACGAAAGCTACAGTGAGAACGGACGTCCCCATTTCCGGCGATACGCCTTGCAACGGCGCCGACAGGACGCCAGCCAGCGCCGCAATGCCAGTACCCATCCCGAACACGATCAGCCAGACACGTGAGACGTCGATGCCAAGTACGCGAACAATGACCGGGTCACGGGCTCCTGCCCGGACAATCAGGCCGAATGGCGTCCGCTCGATCAGCAACCACAAGGCGAGCAGCAGAAGCGAAACGACGCCGATCACAAACAATCGGTAGGTAGGAAAATCGGCAAAGCCAAGATTAGTAGCCCCTTGCAGGACTTCCGGGGTGTCGAACGGCAGCCCGGCCTTTCCGAACCAGATACGTATGGCCTCGACCATGATGTATGACAAGCCGAAGGTGAGCAGAAGCGGGTAGTCGATACCGCGACCATACAAGGGGCGAATCAGCCATCGCTCGCATAGCATGCCAATGGCCGCAACGGTCAACGGAGCAACTACGAGCGCAGCCCAGAAGCTTCCTGTCTTTTCGACAGCCAGCAGCCCAACATAGGCGCCTATCATGTAGAAGGCGCCGTGCGCAAAATTGACAACTGTCAGCATCCCGAAGATAAGGGACAGGCCGACCGCCAGCAGCACGTAAATTGCACCTAGCGCCAGCCCTGTAAAGAGCTGCAGTGCCAGTAGATCTAATGAGATTTCCATCGCTTTCCCGCCTCTCGCCGTGCGCCCGCTACGACAGCCCTAAAACTTCCTCTGGCGACGCTGCAGGTGCAAGGCGCTAGCCACGATCAGTGACATCATGCTCCGTAGGGACGACCAGCGTTGTAACGGATCGCCCCATACCGACCTGCCGATAGCTCAGCCCTTGAAGCCGAGTTCGGTGCACGGACGCAACAGCTTCTCGCTGGCTGGTTCGACGTGCAAAACCTTGAACACGTCGTCGGGATTGGCCGCTTCCTTGGAGTTCGACTGGATCACAAGTACCGACTGAACGGATTGCTGGTCACAGGGTCTGTAGTACTGCTGCCCCTTGTAGGTGTCATATTTCAGGTTGCGCAGCGCCGTCGCGACCTTTTCCGTCTCGCTGCTACCGGCGGACTTGACCGCCAGGAGCAATGACTTGACGGCCGAGTATGCCATCGCGCCATAGTCAGACGGGTAGCGTCCCTCGTTCTTGGCCCGGAAAGCCGCATTGAAGGCTTTCGCGGATGACGTTGTCGCTTCCATCTCCCAGAAGTACTGCGTCCCGCCAATGACACCTTCATATGTGTTAGCCCCGCCTGCGACGCGAGAGGTGTAAGTCATCACGGGGGTGACGAACTTTATGGACTTCTTCATGCCGTAGTCCGAGGCCTGCTTGATGGAGATCTGGTTATCGCGGCCGAAGTTGTTGAATATCAGCACATCCGGCTTGAGTGCCATCAGCCGTGGCAGAAAGGTGGAGTAGTCCTGTTGCCCAAGCGGATGCCGCACTTCGCCAACCACCTCGGCGCCAAGGTCTTTGGCCACTCGCGTGAAGCCGCGCGTCATCTCGTGGCCATAGGCGTAGTCAGCGGTCAGGAAGGCAATACGCATCCCCTTCTTGAAGACATAGCGGCCCACGGCCTGCGTCGTCATGTGGGGATTCATTGCCTCATGAAACGTGTAAGGGCTCGCATCGGTCGCCTCATTAATGACGTCGGACTGACTGATCGAGATATAGATGACCTTGCGCTGCTTGGTAACGTTGTTGATGGATAGCTGCGTCGCGGCAGAAAGACCACCTACGATGAACTGCGCACCGTCCTTCTCGAGCAATTCCAGGGTCCGCGTGGCTGCCTCACCGGGATTGAGCTTGTCGTCACGCACCAGCAACTCGGCCTTGCGGCCGTTCAGACCGCCGGCATCATTGAATTCCTTGACGGCCAGCTCGGCATTTCGCACCTGGTCCTTTGCCTCCGCGCCGTAGGGACCGGTAAGCGGTACAGGAAGCCCAATCTTGATCGTCTGTGCTTGCGCACCCACGGCGAGCAAGCCAGCGAACACCCCAATACAGAAGCGACGAGCGGTGCGCTGCGCACCCATGACTGCATGTCCCATGAAGGTCTCCTGTTAGGCCGCAGCTATTCGATGCAGCCCGGTTCTTTGTTTAGCTATCGATAACTTTGATATACGTCAAATTGCTTGTCAAATGATAAATACGAAGGGAAAACCCGGAGAAGTACACCTGGTCTGAGGACGCCTTGGGCAAGGCTGCCGCTGTGATTGTGACCTCCCGTCTACCCTGCCAACGGATCGCTTTTCAGTTTGCGCAGCAGCAATCAGACTGACGAACTCGCCGGCTTCCACGCTTCGGCGTCTAAAGGTGCACCCCAGGTCATTTATCGGCCGAAAATAATCAGGAAGTTAGGGTATGTCCCACCCTAGAGGTTCTTGGCCTCCAACAGCTTCCGCCCTACTATTTATCCATCGATCACTGATCGGTTGATAATTTACAGGAGGCTTCGATGGCACTGGCCAAACTAGCACACTATTCGATACGCACCACGGACCTGGAGCGGTCCTGCGCGTTCTACGAACGCGTCCTGGGGTTCCGGCGCGGCTATCGACCACCCTTCGACTTTCCCGGCGCATGGCTCTATATGGGTGACGACGAGAGCGACTACGGGACGGTTCACATCATTGGCGTGGATCCGGACAACCCTTCCGGCCTGTCCGCCTATCTGGGCGACAAATCCCTGCCCGCGTCTGGCACCGGCACGCTGGACCACATCGCCTTCCTGGCCACGGGCGTCGAGCAGATGTGGGCGACCCTGCGTGCTGAAGGCATCTCCTGGCGTGATCGCACGGTACCAAGCCTCGGCCTGCATCAGGTTTTCCTCGAGGATCCTTCCGGCGTCACGATCGAACTCAACTACCCCGCTGCCGAAGTGGCAGGACTGGCACTGCCCGACAGTGCACAAGCAAAGACTGGAGCACTGGCATGAATACCGTATTGCACAACAAGCCGAAGGCGATTGTCGTAGGTGGATCGCTGGGCGGGCTGTTTGCGGCCAACATGCTCAGCCGCAATGGCTGGAATGTAGAGATCTTCGAGCGCACGCCCGAAGCGCTGACTGGGCGCGGCGCCGGCATCGTCACGCACCCGGAATTGTTCGACGCGCTGGCATCGGCGGGCGTGGTGGTCGATGAAAGCATTGGCGTGCACGTCAATACCCGAATCACGCTCTCCCGGGAGGGTGTGTCGCTTGCCGATCGGGACATGCCTCAGACGCTGACCGCCTGGGGCAAGATGTATGACGTGCTCGGCAAGGCTTTCACGGGCACCTATCGGACGGGCGCGTTCGTGACGTCCGTCGATACGTACCGGGACCACGCTACGGTGACGCTGCAGGACGGTTCGACCCACCGGGCCGATCTGGTTATCGCCGCCGACGGCTTCCGTTCCAGCGTGCGCGAACAGCTCTTGCCTTCGGCCGGCCTGGAATACGCCGGATACATTGCGTGGCGCGGCCTGGTCGACGAGTCACAGCTTTCGCCCGACACTCACGCGGCGATCTTTGACAAGTTCGCCTTCTGCCTGCCTCCGCGCGAGCAAATCCTCGGGTATCCGGTGGCGGGTGAAGCCAACAGCACCGAACCTGGGCAGCGTCGCTACAACTTCGTCTGGTATCGCGCGACGCGCGAGGACGACGAATTGCCCGATCTGCTGACTGACGCCAGCGGCAAGCGCTGGCCCAACGGCATCCCGCCGGGCCTGATTCGCCCCGACGTGATCGCCGACATGGAAGATGCGGCGACATCCTTGCTCGCCCCGCAGTTTGCCGAGGTCGTCACCAAGACAGCCCAACCACTGTTCCAGCCGATCTTCGATCTGACGGTGCCGCGCATGGCTTTCGGCAGGATTGCCTTGCTCGGTGACGCCGCTTTTGTCGCCCGCCCTCACTGCGGCATGGGCGTCACCAAGGCTGCGGGAGATGCGATGGCAATCGTGCGCGCCCTCAGCGAACATTCGACCGTCGAGACGGCCCTCGACGCGTACAGTACCGAGCGCGTCCAGTTCGGACATGCGATTGTCGAGCACGCGCGCCACCTCGGCGCCTACATGCAGGCCCAGCTCAAGAGCGATCAGGACCGCGAAATGGCCGAACGTTATCGCACACCGGAGGCGGTCATGCGCGAGACAGCAGTATCCCGTCAGTTCTGACGCAGATCCAGACAACAGGCATATGGAGACAATGTCATGACCCACACCGCCCCCTTTCCTTCGGCGCCAGGACTAGCCCGCATCGACGGCTCGGTGGACCCGCACCCGATGCTGAGGCAACCGCGCTTCGAGCGCTTGCACCGCGCGCGTCGCGCCTTCTCCTGGACGCTCACCGCTGTCATGCTGCTGGTCTACTTCGGTTTCATTCTCACGCTGGCCTTCCGCCCGGACTTGCTTGCCGTGCCGCTGACGCCGGGACAGCCGATGACGGTGGGCATTCCCATCGGCTTTGGCATGTTTGCCTTCACGTTCGCGATGGTGGCAGTCTACGTGTACCGCAGCAACACCGTCTACGACAAGATGATCGACGAGATCCGCCAGGGAGAGCCGTCATGAAACGCGTACTGACTGCAGCCGCTGCCCTCACGGCTGCCACTCCCGTGCTGGCAGCCACCCCGCCGGTTGGCCAGGGCCTGAACCTGATCGCCATTGCCATGTTCCTGGTGTTCGTAGCCGCGACGCTTGTCGTGACGCGGTGGGCGGCAAAGCGCAATAACAGCGTCGCCGACCACTACGCCGCGGGCGGCAAGATCACCGCCATGCAGAACGGCTGGGCCATTGCCGGCGACTATATGTCCGCCGCATCGCTCCTCGGCATTTCGGCGCTCGTCTTCACCAGCGGCTATGACGGCCTGATCTATTCGATCGGCTTCCTGGCAAGCTGGCCGATCATCCTGTTCCTGATCGCGGAGCCGTTGCGCAACCTGGGCCGCTATACGCTCGCCGATGTGCTCTCGTACCGGCTCAAGCAGCGACCCATCCGGGCGTTCTCGGCGTCGAGCTCGATCGTGATCGTCCTGCTCTATCTGGTGTCGCAGATGGTGGGCGCGGGCAAGCTGGTGGAGTTGCTGTTTGGTTTCAGCTACACCTCGGCCGTGGTGCTGGTCGGCGTGCTGATGGTCGTGTACGTGTTCTTTGGCGGCATGCTGGCCACCACCTGGATCCAGATCATCAAGGCCGTCCTGCTGCTTGCCGGTTGCGCCTTCATGGCCTTCATGGTGATGAGCCGCTTTGGCTTCAACCTGAACAGCCTGTTCGAGCATGCCGTCACCACGCATGGCAAGCATGACGCCATCATGCGTCCAGGCGGTCTGGTGTCCGACCCGGTGTCGGCCGTGTCGCTCGGCCTGGCGCTGATCTTCGGCACCGCAGGCCTGCCGCACATCCTGATGCGCTTCTTCACCGTCAGCAATGTCAAGGCCGCGCGCAAGAGCGTGCTCTATGCCACCGGCATCGTCGGCACTGGCTACGCCATGATCATCGTGATCGGCTTCGGCACGATCGCACTGGTCGCCGGCGATCCGCTGTACCACAATGGCACAGGTGCCGTGATCGGTGGCGTCAACATGGTGGCCGTGCACCTGGCCCATGCGGTCGGCGGCAACGTGTTCCTCGGCTTCATCTGCGCCGTGGCGTTCTCGACTATCCTTGCCGTCGTTGCCGGGCTCGCCCTGGCTGGCTCTTCCGCCATCTCGCATGACCTCTATGCAACGGTCATTCGCCAAGGCAAGGCATCTGAGAAGGATGAGATGCGGGTCTCGCGTACCACTACGCTGGTGCTGGGTGTGCTGTCGATCCTGCTCGGCATCCTGTTCGAGAAGCAGACCATCGCCTTCATCGTCAGCCTGACGTTCTCGATTGCCGCCAGCTCCAACTTCCCGGTGCTGCTGCTGTCGATCTACTGGCGGGGACTGACTACGCGTGGCGCCGTAATCGGCGGGACGCTGGGACTCGTCACGGCTGTGGTTCTCACGATCCTGAGCCCAACGGTCTGGGTGCAGGTACTGGGCCATGCCTCGGCAATCTACCCGTACGAGTATCCGGCACTGTTCTCCATGCTGGTCGCGTTCGCCGGCATCTACGCCTTCTCGGTGACGGACCGTTCGGCAAGAGGCGCGTGGGAGCGTGCGGCGTATCAGAATCAGCGCGTGGCTTGTGAATTGGGGATGGGGACCAAGGGGACGGCCGAGGCGTAAGGGCATGACTTCTACCCTCTCCCACCTGGGAGAGGGGCCCTTAACCGGAGCATCCGCGGCATGGTCGGGTTCCCACGGGCGCGATCCGCGGCAAAGTCGGGCCATACATCATGGAAACAAGCAAAGTAGCGGATTGGGATAGCGCCTCCGACAAAGTTGCCCGTCGGCTCCTGCCCGCGGAACGGCAACAGCAGATTGTCGAAAAGGCGATCGAACACTTTACCCGGAGCGGCTTCGGAGGCAGTACGCGCGATCTCGCCAGGCAGATCGGGATCACCCAGCCGCTGCTCTATCGGTACTTCGAGAACAAGGAGGCCCTCATCGAGCGCGTGTACAACGAGGTCTTCCAGTGGCGTCCCGAATGGGAACAGCAGATCGCCGACTGTTCGCTCCCACTGATCGAGCGGCTCTATGCCTTCTATATCGACTACTCGTCAGTGATCCTGCGCGAAGAATGGATCCGGCTGTTCATCTTTTCCGGCCTGACCCACGAGGGCATCAACGACAGGTACATGGACATGCTGCGCAGCAAGGTCTTCCTGCCGGTCCTGGCTGAGATACGCGAAGCGTTCGGCATTGCCGCGCCGCGCAATGCCGCGGAAAACGATGCCGCGATCGAGATGGTCTGGAGCCTGCACGCGGCAATCTTCTATCTGGGCGTGCGCAAGTGGGTGTATGGACTCAGTGTGCCGGACGACATGGAAGCGGTCATCCGACAAAAGGTCGACATATTCTTGTGCGGTGCCCCGGCTACCTTGCGCAAAATCCAAGGCGCCACGATTTAGCGCAACGCTGGAACTTCCCTGCCGCGGGCTGACTCGAGCATGTGGCCACCTCGGCGGTCACATGCAGCCTCGACGGCTTTGATACGGCGAGATCTGCATCGCGCCACGCAATGCAGCTTCAAAGGAGGATCGTGGACGTCTGCTTGATCCGCTGCATCGGGATTTCGCTCTTGACGTTCTGGACGGCCTTCAACCGGGCAAGATGGGTCATCTGAAACTGCCGGTACGCGTCCAGATCCTGGCTCACGACGCGCAAGAGAAAGTCGCAGTCGCCCGCCATCAGGTGACACTCCGTCACCTCGGGCATGTCCTTGATGGCTGCCACGAAGCTGTTGACCGTCTCCTCGTCCTGCCCCTTGAGCCAAACTCGCACGAAGACCGTCAGGCCCACGCCCACCTTCGCCGGGTTCACAACCGCAACGTAGCGCTCGATAACTCCCGCCTCCTCCAGCAATCTGACGCGCCGCAAACAGGGCGAAGGAGACAGCCCCACCCGCTTGGCCAGATCCACGTTCTGCAAACGTCCATCCTCCTGCAAGGCGTTCAGAATCCGGCGATCGATGTTGTCGAGCTTCATGTTCTCACGGCGGGCAGGATGGGCCTGCTTGAGTGTTCGTGTGGCACGCCATGCTAGCACATCGATTCGTTGCACTTAGTCGCCGTGAATGACTGGTCTCGCAGGCTAAGGCGCCCAACTGTCTTCCGCGTGCACAACCGCGGACAGTCATTGTCCTCTGCGCGTACATGCCAACGCCACAAAAGCGCCTCTGCACACGCCGCCTGAACGTAGAGAGGACGATCCCAGGCTGGCATGCATAGTGCTCAGCCAATCGCTCGACCCGACAGACGGTGCGGAAGCAATGCCTTCCGCTCCGATCCTCGGAGCGTCATGCATACAACCTGGAGACATACGCATGGAATACGTCCGCCTCGGCACGACCGGCCTGAAGGTTTCGCGAATCTGCCTCGGCATGCTGACATTCGGGAGCCCTGAGTGGCGTCCCTGGGTCATGGATGAAGACGCATCCCGGCCGCTGGTCAAACGCGCGGTCGACCTTGGCATCAATTTCTTCGACACCGGCGACACCTATTCGGGCGGCATGTCGGAGGTCCTGACCGGCAAGTTCCTCAAAGAGATGTTTCCGGGGAGCCGACGCGAAGAAGCCGTGGTCGCTACCAAGGTCTACGAGCCGGTCGATATTGCCTACGAGGGCGTCAAGATGGCCTCGTTCGTGCGCCGGCCGAACAGGGATGGCTTGAGCCGTAAACGCATTTTCCATGCGGTCGACGCTTCGTTGCAGCGCCTGGGTACCGACTACATAGACCTGTACCAGATCCACCGTTACGACACGCAGACGCCGATCGAGGAAACGATGGAGGCCTTGCATGATGTGGTCAAGGCCGGCAAGGTCCGCTATCTCGGCGCCAGCAGCATGTGGGCGTGGCAATTTGCGAAGGCCCAGCAGGTGGCGAAGGAAAATGGCTGGACCCGGTTCGTCAGCATGCAGAACCACTACAACCTCTTGTACCGGGAAGAAGAGCGCGAAATGAATCCCTTGTGCAAGGACTCCGGTGTAGCCCTGCTGCCGTGGAGCCCGCTCGCCCGCGGCTTCCTCGCGGGCAACCGCAAGCGTGAGGGGTTCGGAGACACCGAGCGCGCAAAGACCGATCATCTGGCCAAGAAATTCTATTTTCGGGAATCGGATTTCAATGTCGTCGACAACCTCACCCGGATGGCCGGCCAGAAGGGCATCAGCAACGCGGAACTGGCCTATGCCTGGCTACTGCACAAGGGCGTGACGGCTCCCGTCATCGGCATCAGCAAGGCGGCCCAACTGGACCAGGCGGTGGCCGCGCTGGAAGTGAGGCTCACACCCGAAGAAGTTCGGCACCTCGAGGAAGGATATGAACCGCATCCGGTGCTGGGACACGTTTAGGACCTGGCACTGACAGCCCGACGCCGCCGCGACCGGCCGGCCTGATGCCGGCCGTTCTTTCCAGCCTTTTTTGAGTGGCGCGCGCCGCGCGCCAGGACCGATGTCCTCGCGGCAAACATGTACGTGGACACAATTGTCATCCTGACAACGCTCCGACCCCAGAAGGCACGCCTGTTTGCCCTTCAGTTGCGTCGTCGCGGACATGGCATCGATGTTGCGAGGCTTCCCCGGCGGAGGGATTTCCGGTGAGCTTCTTCCGTCCTAACTATCCAACATCCACTCCAACAATGGAGGAGACATGACGACATCGCTTCAGTCCATTCCCGGGGCACTTAGTCCCGATGCGGTTGATGAGAGCATCGCAGAACAGCAGCGCATCGTATCGAAAGTCATCCGAAAGATCATGCCTCTGGCATTGATCGGGATCTTCGTGTCCTATGTCGACCGCACCAACCTCTCCGTTGCCGGCCCCGACATGCAAGCCGCGCTCGGCCTGACGCCGGCAATGTTCGGTCTGGCCTCGGGACTCTTCTTTATCGGTTATGTGCTGTTCGAGATCCCATCGAACATTGCTCTGCAACGTTACGGCGCCAAGCTTTGGATCGCCCGGATCATGGTCACGTGGGGCCTGATCTGCATGGGCACATCCCTGGTCACCGGTGCCACGTCGCTCTATATCTTCCGCCTGTTGCTTGGGGTCGGCGAAGCCGGCTTTTACCCCGGCATTCTCTTCTATCTCAGTCTGTTCGTGCCGATCCGCTATCTGACCAGGGCATTTGCGGTATTCCAGATCGGCATTCCCATTTCACTGGCGCTGGGCAGCGCCATGACCGCCGCCCTATTGACCATGGACGGGATCCTTGGCGTTTCCGGCTGGCAGTGGGTCCTGATCATCGAGGGCGCCCTGGCCGTGGTGGTGGGCATCATCACCTGTTTCGCCATGGCCAGCACCCCTGAGAAGGCGCGATGGCTGACGGCCCGCGAGAAGCAGACGCTCATCGCGGCGATCCGCAGCGACCGGAACAGCGGGGCCGATGACAGTCACGGCCTGAGCGCCATCGCCTCGGTCATGAAGACCCGCGCGGCGTGGTACTACTGCTTCCAGTACACGTCCATGCTCATCGGCTTCTACGCCGTCACCTACTGGCTGCCGCAGATCATCAAGCTGCGCTTCTCGGTCAGCGCGGTCCAGGCCGGACTGCTCTCGGCGGTGCCCTGGGTGTTCTGCGCCATGGCGCTCTTCACGCTGTCGCGCATTCCGCCGCGCGAAAAGAATCGCGCCGGCGTGCTCAGCGCCATCCTGATGCTGGCGGCGATCGGATTGACCATGTCCGCATTCGCGCAGAGCGCTATCCTGGCGTTCGCCGGGCTATGCATGGCTGCCTGCATGCAGGCAGCCGTGCCCCTGTTCTACAGCTTTCCGTCACAGCACTTTGCCGGCGCACGGGCGGCCGTTGCTCTGGCGCTCGTGAATTCCGTCGGCAATATCGGCGGCTTCTTCGGCCCATACATCCTCGGCGTGTTCCGCCAGACCTTCCACACCGACACCGTTGGCCTGGTGTTCCTGGCAGGAACGTTCGTGATCGCCGCGTGCATGGCATTGGGGCTGCCCCGGCAACTCAGGTCGGCCGAAGCGCAAGCCGGAGCACGCGCATGAGCGGGATCCTGGCTATCTGGAATGACTGCAATGCGTCGCGCGCAGCAGCCTACGAATCCTGGTATCAGGAGGAACACCTGCCGGAGCGGCTTGGCATCGCCGGCTTCCTGACGGGTCGCCGGTTCGAAGCCATCTGCGCTTCGCGGCAGTTCCTGACCACCTACGAGGTGGTCCATCCCGAGGTGCTGAGGTCGGCGGCATATCGCGAACGGCTCGCCCACCCCACCGCGCGCACCATCTCCATGATGCAGGACGGCTTCACCAACATGTCCCGCACGGTCTGCGAGCGGCGCGATCTCCGCGGGGCGAGTCGCGGCAGCGTGGTGCTGACCGTTGCGCTGAATGCAGCCGATGCCTACCCGCGGCTGCGCGACGCCGTTGGCATGCTGGAGGTCGACGCGGCGCACACGCATTCCGAGATGTGGATCTCGGCGGAGCCCGACACGAAGGAGATCTCCGCAGAAGAAGCACTGCGCGGCGGTGACGTGAAGATCAACGCCTGCCTGGTGTTGGAATACCTGCGGCCCGAAGTGGCAAATCGCGTGGCGAACACGCTGCGCCGGCAGTTCCCGGACGCCTACGTCGGCACCTATCGTCTGCTGTGCTCACTGAACCAGGAGGACTTGTAATGCGAATTCTGCTGATCCAGGGTGCCAACATGGAGTATCTGGGTTTTCGCCAGCCGGAAATCTATGGCACCACCACCGCCGCCGAACTGGACGACATCCTGCGCGCGGACGCCGTGGGGCTCGGCATGCAACTCGACATCCTCTACACCAACGTCGAAGGTGAAGCCATCAGCGCCATTTATCGCGCCACACGCGAGCAAGTAGACGGTCTTGTCATGAATCCCGCGGGCTTTCTCTATGCGGGTCATGCCTTGCGCGATTGCCTGAAAGCGGTGCCGCTGCCCTACATCGAAGTGCATATGAGCAATATCGACGCCCGCGGCATGCATTCTGTTACCGCTTCCGAGAGCGCAGGCATGGTGACAGGGCTTGGTGTCGACTCCTACCGGCTTGCGCTGGTTGCCATCCAGAAGGTCATTCACAAGAGGAACAAACATGCCTGAAGCGAAACCAAGAACGGCGCTGGTTACCGGGGCGGCCGTTGGCATTGGCCTTGCCATTGCCGAACGCTTCGAACGGGACGGCTGGACCGTATACCGATTTGACCGCATGCCGCAGGATCGCGAGCGCGCCGTAAGCGGTGATGTCCGCTCCGAAGCGGACTGGCAAAGGCTGGCAGATCGTATCGGTACCGAAGTCGGGCAACTCGACGTGCTGGTGAACAATGCCGGCATCCTGCGCGAGGCGCCATTGGAGGACACCAGCCTGGCGGACTGGAACGAAGTCATCGGCGTCAACCTGACCGGCGCCTTCCTTGGCTGCCGGACCATGCTGACGCTGCTGAAGCGCAGCGACTCGCCGTGCATCCTCAATGTGGCCTCCATCGACGCGCTGCGCGGCAGCCTGCGTCACAGCGCTTACGCCGCCAGCAAGGGCGGCGTGGATTCCCTGACCCGCGCCCTGGCACTGGAACTGGCCAACGACGGCATTCGCGTCAACGCGATCTGCCCCGGCACCGTCGATACCCCGATGTTCCGCAACATTCATGGCAACACCGCGGATCGGGCCCAGGAGCGGCTGGCGTTGCATCCCCTGAAGCGAATCTCGACCGCGGAAGACCAGGCAGCGGCGGCGGCCTTCCTGTGCAGCGCGGAAGCCGCCTTCATCACCGGAGCGTCCCTGAGCGTCGACGGCGGCCGGGCCATTCGATAACCAGCAAAAGACACCATGACACAACCAAGGAAGACCGCACTGATTGCCGGCGCCACCGGCGTGGTAGGACGGAACCTGCTGCGGCTGCTTGCCGCCGACCCGGAATGGGATGTGATCGCCGTTTCGCGTCGCGAGCCAGATATCACCGGCGAGTACCGCCACATCCCGGCCGACCTGCTTGACGCCGGCGATACGAAGGCCAAGCTCGGCGGGCTGCGGGAGGTCACCCATATCTTCTTCTCTGCCTACATCGAGAAGGCCGGCTGGGCCGAAATGGTGGCGCCGAACATGGCATTGCTCGCGAACCTGATGGATGCCATCGAGCCGGTGGCGGACCGGCTCCAGCACGTCAACCTGATGCACGGCACCAAGTGGTATGGCAATCATCTCGGACCGTTCAAGACGCCCGCAAAGGAAACCGACCCGGGTCACATGCCGCCCAACTTCTACTATGACCAGCAGGCATTCATCGCCCAGCGCCAGAAAGGCAAGGCGTGGACGTGGTCTGCCGCGCGCCCCCACGGCATCTGCGGCTTTGCCATCGGCAACCCGATGAATCTCGTCATGGTCCTCGCCGTGTACGCCACTATCTCCAAGGCACTGGGGCTGCCGTTGCGCCATCCGGGCTCCGAGGCCAACGCGCGCGCGCTGTACAACGTGACCGACAGCGGCTTGCTGGCACGCGCCTGCAAGTGGATGGCAACCGATCCGGCCGCTGCCAACGAGCCGTTCAACATCACCAACGGCGACATTTTCCGGTGGCAGGACTTGTGGCCCGCCATCGCGCGCTACTTCGACATGGAAACCGCTGCGGCCCAGAAGATCGATCTGGTCCACATGATGGCCGACAAGGGACCGCTCTGGGAGCGACTGGTCAGGGAGCACGACCTGCGGCCGATCCCGTACGAGCAACTGGTGGGCTGGAAGTACGGAAACTTCGTCTTCACCCCGGAGTTCGACGTCATTTCGTCCACCACCAAGGCTCGCCAGCATGGCTTCAGCGAAGCCGTGGATTCGGAGCAAATGTTCCTGCGCCAGTTCGACGAACTGCGCGCAAACCGGATCATTCCGTAGGCGGGCACTAGCGACGCTTGCACCGCCGGCCCGCGCAACCGCCTAGCGCGGCGCCGGCACCTCGCTCTTTTCTTCCTCCATCATGCTCAGGCGCTTGTAGAGGTACGAACGCGAGATCCCAAGTTCTTCGGCGACGCGCTTCTTGTTACCACCGGTACGGCGCATGGCTTCCAAAATCAACGCCGATTCCAGCCGTTCCTTCGCTTCACGGATATCGGGCTGCCGCGACTTTTCCGCGGCGCCCGCCGGGGCTCCGCTCTGGCGCCACGCCAGCGTCTGCTCAGCGCCTTCCATACTGCCGAACTCTGCGACCGACAAGACCGGTCCGTCGCAGAAGATTGCCGCGCGCTCGATCGCATGTTGCAGTTGCCGGATATTTCCCGGCCAGGCGCGCGACTGGAGGAAGCGGATCGCGGATTCGGCAATCGACTTCTTCGGCGCGCCGTGCCGGATCGCAAACGCCTCCAGGAAGGTATCGGCCAGCTCCGGAATGTCCTCCAGACGGTCGCGCAATGCCGGCAGCCGCAGCGTCACCGCGCTGATCCGATAGAACAGGTCCAGCCGGAAGCTCGAGTTGGCGATCATCGCCTTGAAGTCCCGATTGCTGGCCGATATCAGGCGGAAATCCGAATGCCGGGCGCGATCGCCCCCGACACGCTCGAACTGGCCATCCTGCAGCACGCGAAGCAGCTTGACCTGCATGTCGATCGGCATGTCGCCGATTTCATCGAGAAACAGCGTGCCGGTATCGGCGGCCTCGAACTTGCCCTTGCGGCCTTTTCGGTCCGCGCCGGTGAAAGCGCCGGGCTCATAGCCAAACAGTTCGCTCTCGACCAGGTTGGGCGGCATCGCCGCCGAGTTCACCAGCACTAACGGCTTGTCGCTGCGCGGGCTTAGCATATGGATCGCGTGCGCCACCATCTCCTTGCCGGTCCCGCTCTCGCCCGCCAGCAATACCGGCACATCCAATGGCGCCACGCGCAGGATGTCCTCCTTCAGCCGTCGCACGGCATCGCTGCTGCCCACGATCTGATCCAGGCCGTAGCTCCGGTTGCGGATCCCGGACAACTCCCGGCGATAGAAATCGAGTTCCTGCTTGACCTTGGCAAGCTCCACGGTGAGTTCGCGCATGGCCTCGGGCCCCTTGAACATCACCTGCCCGATGGCTGCCACGACGCGCTTGTTGCGATCGAAGATCGGCAGCCGCGACACCACGCGCGTCACGCCGTTCATCTCCTGCAACTGGGCCACCTGCCCCTTGCCGGTCGCTACCACCTCCTGCAGCTTCGTGTTCTCGATCACCGATGTCACATCCCGCCCGATCGCCTCGCCATGCTTGAGGCCGAAAAAGCGCTCATGGACCGGGCTCATGTAAGTGATGCGCGCCGACGTATCCACCACGACCATCGCCTTGTAGGGATCGGTAATGAAATGCCTGAGGATGTCCGGCGCCGCATCCACGCTTGCCAGGAACTCGCTCAGCTCATCGCCTTCCTGCACGGCAAAGATCAGGAAGCACACTGAATCGCGCGTCGGGATCGCCGCGACCGTCAGTGGGCGCTCCAGGTCGGCCATGGCCGACATCCGCCTGAGCGGCACGCGGTCGCGGTTCTGCCAGAGCCGGCCCAGCGACTTGGCGACCAGCGAATCCCTGCCGAGTCCGCTGGCGAATGTTGTGTTGCCCTCGGCATCGAGTACGAGGACGCCCTCTGATTCTCGTTTCATGTCTCCACCACGGTTCGTCTGTTTTACGGAACGCTGTGTATTCGGCGACTACACAATTGCCTTCTCGATGGCAGGCAAGGACACTGCAAAGACAGTCTCATTCTAAGCAGTTTCCCCCCGGTTCGTCGGCCTTCCGATCCGCCCGCAAGGCCGCTAACGCAGGCAGTGCCTAAGCCCCCAGGCAATCACTCGCGTAGCCGCAAATTTCGCGCCATGTGTTGGCACACGCTTTGCAGTATGTCGGTCACTTGCGTAGATCCGACCTGAAATGGACACACTGAAGACACTCCCGTTCCAGACACCCGGCGCAGGCCTTTCCTGCCTGCGGGGTATTCGCGTGCTCGACTTCACCACCTCGGTGGCTGGCCCTTATGGCACGCTCCTGCTCGCCGACCTGGGGGCCGAGGTCGTCAAGGTGGAAAAGCGCCATGGCGGCGACGATACACGCAGCTGGGGGCCGCCGTTCCTGGACGGTGAGTCCCTGTGGTTCCTGAGCATGAACCGCAACAAGCAGAGCATGACCATCGACCTCACACGCCCGGAGGGCCAGCGGGTGGCGCATGAACTGGTGCGCCATGCCGACGTCGTCGTCCTCAACACCGCCCAGCGTGTGCAGGAAAAGCTCGGCCTCGATTACACGACGCTCAAGGCCATCAACGGCAGGCTGATCCATGTGTCCGTGACCGGGTTCGGGCTCGAGGGCGAACGCGCCGACCTGCCATGCTACGACCTCATCGCAGAGGGCTACTCAGGAGTCATGCACCTGACCGGCGAGGCGGATCGCCCGCCCCAGAAGGTCGGCACCCCTGCCGCCGATCTGCTGTCCGGCCAGGACATTGCCATGGCCACGCTGGCCGCGCTGTTCGAACGGGAACGCACGGGGGCCGGAAAGCAGATCGATGTGTCGATGGTGGCGACGATGGCGCGGTTCATGGCGCCGCGGATCGTGCCCTATCTGGGTTCCGGCGAGGCGCCGAACCGCTCGGGCGGGACTGATTCCGTGATCGCGATCTATCAGGTCTTCGATACCGCGGATTCCCCCATCACGCTGGGACTCGGCAACGACGCCATCTGGCAGCGCTTCTGGACGGCGGTCGGGCGTCCGGACTACGCGCGGCAACCGGGATTCGAGACCAACGCCCGCCGGCGCGAGGCGCGCCAGGCGATCGTGCAGGCCATTGCCGAACTCCTTGCGACGCAACCACGCCAGCACTGGCTTGCGCTGTTTGCGCAACACCGCATCCCGTCCGGCCCCATCAACAGCATTGACCAACTGGCCGACGACATCCCGCTGCGCGAGAGCGGCATGTTCTTCGCCACCCAGGGCATTACCGGCCTGGTGCCGCAGGTTGGCCTGGGCATCCGCTTCGACGGCGCCAGTGCCGTGCTCCGCAACCCGCCGCCGGCGCTGGGCGAGCACACCGAACGCATTCTCAGGGAAGAACTTTCCATGTCCGCGACATGCATCGCGGGCCTCATCGACTCAGAAATCGTCTAAACAGGAGACACGATGTCCTATACCGAAATTCTCTACAAGGAAGACGGCCCCATCGGCACGATCACGCTGAACCGTCCCCACGACGGCAACATGTTCACCGAGACCATGTGCCACGAGATCCGTGACTGCATCAACGCGATCCGCCGCGAAACCCGCACCCGCGTCATCGTGATCACCGGCGCGGGCGACAAGTTCTTCTGCACTGGCGGGCGCAAGGACGGCATGCAGGACACCACGCTCTACGCGGGCGTGCTGCCGACGCTGGAGATGTACGAAAGCATCGACCGCCTGCAGAAGCCGGTCATCGCCTCGGTGAACGGCTTTGCCGTCGGCGGCGGCAACGTGCTGCAGGTGGTCTGCGACCTGACCATTGCCAAGGAGTCGGCCATCTTTCGCCAGGTCGGTCCGATGGTCGGCAGCTTCGATGCGGGCTATGGCACCTGGTATCTGGAAGACCTGGTGGGAAAGAAGCGCGCCAAGGACATCTGGTATCGCAATCCCAAGATGACGGCACGCGAAGCCATGGAAATCGGGCTGATCAATCGCGTCGTCCCGGATGAGCAACTGGCCGAAGCCACGCGCGAATATGCGCTGGAGGTGGCCGAGCGCGGCGCGTTTGCGCTCGCCTCGCTGAAGAGCGCGTTCAAC
Source organism: Cupriavidus basilensis (assembly GCF_008801925.2). Lineage (NCBI taxonomy): Bacteria > Pseudomonadati > Pseudomonadota > Betaproteobacteria > Burkholderiales > Burkholderiaceae > Cupriavidus > Cupriavidus basilensis. The sequence goes on along the minus strand of NZ_CP062805.1, from coordinate 140,099 downwards.
GCGCGTCATGGCGGTGTCAGCGGGCTGTCCCGCATGGCGCATGACCTGCTGCTGCGCGGTTATCTCGACACCAGCGAACACGACGAACTGGCGGCGGCGTTTGCCGAACGCCGCAAGCCGGATGCTTCCAAATTTGGCCATTGATGCCCGGGTGAAGATCATGCAAAACATCCTGACGCTGCACAATCCGCAGAATGCACGGGACTACTACCTGTCGGGGATCTGGCAGCAGGAGACCCTTTACACGCTCGCCCGTCGCCATTCGCGGGAACGCCCCACGTCGGCCGCCCTGCGCGACGCGGATGTCCGGTTGACCTGGCGCGAAGTGGTCGACTGGGTCGATAGCGTAGCCGAGGCGCTGCACAGGCAGGGCCTGAAACCTGGTGACCGGGTCGGCATCTGGCTGCCCAACGTGGTACAGGCAACCATCGTGTTCCTGGCCTGCTCGCGCAATGGCTACGTCTGTTGCCCGTCACTGCACCAGAACTACACCGTCGACGAGATCTGCACGCTGCTGAACCGCATCCAGTGCCGGGCCCTGTTCGCAATGCCCGGCTACGGCGCCGATTCGGACCACAACTCGATCTTCGGCCGCGCCGCCGACATTCCGACGCTCGCCGCCATGTTTGCCATGCCCGGCCAGGCCAATGGCGACTTCACCCTGCCCGCCGACGCCCATCCATTCCCGGATCAGCTGCCGCCCTCCGCACTGTCGACGCCGGACCTGAACCCGGACAAGATCGTGTATCTGGCCTTCACGTCTGGCACCACAGGCCTCCCCAAGGGTGTGATGCACAGCGACAACACGCTGCTGGCCAACGGACGCGCACTGGTCAACGACTGGGGTCACTCGGCCGATACCACGGTTCTGACGCTGAGCCCGATGAGCCACCACATTGCCACCGTGGCCCTGGAACAAGTGCTGGTGGCAGGCGCGGAGCTGGTCATGACCAACCTGCGTGCCGGCAAGCATGCTCTCGATTGGATCCTGGAAACCGGCGCCACGTATGTGATGGGGGTGCCGACCCACGCCATGGACATTCTGCAGGCCGTGCGCGACCGCAAGCTGACGTCCCTCGGCGAAGTCCGCACCTTCTACATGGCGGGCGCGGCAATCCCGCGTGATGTGGCGCAGAAGTTCCTGACGCTCGGCGTGACGCCGCAGAACGTCTACGGCATGACCGAGAACGGTTCGCACAACTACACCATCCCGTCCGATACCGCGGACACCATTGTGTCGACATGCGGGCGCGCGTGCCGCGGATATGAGGTCCGCCTGTGGAAGCAGGACAACTGGGACGTCGAGGCCGAAGTGGGCGAGATCGGTGAGATCGGCGGGCGCGGCGGCTTGCTGATGCTGGGCTACTTCAGCAACCAGGTCGCCACGGAAACGTCGTTCAACATCCATGGCTGGTTCATGAGCGGCGACCTCGGGATCATCGACGAGAACGGCTGCATCGTGATCGTCGGGCGCAAGAAGGACCTGATCATCCGCGGCGGCCACAATATCCACCCCGCCCGTATCGAGGAACTGGCCATGCGGCATCCCCTGGTGGAGCGCGCAGCGGCCTATCCCGTGCAGGACGAACGACTCGGCGAGAAGGTCTGCCTGTCGGTTGTGCTCCGCGCGGGTCAAACGCTGGAACCGGCTGACATGCTCGCCCACCTGGCGAGCTGCGGCCTGTCGAAGTACGACATGCCGGAGTACTTCCTGGGCCTGGACCAGTTCCCGCTGACACCCAGCGGCAAGATCCTGAAACGCGATCTGGTCGAGATGACCATGCGTGGCGAACTCAAGCCGCAGGCGGTGCGCTACAAGGCCAGCGCTACAGCAGGAGCATGACCATGTCCATCGATATCAAGTTTGACGGCCCGTACGCGATCCTCACGCTCAACCGGCCCGAAGCCCGCAACGCCTTGCAGTTCACGATGATCGAAGCACTGTCGTACACGCTCGATCAGGTGGCAGCCTCCGGCGCTCGCGCGCTCATTGTGACTGGGGCCGGGCCGAAGGCGTTCTGCGCCGGCGCCGACATCAAGGAACTGATGGACCGCAGCCTGATGGCACAACGCCAGGGCGCACAGCTGGGTCAACGTATCTTCGACAAGCTGGCCAGCCTGCCGATTCCGTCGGTCGCCGTATTGCATGGCTATGCCTTTGGCGGCGGGCTGGAGCTGGCCATGGCCTGTACCTTCCGTATCGCGACGGTACATGGCCGAATGGGTCTGCCGGAGATCAAGCTCGGTCTGATCCCTGGCTACGGTGGCACGCAACGTTTGCCACGCCTCGTTGGCGAAGGCCGTGCGCTGGAGATGGTGATGTCCGGACGAACAGTCGACGCGATCGAAGCCGAGCGCATCGGATTGGTGAACCGTGTGGTGGCCGCCGGCGACCCGGCCGAACTTGGCAAGGCTTTCATGTCCGAGTTCATCGGCTATAGCCGTTGCGCCTCTCAGTTCGCAAGAGAGGCAGTGGTACGCGGCATGGAGACCACGCTCGACGCCGGACTCGAGATCGAGGCCGACCTGTCCACGCTGGCCTACCAGACGGATGACTCCGTCGAAGGCATGCGCGCCTTTATCGAGAAACGCACACCGGAGTTCAAGGATGCCTGATCTCACCCAGGGCGCCGTCATCGTGACCGGCGGGAGCCGCGGCATCGGTGCCTCCATTTCCGTGGAGCTGGCACGCGCCGGCCTGCACGTTGCCTGCCTTTCGCGTTCGGGCGAACTTCCTGACGCCGGCTCGCTCGATGCCGATGCACAGAAGCGGCTGGCGGCAATACACTGCGATATCACCGATGCCGCTTCTGTCGACGCGGCATTCGCCGAGGTGCCCACTCTGTTCGGCAAGCCGATCGTCGGCCTGGTCAACAACGCGGGCATCCACCTGCAGGGGCCGTCCGCATCGTTCCCGATCGCCGACTTCGAGCGCGTGATGCAAACCAACGCCTCGTCGGTCCTGCTCGCCAGCCAGGTGGCCTACCCCTACCTGCGCGAGGCCGGCTCGGCGCTGATCGTCAACATTGGCTCGTTCTACGACAAGCTCGGCGTGCGCGGCAATGCCGCCTATTGCGCATCCAAGGCTGCCGTCGGCGCGATCTCGCGCTGCCTGGCCGTCGAATGGGCGCGCGATGGCATACAGGTCGTCAATATCGCGCCTGGCTATATCGAGACCGATCTGAACCGCGACGAGTTGAACGAAGGTGCGCTCCAGGCATTCCTCAAGAAGCGCATTCCCGTCGGAGGCCCCGGGCAGTCCGACGATATCGGACGGCTTGCCGCCATGCTGTTCCGGCTGCCCGGCCGCTTCCTGACCGGCGAGACGCTCTATGTCGATGGCGGCCAGGGCATGGCGCTGTAGCACTAGTCCACTGAATCATTGAAATGGGAGGCGAAGGACATGTCAGGCGGGATGCAGCGCAGGCGCAAAGCGCAGCAATAGCACGGCTATTGCGAGCATTTGCAACGACGCGATGCGCCCGCATGACATGGCAGGCGCCGACCAATTTCAGTGATTCAGTGGACTGATCCGGGCGGTTCACAGCCCACCAACGGAGGAAGACATGAACATGCTGGACCGGATGGACGCGCGGCTGCCGCTATCGTCCGAGGAACGCATGCTCCTCGACAGCGTCAAGGAGCTTTGCAACACCCAGATCGCGCCACGGGCGGCCGAGTACGACCGCACCGGGGTGTTTCCCTGGGAGAACGTGAAAGCCATCAATGAACTGGGCCTGAACGCCATGTTCATCCCTGACAACTATGGCGGCGCGCAACTGTCCTTCCTGAGCTATCTCGCTTGCGTGCGGGAGATTTCGAAGGCTTGTGCCTCCACCGGTATTGTCTGGGCCACGAACTTCCACGCCATTAAGCCGCTGATCCAGTACGGGAGCGAAGAACAGAAGAGTCGTCTGCTGCCGCGCATTGCCGAAGGCGGCCTGGCGTCGCTGGCAATCACCGAGCCCTCTGCGGGATCGGATGCCACTGGCATGCGCACCACCTTTACCCCCGACGGTGACGACATCGTCATCAATGGCGGCAAGACCTTCATTACCAACGGCGACGTGGCCGACCTGTATCTGGTGTTCGGCAAATGGTCCGAGATCAGCGATCCGAAGGCCGCCATCTCCGTGCTGATTCTGGAAAAGGGCACGGAGGGTCTGCGCGTGCTCGGCACCGAGCACAAGATGGGCACCCGTGCGTCCAGCACGGCCAGCCTGGCCTTCGACGGCTGCCGCGTGCCACGCGCCAACCTTATCGGCGCTCCCGGCGAGGGCCTGCAGATCCTGTTCGGCTCGCTGAACCGCTCGCGCCCCAGCGTTGCCGCGCATGCCCTGGGCATTGCGCGCGCGGCGTTCGAGGATGCGGTCGACTACATCAACGAGCGGCGCCAGTCCGGCAAGCGGATCCTCGAGTTCCAGGGCATCCAGTTCATGCTGGCAGACCTGGCCACGGAGCTGGCCTTGTGTGAATCGTGGCTCTGGCGCGTGGCCGAGATGGTCGATGCCGGCGACCAGGATTTCGGCATCGAAGCCTCGATGCTCAAGCAACGCGCCACCGACGCGGCCATGCGCATCACGACCGATGCCGTGCAACTGTTCGGCGGCTATGGCTACTGCAACGACTACCGGGTCGAGCGGCTGATGCGCGACGCCAAGATTACCCAGATCTGGGAAGGAACCAACCAGGTGCACCGGCAGCTGATCGGGCGCAGCTTCCTGAAGAAATAGGAGACGAACGTGACAACCATTCAAACCGTCGGCGTCGCGGGCGCCGGCACCATGGGCGCGGGCATCGCCATCGTTGCGGCCCGCGCGGGCTTCAAGACCATCGTATTCGATGCCCGGCAGGATGCGCTGGACCGCGCCCGCGGCCAGACCGAAGCGTTCCTGAAGAAATCCGAGGAGCGCGGCAAGCTGCCGGCCGGCGCCGCCGCTGAGGCGTTGTCCCGCTGGGAGGGCACTACCTCACTGAGCGACCTGGCCAAATGCGACATCATCATTGAAGCCATCTTCGAGGATCTTGCAGTCAAGCATCAGTTGTTCGGCCAGCTCAATGAGGTCTGCCCGCCGGCTACCCTCTTCGCATCCAATACGTCCACGATCTCTATCACCGAAATCGCCGGCGGTTCCGGCCGGCCGGACCGCTTCGTCGGCATGCATTTCTGCCTGCCTGCGCAGCTGATGAAGCTGATCGAGATGTCGCCAGGCCTGGCCACTTCGGATGAGACCTTCCAGAAAGCGTGGGCCTTTGCCGAGGCAATGGGACAGAAGCCGGTGGCCACACAGGATACGCCGGGCTTCATCCTCAACTACTTCCTGATCCCGTTCAATAACGATGCGATCCGGCTGGTGGAACAAGGCGTCGCCGAGCCGGCCGACATCGACACCGCCATCAAGACTGCGCTGGGCTATCCGATGGGCCCGCTCGAGCTGCTGGACCTGGTCGGCATGGACACCCAGAAGCTGCTGTGCGAAGCCATGCATGGCCTGACCCACGAGCCGCGCGCCGCCTGCCCGCCGCTGGTGCGCCGCATGATCGCCGCCAGGCGCCTGGGCAAGAAGACCGGCAAAGGCTTCCATACCTACGGCGACACCAAGATGTTTGGAGCCTGATATGCGCTACGAAATCATACAAGCTGGCGAGAGCCGTTCCTTTCCCGAATCCCATCCCTTCCTCGAACAGGCAGCGGCGCAAGGCGACGGGCTGGTCTACCTCGGTTCGCAAGCCGGTCGCGCCTACAGCGTAGGCAAAGGACACGAAGCGCGCACCTTTGTCGCCATCGAGCTGGGCACCGAATGCCTGGGCATCCACACAGGCGAGAGCCGCGGCGTCGAAGGCTCCAATGTGGTTGGATTCGCCCGCTTTCGTCTCGGCGACGCCGACCCGAGCCCGCTGGTGGAACTCGTCAGGCAACCGGGCACGACCCCTGGCGCGATCGAAGCCGCCAAGGTGGTGTTCCAGGCTGCGGGGCTGGTTGTCGCGGTATGTCATGACTTTCCGGGTCGCATCGTCGACCGGCTGATCCGCCCGTACTTCAATGCGGCGCTGCGCCGCCTGGACGAGAAACTGGCCAGCGCCGATGACCTGGACAAGACCTTGTGCCTGGGCCTCGGCTACCCGGAGGGTCCGATCTCGCTGCTGGAACGGACTGGCCTGGCGCACCATTTCCGTGTCACTCAAGCCTTGCATGAAGCTCTCGGGCAGGAGCCTTATGCCCCGGCGCGGCGCGCGCGCGTCGCAGCGGAGCGCGAGGAACGCGAAGAGCGGGTAAAGCGATGATTGCCATGAGCCAACCCCTGACCGGTGTGAAGGTGCTGGATTTCAGCACCCTCCTGCCCGGACCGCTGTGCTCGCTGCTGCTGGCCGAGGCGGGAGCCGAAGTCATCAAGTTCGAGCGCCCCGGCCGTGGCGACGAAATGCGCGCGTATGAGCCGAAGGTCGATGACGACAGCGCGAATTTCGTGCTGCTCAACCGCGGCAAGCAATCTGTCGCGATCGACCTGAAGGCGCCTGAGACGCTGAGCCAGTTGACGCCGTTGATCCGCGATGCCGATGTCCTGATCGAGCAGTTCCGTCCCGGCGTCATGGATCGTCTGGGCCTCGGCTATGCAGCGCTTTCGGAAATCAACCCACGGCTGGTCTACTGCTCGATCACCGGCTTCGGACAGTACGGCCCGCGCGCATCAGAAGCCGCGCATGACCTGAACTATGTGGCGGCATCCGGCACGCTGTCGCTGACTGCCGGCAACGATGGTGCGCCGGTCCTGCCGCCTGCCCTCATTGCCGACATTGCTGGCGGCACCTATCCGGCCATGATCAATATCCTGCTCGCCTTGCGTCAGCGCGACCAGACCGGCAGGGGCGTTCACCTGGATGTGGCCATGGCCGACAACCTCTTTACGTTCCAGTACTGGGGGCTTGGCAACGGCGCGCTGGGATCGTGGCCCGCACCGGCGTCGGAGCTGGTCACGGGAGGCACGCCGCGCTACCAGATCTACCGTACCGCCGATGGTGCCTTCCTGGCGGCCGCGCCACTGGAAGACAAGTTCTGGGACAACTTCGTCGCACTGGTCGGGCTGGATGCGGACGCGCTGGCGCGGATGTCACCGGACCAGGCCATCGGTGCCGTTGCGGCGGCCATTTCCCGGCACCCGGTTGCCTATTGGGAAGACCGCTTCGCCGGGCAAGACGTCTGCACCAGCCGTGTGGTCAGTCTGGAAGAAGCCCGGCACGATCCGCATTTCCGGGAACGCGGCCTGTTTGACCGCACCGCTACCACTGCGGCGAACGGGAGCATGCCGGCATTGCCGGTGCCCATCGATGCCGCCTTTCGCAGCCAGGATCGCTCCGCCGCGTCCCCGGCCCTGGGAGCACACAACCAACTTCTGAATCGCTGAGGTCCAGCCGACATGAAAGCCATCGTCATCCAGGAATTCAATGCACCAGACGCCGTCACCATCGGCGACCTTCCCGACCCGCAGGTTGGCGACGGCGACGTGCTCGTCGAAGTCCGAGCCGCCGCGGTCAACTATCCCGACGTGCTGGTGGTGCAGGGCAAGTATCAGATCCTGCCGCAACGCCCGTTCGCACCGGGCAAGGATGCCGCCGGCGTGGTACGCGCCGTCGGTGCCAATGTCACCCATGTCCAACCTGGCGATCGCGTGGTGGCGCAACTGGAATATGGCGCGTTCGCCGAGCTCGTCAGCGTGCCTGCCGATTCATGCTTCCGCATCCCCGATGCCATGCCGTTCGAAGACGCTGCCGCGATGGGGCTGGCATATCAGACCGCCTACTTCGCCCTGGTGGAACGTGGCGGATTCCGTGCCGGCGAGACTGTGCTTGTCACCGGGGCTGCCGGCGGCGTCGGCTCGGCGGCCATCCAGATCGTCAAGGGTCTCGGCGGCATCGCGCTGGCCGGCGTCAGCGGTGCCGAGCACGCGCAGGCGGCACGGGAACTGGGAGCCGACGCAGTGATCGATCTTTCCGCCCCTGACCTGCGCGAATCGCTGCGCGAGCAGGTGCGCAATGCCACCTCGGGCCATGGCGCCGATGTGGTGCTTGACACCCTGGGCGGCGATGTCTTCGATGCCGCACTGCGTGCGATCGCATGGTGCGGCCGCGCGGTGGTCATTGGCTTCGCGGCCGGCCGCATCCCCGAGATCAAGGCCAACTATCTGCTGCTCAAGAACATTGGCGTCAGTGGCCTGCAGTGGAGCGACTATCGCGATCGCCAGCCGGAAAAGGTGCTGGCCGTACAGCAAGAGATCTTCAAGCTGTATCAGCAAGGTGCGCTCAGGCCGAAGATCGCCGGTGCCCTGCCCCTTTCCCGTGCCGGTGAAGCGCTGGCGCAGCTCGCCTCCGGGCAGGTGTCCGGCAAGTACGTGCTGACGCTGAACTGAGGCTTACCGAACAACCCTGGGCGAATGCCATGCCCGTCTGCAGCCGTGGGTTCCTCCTCACGGCTGCAGTGCTTTGCGGCGTCGCCCACCATCTCCTGCGATCCGGACATCATGAACACAACCTCTCCTTCGATCACCGCTATCCAGACACTGGGCATCGTCGGCACCGGCGCCATGGGCCGCGGCATCGCCCAGATCGCCGCGCAGGCAGGCCTGACCGTCAACCTGTACGACGCCAACCCGCAAGCGGTGGAAGCGGCACGCAAGTACCTGCAGGATACGCTCGGCAAGCTGGCCGAAAAGGGCAAGATCTCGGCGGCTGACGCCCAGGCCACGCTGGGCCGCGTGAAGCCGTGCGGCGCGCTGGAAGACCTGGCCGGCTGCGACATGGTGGTGGAAGCCATCGTCGAGAAGCTCGAAGTGAAGCGAGATCTCGTGGCGAAGCTGGAAGCCGTGCTGCGTCCTGACGTGGTCATCGCCTCGAACACCTCGTCGCTGTCGATCACCGCGATCGCCGTGGGCGCAAAGGAACCGGGCCGCGTGGTCGGCTACCACTTCTTCAACCCGGTGCCGCTGATGAAGGTGGTCGAGGTCATCGACGGCCTGTCCGGCAACCCGGCCGTGGGCGATGCGCTGATGGCGCTGTCGCGCCGCATGGGCCATACGCCGGTGCGCTGCAAGGACATGCCGGGCTTTATCGTCAACCATGCCGGCCGCGGCATGAATATCGAAGGCATCAAGGTCGCGCAGGAAGGCGTGGCGGAGTTCGCCGACATCGACAACATCATGCGCGAGCAGGCCGGCTTCCGCATGGGGCCGTTCGAGCTGATGGACCTGACCGGGCTGGACGTGTCGCACCCGGTGATGGAATCGATCTACAACCAGTTCTACCAGGAGCCGCGCTACCGCCCGTCGCCGATCACGGCGATCCGCTCGGTTGGCGGGCTGGTCGGCCGAAAGGCCGGCGCCGGCTTCTACCGCTACGTGGATGGCCAGAAGCAGGTCCCGGCCACGGCCGCGGCCGCGGTCCCGTCGGCCCGTCCGGCCAGCGTGTGGGTCAGCCGCGCCAGCGAACGCGGCCATGCCATGGTGACGAAGCTGCTCGGCGCGCTCGGTATCACGCCTGAAAGTGGCGACCAGCCTTCCGCCGAGGCACTGATCGTCGTCACGCCGCTGGGCCTGGACGCGACCACCACCGCGCTCCAGCAGGGCCTGGACGCCTCGCGCACGGTGGCCATCGACACCCTCCTGCCGTTCGAGGCCACCAAGCGCCGCACGCTGATGACCACGCCGGCCACTGGCGCCGCCGCGCGCGACGCCGCGCACGGCCTGTTCGCGAGCGACGGCGTGCCGGTCACGGTGATCCGCGACTCGGCCGGCTTCGTGGCCCAGCGCGTGCTCTGCTGCATCATCAACATCGCCAGCGATATCGCGCAGCAGCGCATTGCCTCGCCCGCGGACATCGACCTGGCCGTGAACCTGGGCCTGGGCTACCCGAAGGGCCCGCTGGCCCTGGGCGACGCCGTCGGCCCGCAACTGGTGCTGGAGACGCTGCGCAACATGGAAGCCCTGACCGGCGACATGCGCTACCGCCCGAGCCCGTGGCTGTGGCGCCGCGCCGGCCTGGGCCTGTCGCTGCTGACGGACGAGGCTTGATCGCCCCCCGACCATCAAAGACCGCAGTGCAGCCAGAGGTCGCTCCCCTTTCGCTCATTCTCCAATCGCCAGCGTATGCGCGTGTCCATCTGCGCGGGCTGCGTTTCCCGTTCCCCGTGATTGCAGAGGTCATCGAAGGTGATTGTGAGCTCAACGTGCCGGGTCAGATGCGTGCAACCCACGACGGTGGATGGCACGCGATCCGCCCGCTCGAGTCGCCACACCTTGTGCTGGCAGAGCGCGCCCGCGTAGCGTTCCGGCAGCTGCCGTGGTCCGGTCAGCGGATACGGGTAGAAGAGCGATCGCACAAGCCAATTGCGAGTAGCCTGGCTATGGCGGTGTTCCAGGCACCGCAAAAGCCGTGGCGGCTCGCATCGGCGTCGCGAGAGCTCCGCATCGATCAGGCGGGTCAATTGTCCCGAACCTTGTTGAGTGAAGGCGAGAGCTTTGTCGATCTGGTGGCGACGCAGCGCCTGATGCGCGCGCTGTTTGACCTCGCCGGCGCCGACCGGGAAGCTGCAAGGGTCGGATCCTATGGCTTCCCGGATCGCGCTCGCTTCGAAGATGCGATCTTCGATCGATTCGGGGTGAACGCTTCACTGCTGCATCGTCTGCTGAATGGCCGCTAGCAAGGGCGAACAACCTGCCCGCGGCGCCCCGTAGCGATGACTTAGCCGGCCGACCGCGTGCTGCCGGCCGTCTTTCTAGCAATCATCGTCCGGACGGAAGCCGGCCAAGGACCGCCCCAACCAGTCCTTTCCGGAACAACAGAACGCACAGAATGAAAATGACACCGGTCACGAGCGTCACTGACTCGCCAAGGGATGCGAACCAGTCGATCCCGGTGACATTGGCAAGTCCGGCACCTATCTCGCCCAGCTTGTTCTCCAGGATCACAATGACGAGCGCACCGGCGACTGGCCCGCTCAACGTCCCCATCCCGCCCACCAGCGTCATCAGGATGACTGCCCCCGACATGGTCCAATGGACGTCGGCCAGCGTCGCAAAGCCAAGCACCAGCGCTTTCATCGCTCCCGCCAGTCCCGCCAGCGCGGCCGACAGCACGAAGGCCATCAGCTTGAAGCGGTCTGTACTGTAGCCCAGCGAGATGGCGCGACTCTCGTTCTCCTTGACCGCCTGGAGGAGCTGGCCAAACGGGGAACTGACTATGCGGGCAATCAGCACCATCGCTGCGACAAAGACGGCGACAACGACATAGTAGAAGCTGACATCCGATGACAGGTCGATCACCCCGAACAACGCGCCGCGCGGAACGCCTTGCAAGCCGTCCTCGCCGCCCGTTTGCGGTGTCTGCAGGCAAATGAAAAAGAACATCTGTGCCAGCGCGAGCGTGATCATGGCGAAGTAGATGCCCTGGCGGCGGATTGCCAGCACGCCCATCAGAAATCCAATCGCTACGGCGGTTGCCACGCCGATCAGCAGGCTGACCTCCGTCGTGACATGCCAGTTCTTGATCGCATACCCGGCTATGTAGCCCGCGCCGCCGAACAAGGCGGCATGGCCGAACGACAGCAAGCCGGTGTAGCCGAGCAGCAGGTTGAATGCCGCGGCAAACAGCGCAAAGCACAGGATCTTCATCACGAAGACCGGATAGAAGCCAAGATGGGGCGCCAGCAACAGCAGTGCAACCAGCACGATGGAGATGTATGCCGGCGCCCGGCTTCGCACCAACGCGTCCCCACCGGCCGCCGAGGTCACCGTTGAAGGGAGAGAGAATTCGGTCATCACTTTTCCTTGCCAAACAGCCCCGCCGGACGAAGCAGCAGGACAATCACCATTACAACAAAGACCACCGTTGACGACGCTTCCGGGTAGACCACCTTGGTCAGCCCCTCGATCACGCCCAGGCCCAGACCGGTGACGATGGCGCCGAGGATCGAGCCCATTCCACCGATCACTACAACTGCAAACACCACGATGATCAGGTTCTGTCCCATCAGCGGCGACACCTGGATCACCGGCGCGGCCAGCACCCCGGCGAACGCAGCCAGTGCCACGCCGAAGCCGTAGGTCAGGGTGACCATCAGCGGCACATTGACGCCGAACGCCTCGACGACCTTGGGGTTCTCGGTGCCCGCACGCAGGTAGGCGCCCAGCTTGGTCTTCTCGATCACGAACCACGTGCCCAGGCAGACCGTGATGGAAGCCACCACGACCCAGGCGCGATAGTTCGGCAGGTGCATAAAGCCAACGTCGGTAGCGCCCTGCAGCAGCTCGGGCGCGGAGTAAGGCTGGCCCGAGACGCCGTAGATTGACCGGAACACGCCTTCGATCACCAGCGTAATACCCAGCGTGAGCAGCAGACCGTAAATATGGTCTAGCTTGTAGATCCAGCGCAGCATCGTCTTTTCGATCAGCACGCCCAACAAGCCGATGACCAGGGGCGACAGCAGCAGCATTGCCCAGTAGCTCAGCCCGACGTACTCCATGCCGGCCCACGCCAGCAGAGCGCCCAGCATGAACAGCGCACCGTGCGCGAAGTTGATCACGTTGAGCAATCCAAAGATCACCGCCAACCCCAAGCTTAGCATTGCGTAGAACGCGCCATTCGCCAGGCCGAGCAGCAACTGCGACATCAAAGCCGGCAGGGGAATTCCAAAATCAAGGTTCATTGCACTTCCCCTCGTTACACGCCGAGCAGCTCATTGAGCACCGGCATCTTGTCCTGCAGCTCGTCGGCGGCAAAGCGCTCGACGATCGCGCCGTGCTCCATCAGGTAGAAGCGGTCGGCCAGCGGCGCGGCGAATCGGAAATTCTGCTCCACCATTACCACCGTGTAGCCCTTCTTCTTGAGCATCAAGATCATGCGCGCCAGGGCCTGCACAATCACAGGCGCCAGCCCTTCCGAGATCTCGTCAAGCAGGAGCAGGTTCGCCCCGGTACGCAAGATCCGGCCCACGGCAAGCATCTGCTGTTCACCGCCGGAGAGGCGCGTGCCCTGGCTCTGCTTGCGCTCCATCAGGTTCGGGAACATGTCGTAGATCTCGGCCTTGCTCATGCCTTTTCCCGCATTGGCGCTCTTGAGTTCCGGCGGCAGCAGCAGGTTCTCTTCGCAGGACAGGCTTGAGAAGATCGCCCGCTCTTCGGGACAGTAGCCAATGCCGTAGTGCGCGATCTTGTGTGTCGGCAGGCCGATGGTTTCGTGGCCGTTGACCTTGATCGATCCCTTGCGCGTACCGGTGAGTCCCATGATCGCGCGCAGCGTTGTCGTGCGCCCGGCACCATTGCGCCCAAGCAGCGTGACCACTTCGCCACGATTGACGGTCAGGTCCACACCATGCAGGATGTGCGACTCGCCGTACCAGGCATGCAGGTCCCTGATCTCGAGGGCCGGGGTGTTGTCGTTTGCCATTACTTTTTCCCCCTCAATGCGCGCCTTGCAGCTCGGCGTCGGCCGTACCCATGTAGGCTTCCATGACGCGCGAATCCTTCGAGACTTCGGCGTAAGGGCCCTCGGCCAGAATCGCACCGCGTTGCAGTACGGTGATCTTGTCGGCAATCGACGACACGACATTCATGTTGTGCTCGACCATCAGGATCGTGCGGCCGGCAGAAACCTGCTTGATCAGCTGGGTCACGCGATCCACGTCCTCATGGCCCATGCCCTGCGTCGGCTCATCGAGCAGCATCAGTTCCGGCTCCATCGCGAGGGTGGTCGCGATCTCGAGCGCACGCTTGCGGCCGTAAGGCAGGTTGACAGTGATGGTCTCGGCGAACTCGGTCAGCCCGACTTGTTCGAGCAAATCCATCGCGCGGGCATTTAGCACGTCGAGCGAACGCTTGCTGCGCCAGAACTGGTAGGCAGTACCCAGTTGACGCTGCAGGCCGATGCGTACGTTCTCGCGTACGGTCAGGTGCGGGAACACCGCGGAAATCTGAAACGAGCGGATCACGCCCCGCCGCGCAATCTGCGCTGGCTTTTCGCGCGTGATGTCGATGCCGTTGAACAGAATGGTGCCGGCGGTCGGCTCCAGGAACTTGGTCAGCAGGTTGAAGCAGGTGGTCTTGCCCGCGCCGTTCGGCCCGATCAAGGCGTGGATCGAGCCGCGGCGTACATTCAGGTCGACTTCACTGACGGCAGTAAAGCCTCTGAATGACTTGGACAACCGCTGCGTCTGCAGAATGAAATCCGGCATAACAGGAGCAAAGCCAATCTGGAGAAAAAGGAAGCGTCTTCCGCGCGGCCGGGGCGACGCAGCGGCCGTGGAAAGACGCCCGGAGAGTGCGTAGAAGCGTGGCCAGCTGCCTGGCCACCTCAAGTTCCCTAGTGCGTCAGCCCTTGAGCGGACAGGCGCTCTTTTCCAGTGGCTCGAAGGCCTTGTCCTTGGGGATGATCTTGCGGATCTTCAGCAGGTCCCATTCGCCCTTGGACTCAGACGGCTTCTTGGCTTCAGCCAGGTACATGTCATGCGCCATCAGCCCGTTTGCCAGAATGCGGCCGTCCTTGGCAAAGAAGTCATTGACCGGCGTCGCGCGCATCTTCGCCATGACCTTGTCGGGGTCCGCGCTACCTGCCGCCTGTACCGCCTTCAGGTAGTGCGTCACCGCGGAGTACATACCGGCCTGAACCATGGTCGGCATCATCTTGGTCTGTGCGAAGAACTTCTTGCCAAAAGCGCGGGTCTCGTCGTTGTAGTCCCAGTAGAATGCCGTGGTGAACTGCAGTCCCTGCGCCGCCTTCAGGCCCATGCCTTTCAGGTCGCTATCGAAAATCAGCAGCGGCGCCACCACCTGCTTGCCAGTCCCGAGTCCGAACTCCGAAGCCTGGCGAACCGCATTCTGTGTATCGCGTCCCGCGTTGGCCAATGCAATCACCTGCGCATTTGACGCCTGTGCCTGCAGCAGGAACGATGCGAAGTCCGATGCCGCAAGCGGATGGCGGACCTTGCCGGCAACCTTCCCGCCCAGCTGCTCCACCACATTGATGGCATTCGACTCGAGCGAATGGCCGAATGCATAGTCGGCGGTGATGAAGAACCAGTCCTTCTTGCCTTCTTCCAGGATTGCGCGTGCCGTGCCGTTTGCCAGCGCGTAGGTGTTGTACACGTAGTGAATACCGTAAGGCGAGCACTGCTTGCCCGTCAGTTCCGTAGTGGCGGAACCCGCGAAGATCGTGATCTTCTTTTTGCTCTCGCCAAGTTTCTGCAGCGCCAGCGCCGAGGCCGAGTCGGTGGACTCGATGATCATTTCGACGTTGTTCCGGTCATACCACTCCCGGGCACGGGTGGAAGCAATATCGACCTTGTTCTGGTAGTCGGCACCCAACACCTCGATGGGCCGGTCCAGAACCTTACCGCCGAAGTCCTGAACCGCCATCTTGACGGCTGCGATACCGCCAGGACCGCCGATGCCGGAATAGACCCCGGACATATCTACCAAGGCGCCGATGCGGAATGGCTCCGCGGCGGAAGCCAACTGGCAAATCGCCGTCAGTGCGGCGAGTGCGCCGAAGCGCAGTGCGGGTGCATTCATGGATGTCTCCAATCGTTCGTTATCATGACGGACAGCGTTTTCCTCGAACACATTCACCGTCCATACCCGCTATCTGCAACTTCGGTGCCAGGTCCAATTACGTCCGTTTTAGCCATAAATATGCCCTTGGAGGTGTATTCGCCCCCCGCTGAGTACACTCGTGCCTGCGAACATGTATTTACCGAAGACAGTCCCAAGGCAGGCCATCGGCTACAAGTCCGGCATGCAAACCTTCTGCAAGCGCACAGCAGCGAACTCTCCTTGAAGCAGTTCTTGAAATTTTGATAGATCCGTGCAGCCAGGTTCCCTCGAAGCTCTCTGAGAAGCCTGTGAGTTCATCGTACTGGCAGCCGGCGGCGATCGCGTCGGAAGCCGCCTCGGCGCACAGCATGCCGCTCTTGATGGCGGCGTGACTGCCCTTGAGGCGCGCCGCATTCAGAAAGCCGGCGTCGCAACCGACGAGTGCGCCGTACGATCCTTTCAAGGACTTCGCCTACCTCACCGTTGCCGTGCAGGCGCCCAACGTCCTTTCGGTGCCAGCAAACTCCCGCTTCAAGACCATTCAGGACAACATCGTTTCCTACGAGAAGGCCAATCCCTGAGACGAAGACGTCCGCATCTGCCGGAAACGGGACAAGCGACCATCTCACCGCGGATCTGTTCTGGCAGAAAGGATCTGTTCTGGCAGAAAACCGGCACAACCGGGATCCACATACGTACATGGGCGGCGCCCCGGCGAAGAACGACCTGCCTGGCGGACAGGTCGACGCCACCTTCATGAATCTCAATACAGCGGTCCCGCACATCAAGGCAGGCAAGCTGCGCGCTCGCCTATCCTGCCCGACGTGCCGACCATGGAAGAGTCCGTCGTCAAGGGCGTGACGGTCTACTCCTGGCAAGCGGTTGCTATGTTCCGTTGACTAACTCGAGCATGAAGATGCTCGGCACTACATCGCAGTTGCATCGCCTGACGGCCGGAAAAGGCTGTATCGCTCAGTGAATCGCTCTGCTCAGCTAGTATCTACATCTGAGCTTCTTTGTGATGCGCCGCCCACTTGCCGGCGGCCGATGGGTTCCCGGCGCGCAGGGGCACCGTCGGAGGCTGCAGCCCGCCCGACGCGGAAAACGAACGCGCAGACCTGCCGCCACAGGAAGAAGGTCCGGCGGCGTGGCGCCGACCTATTTGTCATCGAAGAGCCAACCCACGGGAATCGCCCCGTTGATCTTGACGTCGAGGAGCACAGGCCCCTCGGGGTTCCTGAGCATCGGCGCTGCCTGTTCCAGGTCCTGCATGCTGCGAATGGTGGCCGTCTGGAAGCCCAAGGCCTCGGCAATCGGCGCAAAGTCGATATCCAGGAAAACCGTCTTTGCGGTCGGCATGTTCTGCAGCTTGAGGAAGTGGACTTCCGCGCCATAGGCACAGTCGTTCATCAGGATCACGACGAGCGGAATATCTTCCCGAACCACGGTCTCCAGCTCACCGAGCGTCATCAGCAGGCCACCGTCACCGATCACTAGTACAGTGGTGGCATCGGGTTCGCCGCGCGCGTAACCCAGTGCCGCGCCGATGCCCAGGCCGATCGAGGCGAAGTCTGTGGCCTGGCGGATGCTGCGTGGATCGGGAACGCTCAAGTAGGGCAACGCCTGCAGGAAATTGCCGGCGTCGTACACGACGTTACGGTTGCGCGGCAGGATGTTGTCCAGCGCGAGCGCGGCCGCGCGTGCATCGACGGTTCGGGGGGTGTGCTGCGGCGTGAAGTCCTTGTCCAGCGTGAAGCTGTCGAGCCAGCTCCGGTAGGACTCGCCGTGGAATTCCTTGATCTCCGGGCGGCGAGCGGGAACCGACTCAAGCAGCGCCTGGGCCGCGAGCTTTGCATCGGCCACCATGGCCACGTCGGCATCCAGCCAGCGTCCGATGTTGGCGCGGGTGCTGTCGACGTGAATCACGGGCACCTCGGTCGGTATAGCCGTTCCCATGGAGGTGGTCCGGCCGTTCAGACCGGCGCCGAACGCAAGAATGCAGTCCGCCTGCTCGATCAGCCGGCGTCCGCCGGCATGGGAATAGGAGCCCACCAGCCCGCAGTCCATCGGGTGGCCTTGGAATAGATCCTTGGCCTTGAGCGTCGTGCTGAGTGCCGCCCCCAGGTGTTCGGCCAGGGCGATCAGGTCTTCTCGCGCTCCGGCCTCGTAGGCCCCCCAGCCAGCGATGATCAGGGGGCGCTTGCTCGCGGCCAGCAGTGTGGACGCGGCCGCGAGCGCCGTCTTGCGCGGAGGACGCCTGATTATGGTCGGGGGCGGCGCGAGCGTCGGGGTGGTGGCCGAGAGGTCGACGCTGGCCCGCTGTACGTCGGTTGGCAGCAGCAGTGCCGCCGCGCCGGCATGGGCGGCACTGACCGCCTGCGCGAGCACCTGGCGGGCGCTATGGGCGTCCCTCGCGACGAAGGGCTCGAGTCCGGCTGAACGCAGCGCGCCCACGGCGTCGAAGGCCTTCAGGTCGGGGCCACAGCTGTGAGCGGGCGGCCGAAGCGCCGCGTCACCGAAGATCATCAACACCCCCGAACGGCTGCGTTGCGCATAGGTGGCCGCGTGCATGGAGTTCGCGGCGGCGGGGCCCCGTCCCAGCACCGCGACGCCCAGCTTGCCGGTGGCAGCCGCATAACCGTCGGCCATGGCGATCGCGGTGTTCTCATGTCGGCTGCCATGGAACTGAATGCCTATGGAGTCCAGGGTTGCGACGAAGAGTGCCGTATCGTCGCTAATCAAGCCGAACGCGACCTCCACGCCCATCGTCTTGATGTCCTGAGCCAATGCCTCATACACGGGCACGAGTTTCTGAGTCAATTTATCTACCTCCAACGATTGCCACACACTGCTGCCTGGGCCAGAAGGCCGTGGGTTTCAGTATCGAATGCTTGGTACAGCAACTTGCGTGTGCCACGCGATGACCACGGTGAATCTGTTGGACACTCTTTGCATCCCAGCCTATGGCGTGCGAGGCAGTGTATTCCGTGAACACAACCTGTCCATGTCGCGGACATGAAGTCGCCATGCGTGTCGCTGCCGCTTCAGGTCATCAGCACACGGCCCGAGCTGATCGATGCTCGCGCTTCCGGTGCGAGCGCGTGCGCCCGATCCATGAGGCTCTTGATCAAGCCCCCATCCCGCATGCTCGATACCAAACGCCCCGCTCGCCGAATGAGTAGCGGGGCGTTTCGGCAAAGGCGCTGGCTCAGTTGACAGCTGTCTTCGTGGCATCCTTATGCCAGGTGAAGACCACGAACTGGAACGACTTCAGGTCGCCCTGGGCATCGTATTCGACCTTGCCGATCGGGGTCTGGAAGGTCTTCTGGTGCATGAAGGCCGCAACCTTGGCGGGATCGGTGCTCTTGGTTTCACTGATCGCATCGGCGATGATCTTCACGCCCGCGTATGCGGACATCTGGAACGGACCATTGACGTCACGCTTCTTGTCGGCAAAGGCCTTGACAAGCGCAGCATTGGCCGGATCGGCCGAGAAATTGGCCGGCAGCGTCACCAGCATACCCTCGGAGGCCGCTCCGCCAATCGATGTCACATCCTTGTTGCCCACGCCCTCCGGTCCCATGAAGGTTGCCTTCACGCTCTGCTCCCGCGCCTGGCGCAGCAGCAGCCCCATTTCGGGGTGGTAGCCGCCGAAGTAGACGAAGTCCACACCCTGCGACTTGAGCTTGGTGATGATGGCCGAGTAGTCGGTATCACCTGCATTGAGGCCCTCGAACAGAACCACCGGTACCTTGGCAGCATCCAGCTCTTTTTTCACCGCAGCAGCAATGCCCTGACCATAGGACTGCTTGTCGTGCAGCACGGCCACCTTCTTGGGCTTGACCTTGGCGATGATGTACTGGGCGGCGACAGGCGCCTGCTGGTCGTCACGGCCGATGGTGCGGAAGATGAGCTTGCGCTTCTTGCCCTCGGTGATTTGCGGCGCAGTGGCAGTCGGAGTCACCATCACAACGCCTTCGTTCTCGTAGATCTCGGAAGTCGGGATAGTCGAGCCGGAGCAGACATGTCCGATGACGAACTTGATGCCCTGGCTCACGATCTTGTTCGCCACTGCTACGGCCTGCTTCGGTTCGCAGGCATCGTCCATGATGACAGGTTCGAGCTTGTTCCCACCGGCTCCGCCAGCGGCATTGATCAGTTCGATAGCGGTCAGGGCTCCGGCTTTGATCATGTCGCCGTTCTGGGCCATGGGACCGTTCATGGGGCCGGCAATGGCAATTTTGACCGTCTGGGCCTGTGCCGACAGGCCAAGGAAGGTCAACACAACTGCCGTCCCGATCGAGCGAAGGTTCTTTGTGGATTTCATGGATGTCTCCTGGGTTGAAAAAGTCAAGGGTGCTCGACTGGTGTGCGGCTTTCATTGCGCCGCTTCCAAGGTGTACCCTGAAGCGAAGGCACGCGCTCAGGTCAGAGCATCAGCACGAGGCAGCCGGCCGTGTGGCGGCGTTCTAGCGCGCGACCACCAGGGGTGTGGATGCTGACTACTTGAGCCATTGATGTTCTCCTAGTGGCTCTTGTTGCGGACACTGTCCGGGCTTGAGGTCACACGCCCGCAGACTTCAGTTTTCGAACTGCCTGGGCCAGACGGCGCACCCCTTCGGCGAGCCGCTCAGGAGAATTGGCGGTGAAGTTCAGTCGAAGCGCGTTGCGGCTTTTCACCCAAGGATCAAATGCGCTACCCGGCCCTGCAAGGACACCGACTTCGGTGCCGACGGACACAAGGCGATCAGTGTCCATCGAAGGATCCCGCGCGGTGGCCCACACGAACATTCCACCAACAGGCACCTCCCACACAAACCATTCGGCAAGGTGTTCCGCCATGGCAGCGCAGAGTGCGTCGCGCCGCTCCCGATACAATTCGACCATCCGAGGGCTCAGCCGCTCCATCAGACCGCTGTCAATGGCGGCCAGGGCAATCCGCTGATTGAGGCCGCTCGAGCAGAGATCCGCACCTTGCTTTGCCGCGGACAGCATCTGGATCATCTGGGGGGCTGCGATGATCCAGCCAACACGAAGCCCCGGCGCCAACTCCTTCGAGACGCTGCCCAGATGGATGATGGGACCTTCGTACCCTCCCTTCCCCAAGCGCTCAGCCGAGAGTTCGATCATCCGAGGCAAAGGCACTCCCTCGTATTGGAGGGCGCAGTAGGGATCGTCCTCGACTAGCCACACTCCCGTCCGGTGGGCGGCATCGACCATCGCATTGCGGACCGAGACGCCAACCAACCTGCCTGTAGGGTTGGAGAAGTTCGGCACCGAGTAGACGAACTGCGCACCCTCGAAGGAGGACAGGGGGTCGAACGCGTCGTCTTCCAGCACAAGATTGCGATACCGAGGTGCCCGTGGCCTCCAGGCGTCCATAGCGCCGACATAGCTGGGGAACTGGGCAGCAATGACGTCCCCCTGCTCGATCAGCACCTTCCCAATGAGATCCAGACTCTGGGTGCCGCTGGCGGTAAGCAGGACGTTTTCACGCCGCAACCGCAGCACAGGCGAGCTGTAGCGCGTGGCAATCGCATCGCGCAGCTCCGGAAGACCATCGGTGGGAGCATACCCGAGGCAATCCTGCGGATGCTTCAAGATCACCTCCCGAGCGTAAGTGGCCAACTCCTCAGTCGGAAAAACTGTCGGCTCGGGCAATCCCCCGGCAAGATTGATCAAACCCGGAATACGCCCGGCGGCGACAAAGCGAGCCGTCAGGTCGTTCCTTGTCGCCAGCCACGCGGCGTAGCGGGGTCCCTTGACAGCGACCACGAGGGATTGGTGCGCCAGTTTAGTCATCCTGGAAGCCTTTCTCGGGCGCCATGGACGCTTCGACAGGGTCCGTGGCGAATACGAACTCACACTCACCCCAACCGTCGGGGGGCGGCCGGTGCCAACAACCATCCTGCCACCTCTTCAAGCGGGGTCTCTCTGTCTTCGAAAACGCATGATCCAAGCGGAACTGTCCGCGTCGAATACACATGGGTGACAGTACCGACAACAGTACCGCTGGCTAACACCATCCGTATTGCTCTGATTTGCGGAGCCGTTGCACCACCTTGGGAATATTTCGGGCGCCGGACAACCCATCCAAATCGCTCAGGCCACTTGATGTCAGCCTTGACAGGGCACACAAAATGGCCTGCCCGATTGTTTTGCGATACGGCATCACCATGGGCCGGGCGACGTTGCCTGTCAGATCAGATCTGAGAGTCCCGACCGACGAAATGACTGCCCGACAGGGATCCCGTACGATACTGTTTCTCAACGCCAAGATCGGGCGCCAATGCACGACAACGGCAAGGCCGAAGCGGCACATCTTTTGCATGTGACTGGCTGACCGTGAGCCTCCCTGCGTCCCAACAAACCGCCCTTGAGTCCGTAAATGACAGAGCAGCCAACGCACCGATGTATCAAAATGCCTTTACAGACTCCCGATGGATGGGCTCAACCGTGCGATGCCCGAGTAAACTAGGGGTGAAAAAAATGGAGACTTCCGCGATCCATGTGAGCGAGGTCCTTTCTCAGACCAGCGCTCGTCTTTGGCGCAAGGGAACGGCCGCGTGCGGCCTTGCCTTTGCGGAATGGGAGTGGCGGGACGCTGAAGGTTGGGCGAACTACGACCAGCCGGATCACCATACGCTGAGCGTGTATCTTGACGGTGGAGACAAGATCGTCCGTGCGGACAGGCAACTGCTTGGAGGAGGTCCCGACAAGTTTTGTTTGATGCCTGCGGGACATGCAAGCCGGTGGCACGTCGGGGGACCGATTCGAATGTTCCATCTCTACATCGATCCGGCTGTTCTCGCCTACCAGGCCCATGCAGCATTCGACATCACCCCGCGCCGGATCGATCTGCAGGATCTCACGTTCGTTGATGACCCGGCGCTCGCAATGATCGTGAGAGGAGCCGTCCTTCCCCTCGACTGGTCCGATCTCGCCGATCGAATGGCGCTCGAATCAGCCTGCCATTTGCTTCTTCATCGCCTGCTGCGCCACCACACCAACCGAGCAACAACAGAGGTCATAAAAGGCCGCTTGGCTCCCGCTGTCCAGAGAAACATTATCGAGTACATCGAAGCGAATCTGAGCTCTGCCCTCAAGCTCGAAGAGTTGGCTTGCCGAGCCAAGCTCAGCACCTTTCACTTTGCAAAGATGTTCCGTGCAAGCGTGGGATTGCCCCCCCACGCTTATGTCGCAAAGCGGCGTGTCGATCGGGCAAAGTCTCTTCTTCACGACGGCAAGTTGGAGCTCGCGCAAATCGCCCTGGCCTGTGGCTACGCTTCGCAGAGCCATTTCACGAGAGCCTTCAAAGGGGAAGCAGGCATGACCCCCGGTGCGTGGCGACGCGTCCAGGAGGTGAGACTCAGGGGCCTGGGGGATTGAATTCCGAGTTGGCGCCCGGGCGGGAGGAAGTCTATGGCGTCCGCGGGAATTCACCCGCCCCAACGCGCCGTCATCGAACAGCTCAAGGACGAGGTCTCCATTCGGATCAAATACGAGCCTATCCAGCCGATGGATCAATCCAAGGAGCCGACTTCTGCATTCGGCCTCCTTTGAGCGCGGCCAGCCCTTCGTCCAGCATCTTCTTGGCGTCGCCGAACAGCATTCGGTTGTTCTCCTTGTAGAACAGCGGGTTATCCACGCCGGCGTATCCCGAAGCCATGGAGCGTTTCATGACGATCGAGTGCTTGGCCTTCCAGACCTCCAGCACCGGCATGCCCGCGATCGGGCTGGTCGGATCGTCCTGCGCCGCCGGGTTCACGATGTCGTTGGCGCCGATGACCATCGCCACGTCGGTGTCCGGGAAGTCCTCGTTGATCTCGTCCATCTCCATCACGATGTCGTAGGGCACCTTGGCCTCGGCCAGCAGCACGTTCATGTGGCCCGGCATGCGGCCGGCCACCGGGTGGATGGCGAAGCGCACATCCACGCCCTTCTCGCGCAGCGCCTTGGTGATCTCGTTGACCGTGTGCTGGGCCTGCGCGACGGCCATGCCGTAGCCCGGCACGATGACCACGCTCTTTGCCTCGCGCAGCATCTCGGCGGTTTCGGCGGCGCTAATGGGCGTGACCTCGCCTTGTGGCGAGGCGGCTTCGCCCTTCTTGGCCGACTTGCCCGCGCCGGAGCCGAAGCCGCCGGCGATCACGCTGATGAAGTTGCGGTTCATCGCGTTGCACATGATGTAGCTCAGGCTCGCGCCCGACGAGCCCACCAGCGCGCCTGTGACGATCAGCAGGTCGTTGTTCAGCATGAAACCGGTGGCGGCCGCGGCCCAGCCCGAGTAGCTGTTGAGCATGGACACCACCACCGGCATGTCAGCGCCGCCGATGGCCATCACCATGTGCACACCGAATAGCAACGCGATCACGGTCATCACGACCAGGGCCGTCATGCCGGCGCCGCTTTCGTGGGTGCCCAGGAACTGCTTGCCGAACCAGATCACCACCAGCAGCGCAACGAGGTTGAGCCAGTGGCGCGCGGGCAGCAGCAGTGGCTTGCCGCCGATCTTGCCGTTGAGCTTGCCGAAGGCGATCAGCGAGCCCGAGAAGGTGACGGCGCCGATCAGGATGCCGACGTAGATCTCCACCTCATGGATGGCCTTCTCGGCGCCGCTGAACTGCACCGAGGTATCGACATAGCTGGCAAAACCCACCAGGCAGGCCGCCAGGCCCACCAGGCTGTGCATGAGCGCGACCAGTTCGGGCATCTGGGTCATCTTTACGATCTTCGCGGCGTAGAAGCCGATGCCGCCGCCGATGACCAGCGCGATGACGATCCAGGCAATGCCGCCCGAGCTCACACGCGGGCCGAACACCGTGGCCAGCACGGCCAGCGCCATGCCGACCATGCCCAGCAGGTTGCCGCGGCGCGAGGTTTCGGGGTTCGAGAGCCCGCCCAGGCTCAGGATGAAAAGTATGGCGGCGCCCAGGTAGGCCACCGTCGACAAGCTGTGGGACATGTTCCGTTCTCCTCGTCGTTCTGGTTATTTGCGAAACATGGCCAGCATGCGGCGCGTGACGGCAAAGCCGCCGAACATGTTGACGGCCGTGAGCACCAGCGCAGCAAAGGCC
The DNA here is from genome assembly GCF_008801925.2 of Cupriavidus basilensis. Taxonomy (NCBI): domain Bacteria; kingdom Pseudomonadati; phylum Pseudomonadota; class Betaproteobacteria; order Burkholderiales; family Burkholderiaceae; genus Cupriavidus; species Cupriavidus basilensis. The sequence goes on along the minus strand of NZ_CP062805.1, from coordinate 115,447 downwards.
AGCCAGCGGATCAGCTCGTCCGGCCGCCCGCCGCCCACGCCGTCGGGCGGCGCGATCTGCACCAGCGCGCCGATGGCGATGATGCTGGAGATGGCGTTGGTCACGCTCATCAACGGCGTGTGCAGCGCGGGCGTGACGTTCCACACCACCATGTAGCCGATGAAGCAGGCCAGCGCGAACACCGTGAAGTGGCTCAGGAAGGCCGCGGGCGCATAGGCGCCGATACACCAGAACAGCACGGCCGCCACGCAGAAGATGAGGGTCAGCGCCTTGGCGGACATGGGCGCGCCGGCGCCATGGCCGTGGCCGTTCTTCTTCTCGGCGACGGGGACCGCCGCCGCCTTGGGCGCCGGCACGGGCGCAGCCTTGAGCGGCGGGGCCGGCCAGGTGATAGCGCCATCCTTGATGAGGGTCAGGCCGCGGATCGCGTCGTCCTCCATGTTGACCACGGCCACGCCGTCCTTGGCCTTGCACAGTTCCTCGGTCAGGCGCAGCAGGTTGGTGGCGTACAGCGTGGACGATTGCTTGGCCAAGCGCGACGCGAGGTCCGTGTAGCCGATGATGGTCACGCCATGGCGCACCACGGCCTCGCCGGGCACCGTGAGTTCGCAGTTGCCGCCCTGCTCGGCGGCCATATCCACGATCACGCTGCCGGGGTTCATGCTCTGCACCATCTCGGCGGTGATGAGCTTGGGTGCGGGCTTGCCGGGGATCAGCGCGGTGGTGATGATGATGTCCGCGTCCTGGGCCTGCTGGGCGTACATCTGGCGCTGCGCGGCCTGGAAGCCTTCGCTCATGACCTTGGCGTAGCCGCCGCCGCCGGAGCCGTCTTCCTCGTAGTCCACCTTGACGAACTCGCCGCCCAGCGACTTGACCTGGTCGGCCACCTCGGCACGCGTGTCGTTGGCCCGCACGATGGCGCCCAGATTGGCCGCCGTGCCGATGGCGGCGAGGCCCGCCACGCCGGCACCGGCGATGAACACCTTGGCAGGCGGTACTTTGCCCGCCGCCGTGATCTGGCCATTGAAGTAGCGGCCGAAGGCATGGGCCGCCTCGATGACGGCGCGGTAACCGGAGACGCCAGCCGTAGAGGTCAGCGCATCCATCTTCTGGGCGCGCGAAAGTGTGCGCGGCAGGCAGTCGATGGCGAGGACCGTGGCCTTCCTGGCGGCGAGCTGCTGCATCAGCTCGGGGTTCTGCGCCGGCCAGATGAAGTCGATCAGTGTGCCGCCTTGGCGCATCAGGCCCACTTCCTCGGGGCAGGGCGGGCGCACCTTGAAGACAATGTCCGAGGCGGCCCACAGCGCCGCGGCATCCGGCAGCACTTCGGCCCCGGCGGCGCGATAGGCTTCGTCGCTGAAGTTGGCGGCCTCGCCCGCGCCCGATTCGATGGCGACCGAAAAGCCCAGCTTGATGAGTTTTTCCACCACGTCGGGCACGGTGGCTACACGTTTTTCGCCGGGGAAAGTTTCGCGGGGGACGCCGATGCGCTGGGTGTCACTGCGCTGCGCTGCCAAGCTTGGGTCTGTCTGCATGAAAGATCCTCTCCTGATATTTGGTAATCCTTCTGGTATGGCCCTATGCCCGTTGGGCTGGGGATCCGAGCGAAACCTCGCCGAGTGACCGCTTGCAACGGCAAGCGGCCCCAAAGAAGCCAGGAGCCGACTGAGATATGGCGCCGCACCAGCCCTCGAAGGAACGTTTGAAGACACTACCCCGTAATACCTTCTCTTTCATGAAGATCCGCCGACCCAAATCGCCACGGTGCACGGACGAGTATTCGGAACTAACACCTACAGCAGCGTGAAAAATAGGCAGCGTGGTTTTCGCATACGACCTTCCTCGCCGGAAGCCTTGCCAAGGCTTCCCGTAGAGTCAGGCCACTCGACCACGCGATCACAACGCTCGCGCATTTACAGCACAAAACACTAACTGTGTTCGCGCAATGGCATTGCAAGTCGTCGCCTCTTCAAAACGCCGCTTCAGGGAACGCCAGCGTGGCGCCAGCGCCAGAAACGATGGTATGACGCAGCCCCGCCGACTTGGAAAGAACGTGGTCAACGTAGAAGCGGCAACTCAGTATCTTGCTGCTCAAAAATTCCGAACCTGGATCCGATTCAAGGAGCCGGTTCGCAGCCAATGCGGCGCGACCCATCTGCCACCCACCCGCCACGATACCCAAGAGCTCCAGGAACGGCCCAGATCCCGCCAGAGCAGGCTTGGGGCCGCCTGCCCACGACTTCACGAGCGATTCGACTGCCGCCTCGAGATCGCCGATGCCCTTGTTCAGCTGAGCCCCGATAGCGCGCAGTTCGGCATGCGCGTGGGATGCCAGGTCGGCCTGCACCTGCCGCATGCGCACGATCACCGCGCCGATCGCGTGTCCGCCATCGCGACCGATCTTGCGTCCAACCAGATCCATCGCCTGGATGCCCGTGGTACCTTCATAGATCGTCGTGATGCGAGCGTCGCGCAGATACTGGGCCGCCCCGGTTTCCTCAATAAAGCCCACGCCGCCGTGAACCTGGATGCCCATGGAGGCAACATCCAGCCCGGTTTCCGTGAACCATCCCTTGGCGATAGGCATCATCAGTTCGACGAAAGCCTGGTGGGCATCCCGGACTTCCGCATCCGGATTGAGCGCCGCCTGGTCCATGCTTCCCGCCATCACCGCCGCCAGCGCGCGCATGGCCTCGATCCGGGATTTCATGCTCAACAGCATGCGGCGCACATCAGGGTGGCGGATGATCGGAACCTTGGCGCCAGTCTCGCCGCCCTGCTCCACACCTTGAACCCGCTCCCGTGCATAATCCCTGGCTTTCTGGTACGCGCGTTCGGCCAAGCCGATGCCCTCCAGACCCACGGCGAAACGCGCCGAGTTCATCATGATGAACATGTATTCCAGCCCGCGGTTCTCCTCGCCGACCAGATGGGCCACCGCTCCCGCCCCATCGCCAAAGGCCATGACGCAAGTGGGCGTGGCGTGCAGGCCAAGCTTGCGCTCGATCGACACCGCCCGGACGTCGTTGTGCTCGCCCAGCGAACCATCGTCGTTGACCAGGACCTTGGGCACCGCGAACAGCGAGATCCCCTTGGTTCCGGCCGGGGCGCCTTCGACCCTGGCAAGCACCAGATGCACCACGTTAGGGACGAGATCATGGTCCCCATAGGTGATGAAGATCTTGGTGCCGTGCAGCCGATAAGCGCCATCGGCTGCGCGGGTAGCGCGGGTACGCACAGCGGACAGGTCGGAGCCTGCCTGGGGCTCGGTTAGCACCATCGTGCCGGTCCATTCGCCGCTGATCATGCGCGGCAAGTACCGCTGCTGCAGTTCGGGCGAGCCCGCGTGCCGCAATACGTTCACCGCCCCCCGTGACAGCAGGCTCAGCAGGCCGAACGCCACGCTCCCGCTGTTCCACATTTCTTCGACCGCAGCGGCCAGCACACCGGGAAGGTTCTGTCCGCCCAGTTCTTCGGGGGCGGCCAGTGCCGGCCAGCCAGCTTCGACAAAGCGCGCATAGGCCTGCGCCCATCCGGCAGGCATGCGCGGGAGGCCGTCTTCCAGGCGAACACCTTCGACGTCGCCCGAATGATTCAGAGGCGCGATGACCTCGGAGGCAAAAACCCCAGCCTCTTCCAGCACGGCTCGAGCGACATCTGGAGTGGCCTCGCCATAGCCGGGCAGCGCCGCAATTTCGTGCAGGTCCGCCAGTTCATTCAGCACGAACTGCATGTCCTGCATGGGTGGTGTGTAGTGACTCATAGGGCCTCCTATGGCGAAGCGTTTGCGTCCATCAATGCAAACAGGTGGAAAAATTTCTTGTTCGTCTCCCCAACTGGGTTGGGTGCCTGGTTCCGGCAGAGCCAGCGCCTGAGACATTGGCAGGGACTGGCTGCGACAACATGCCGGTCACTCGCCGGTGAAGTTCGGAGCCCGCTTTTCTGTAAATGCCTGCAAGCCTTCGCGATAGTCGGCACTCCATCCCATTTCGCGAATGAAGCTGGCCTCCATGAACAGTTGCTGCTCCAAGGTATGGCCGGTGGCCGCATGCATCAGTTGCCGAGTGCGTACCAGCGCCTTCGTCGGCATCCGGGCGATCCGTGCTGCCAGAGCGTCGATGGCGCTTGCGAATTCCGAGTCGTCGACCACCTGCCAGATGAGTCCCCATTCGGCCGCCTTGGTGGCCGGCAGCTTCTCGGCGAGCATTGCCAGACCGAGCGCACGCACAGTGCCAACGGATCGCGTGAGGAACCACGTACTCCCGGTATCCGGCGTCAGCCCGATCCTGGAGAAGGCCTGCAGGAAATACGCGGATTGCGCTGCGACCACCAGATCGCAGGCCAGGGCAATGGAGGCACCGCCTCCGGCAGCCAACCCTTGAACCGCCGCGACCGTGGGGACATGCAGGTTCTGCAAGCGCATCACCAGCGGCTTGAAATACCGCTCCACGAGATTGCCGATGTCCGGCAACTTGCCATCGACGGCCTGCATGGCGGGATCGGCGAGATCCTGTCCCGCGCAGAAGGCGCGCCCCGCCCCGCCGAGCACCAGAACCCGCAACTGGCGATCGGCTTCAATGCGGGACATGGCCTCATGGATCTCAACCATGGTCGCCGCGTCGAGGCTGTTGAGTTTTTCCGGCCGGTTCAGGACGATGCGAGCCACACCGCTTTCGACCGTGAACAGAATGTTCTTGAATGTCATGGTCCTTCTCCTTCGGGAAGTGATCGAACTTAGTTCTGCTTACGCACGACGATTCCCACGCCGATTGCAGTGGCCACCGTACCGGCGACCGTCAGGCCCGTGATCGGCTCACCAAAAAGCATCCACGCCATCACCGCTGTGGTCGGAGGCACGAGGTAGAAAAGACTGGTGACGGAGGTTGCGGCGCCACGCTGGATCAGCAGGTACAGCAGAGAACTGCCCCCCAACGTCAGCCCCAGCACCGACCAGGCCATGGCCCCTGCCAATTCGGAATTCAGTCCTCCTGCGGCATCGACCCACTGCATCGGCTCCGTTTCCAGCAACGCCAGGGGCGTGGTGACCGCAAACGCCGCCAGCAGTTGGATGAAGCTGGCAGTGCGGACATCGCAGGGCGTCACGAACCGCTTTTGGTAAAGCGTTCCCGCCGTGATGCCCAGCAGGGCCAGCAGCGCACCACCCAAGCTGGCAGGGCCGACCTCTCCGAAGCCCAGCTTCGCCCACACCACCAGCAGCAAGCCCAGCAGTCCGAGAAAAAGGCCAACCCATTGCGCCCCTGTCACTCGGCCGCCTCGGCGGGAGAGCCAGATCGCTGTCAGAACCGGCTGCAACCCGACGAGCAGTGCAGTCAGACCCGCGCCCATCCCCAGCTTCACCGCGCTCCAGACGCCGCCAAGGTAGATGGCGTGCATCAGCATCCCGGTGACGCTCAGGTGCAGCCAACCCCGCGCGCCCTGCGGCCAGGTCGCCCGCGCGGCAAGCGCCCAGACGCCAAAGCAGCCGACCGACAAGGCATAGCGCGCCGCCAGGAATTTCATCGGCGGTGCATGCGGCATGCCGTATCGGGCAACCACAAAGCCCGTGGCCCAGATGACCACAAACACAAAGGGCATCGAGCGCACCAGCATCGGACTCGCCGCCGCATGCACCGGCTCCGGGAGATGAAGGTCGCTGGAAATAAGGGACTCCTGGTCTGAAGGCGACGCGCTCAATGTCCGGCGAACTGAGGCTTGCGCTTGCCCAGGAAGGCGGTGACGCCTTCATCGGCATCCCAGGTCTGGGTCGCCGCCGAGAAGCACTCTGCCTCCTCCTGCAGCCCATCCTCCAGGCGCATGGACTGCGAATGCCGGATGGCCTCGAGTGCATGGCCCAGCGATGCCGGAAACGGCTCTCCGAGGCTTTTCAGGTAAGCGGCTCCCGCATCGACCGGGTCTTCGGCTTCGACGATGCGATGGATGAGACCGATGCGTTCAGCTTCCTGGGCATCGATCGCACGGCCGCTGGCAATCAGCTCGACGGCTCGCCCAACGCCAACCAAGCGGGGCAGACGCTGCGTGCCTCCGTAGCCGGGAATCAGGCCCAGCTTGATTTCGGGGAGCCCGAGGCGCGACGTGGGCGTCGCGATGCGAAAGGTGCAGGCCATCGCCAGTTCGAGCCCGCCCCCGAACGCCACCCCGGTAATAACGGCGACCGAGGGGATGCGCAGCCTGTCCAGCTTGGCAAACACCAACTGACCACGCCGTGCGGTTTTGCGCTGCTGGTCGGCATTCTTGCCCTGCAGTTCGCCCACGTCGGCGCCGGCGCAAAAGGCCTTGCCACCGCCTGCGCCAACGATGAGCAGCGCCCGAGCCTTCGACACAGCAACCTCGTCAAGGCGCTCCGCGATCTCGCCCACCATTTCGGCGTTCAAGGCATTCAATGCCTTCGGACGGTTCAGCGTCAGTACCGCGACATCCTCACGGTAGGTCAGTTCGGCACTCATGCCTGGCTGCCTTCGTCAGGCTGGGGACGGAAGCGGGGCTTGCGCTTTTCCATGAAGGCCTTGACGCCCTCGTGCGACTCCTCGGTGCCGTAGTACAGCGCCAGCGCCTGCATGCCCAGGCCGCCGATACCGCGGATCGAATCCGAGTCGGCATTGAAGGAGCGCTTGGCGATGGCGATAGCCGTGGGGCTCAGCGCCAGGATTTCATCGCACCACTTCTGCACTTCGGCATCGAGCTGGTCGGCGGGCACCACGGCATTGACCAGGCCCATGGCCAGCGCATCCTGCGCCTTGTAGCGACGGCACAGGTACCAGATCTCACGGGCCTTCTTCTCACCGACCACGCGGGCCAGGAACGCCGTGCCGAAGCCGGGATCCACCGAGCCGACCTTGGGGCCGACCTGGCCGAACTGCGCCGTCTCGGAAGCAATCGCCAGATCACAGCAGGTCACCAGCACGTTGCCGCCGCCGATCGCATAGCCGTTGACGCGGGCGATCACGGGCTTTGGCACCTCGCGGATCAAGCCCTGCAGCTCCTCGACCGGCAGGCCGACCAGACCACGGCCGTCGTAACCACCGTCATGCGCGGACTGGTCGCCGCCGGTGCAGAACGCCTTGTCGCCCACGCCGGTCAGCACGATGACGCCAACAGCCTTGTTCCAGCCGGCGCGGTGCAGCGCGTCGATCAGCTCATCGCAGGTCTTGCCACGGAAGGCGTTGTACTTCTCGGGGCGGTTGATCGTGATGCGGGCAACGCCGCCCTTTTCTTCGTAGAGAATGTCGGTGTAGTCGCTCATGTTCGTCTCCTGATGGGGTTAGCCGTGCATGGTCAGGCCACCGGACACCGACATGACCTGGCCGGTGATGAAGTTGGCATCGTCACTCGAGAGGAACGCCACGGCGCCGGGAATGTCCTCGGGCTGGCCGAGGCGTTTGAGGGGGATGGCACGCTTCAGGCCGTCGTAGATCTTCTGGCCGAACTCACCGCCACCCGTGAAGGACTGCAGCAGCGCGGTGTCGGTCGGACCGGGACACACCACGTTGACGCGCACGTTGTTGCGCGCGGTCTCGCGTGCCAGCGTCTTGCTGAAGGCGATGATGCCGCCCTTGCAAGCAGCGTAGACCGATTCTCCCGACGAGCCGACGCGGCCCGCATCGGAGGCGATGTTGACGATCTTGCCGCCACCAGCCTCCACCATGAGAGGAACCACGGCGTGCTGCAGGCTCAGCGGCCCCTTGAGGTTGATCGCGATCAGCTTGTCCCACAGATCGGGAGTGGTCTCGACGAACTGCATGGCCACGTCCCAGCCAGCGTTGTTGACCAGGATGTCGATCTGCTTGAGGTCGGCATGGATCCTCTGCACGGCCTTGGCAACCGCATCGTGATCCGTGATGTCCAGCTGAACCGTGGCCAGTTGACCCGCGTACTGCTGGAACTGGCCCTTGAGTTCATCGAGGCCGGCCTGGTTCAGATCCAGGGCGGCAACGCGCGCGCCCTCTTCCAGGAAGCGTTGCACCAGGCTGCGCCCGATGCCGCCGGCTGCGCCAGTGATGATGGCGACTTTGTCTTTGAGTCCACGCATAGGAATGCTCTCCTGTAGTAAAACGAGTCAGTAGTTGCGGTTGGCGATGACCTGAGCGACATGGTCGCGCAGCTTGAATTTCTGGAGCTTGCCGGTCGCGGTGCGCACGATCGGCTCGAAGATCACGTGCTTGGGTGTCTTGAAGCCCGGAAGCCTGGAGCGGCAGAACTGGATGACCTCCTCCTGCGTCAGCGTGCCTACGTACTGCGGATGCAGTTCCAGCACAGCACAGGGCACTTCACCCCACTTCGCATCAGGCACAGCGACCACTGCGACCTGGAACACCGCCGGATGCGTGAACAGCACTTCTTCGACCTCGATGGACGAGACGTTCTCGCCACCGGAGATGATGATGTCCTTGGAGCGGTCCTTGATCTCGATGTAGCCGTCCTCGTGCACCACGGCCAGGTCACCGCTGTGCATCCAGCCGCCCTGGAAGGCCTCGCGTGTGGCCTCGGGATTCTTGAGGTAGCCCTTCATGCCCAGGTTCCCGCGGAACAACACCTCGCCAATCGTCTTGCCGTCCCGCGACACCGGCTGGAGGGTATGGGGATTGGCCACGATCATGTCTCCCGCCACGGCCGTGCGCACGCCCTGGCGGCCCATGTGGCGCGACCTCTCCTCCGGCGCCATGGCGGCCCAGGAATCCTGGGTCACGCACACCGTGTTGACGCCGTGCTGTTCGGTCATGCCATATACATGCAGCACCTCGAAACCCAGCGCCTCGGTTTGCGCGATCACTGACACCGGCGGCGAGGCACCGGCGCAAGCAACCAGAATGGGTGAGCTTGGATTGCTCCAGTTCTGCGGCTTGCCAGCCACCAGCGAACTCAGCACCGCCGGCGCACCACAGAAATGCGTCACGCCATGTCGGCCGATGGCTTCGTAGATGTCTTCGGCGACAACCTTGCGCAAGCACACGTTCGTGCCGCCCACGGCTGCCATGGCCCAGGCATAGCACCAGCCGTTGCAATGGAACAAGGGCAAGGTCCACAGATAGACCGGCGTTCCGATGTTCAGCCGCGCATAGATGGCGGTGCCCAGGGCATTGAGATAGGCCGCGCGGTGGTGGTAGACCACCCCCTTCGGATTGCCCGTGGTTCCCGAGGTGTAGTTCAACGCGACGGCATCCCACTCGTCCTCGGGGTACCGCAGCTGCGCATCAGCCGGCGCATTAGCCAAGAAGCTCTCGTAGTCGATCACGCCGACCGGCTCGGCATCGGGGACGTCGCTGCCACGGATGTCCACGACATCCATCTGCATGCCGGAAAGCTTCACCGCCGCACGCGCCACATCTGCAAACTGCTGATCCACCAACAGCAAACGGGTCTCCGAGTGCTGCAGGATGAAGGCGATCGCTGCCGCATCCAGGCGGATATTGATGGAGTTGACGACCGCGCCCGCCATCGGCACGCCAAATTGCGCCTCCAGCATCTCCGGGATATTGGCCGCGAGGATGGCGACCGTGTCGCCGCGCTCAATGCCCGCACCGATCAGGGCACGCGCCAGGCTGCGGCAGCGCTCGGCATACGCGGCCCAGGTATAGCGCCGCTCGCCGTGGATGACGGCGATGCGGTCTGGATAGACATCCGCCGCACGGTCGAGAAACCCCAGCGGGGTCAGCGGCCGGTAGTTGCCGGGATTCTTATCGAGGTCTTGCTTGAACTTGTTCGTCATGCTTTTCTCCGGGTGGGACTGGTGAAGATCAGAACGAAACCGCCAAGCGCGTTGCCTGGTCGATGGCGCGCAATGCGTCCAACTCAGCCGCGACATCCGCTCCGCCGATCACGTGGGCCTTGACACCCCGCTTGGCCAAGCCATCGAACAGCGCCCGGTTCGACAGCTGTCCCGCGCAGAGAATGACGGTGTCCGCGTCCAAGACGCGAGCCTCGCCATTCACGCTGTAGTGCAGGCCCTGATCGTCGACCGCCCGGTAGCTCGCACCGGCAGTCATGGCCACATCGGCCTTGCGCAGCTTGGCCTTGAGAATCCAGCCCGTGGACTTGCCCAGGTTCTTGCCCAGTGATTCGGGCTTGCGCTGGAACATGTGGATGACGCGCTCAGTCGCGTGCTGCGCAGGCGCCTTGAGGCCTCCCGCGCTGCGGATACCCGTATCCACCCCCCAGGCATCCATGAACACCTGTGGCTTGAGCGACTCCTCGGCATTGCCGACCAGGTACTCGGCCACGTCAAAGCCAATGCCGCCCGCGCCGATGATGGCTACCTTGTTGCCCACCGGCGCGCCGTTGGCCAGCACATCCAGGTAGCTGACCACCTTCGAGTGATCGAGCCCGCGGATATCGGGCTCCCTCGGCACCACGCCGGTCGCAATCACCACCTCGTCGAACTCTCCCGAGCGCACACGCCCGGCCAGATCTCCGGCCTCGACACGCGTTTGCAGATGCACGGCCACCTGCAAGCGTTCCAGCGTGACCCGGAAGTACCGCAACATCTCGTTGAACTCGTTCTTGCCGGGCACCTTGCGGGCCATGTTCAGTTGGCCGCCCAACTGGTCGCCCGCCTCGAACAGCGTGACCCGATGTCCGCGCTGGGCGGCGTTGATCGCGAACGCCATGCCCGCGGGCCCACCGCCGACAACGGCGAAATGCTTGGGAGTGGCGGTCTTGCTGTTGTCGAACTCGATCTCGCGCCCCGCTCTGGGGTTGACCAGGCAAGTCGCCACGCGGTCAGTGAAGATGCGATCCAGACAGGCCTGGTTGCAGGCAATGCAGGTGTTGATTTCGTCGGCACGGTCTTCGCGCGTCTTGCGGGCGAACTCAGGGTCGGCCAGCAACGGGCGGGCCATCGAAACCAGATCCGCCGCGCCGGAGGCAATGATCTCCTCGGCCACATCGGGCGCGTTGATGCGGTTGGACGCCATGACCGGAATGCCAACCGCGCGCTTGACGTTGCGGATCGCGTCGATCCAGGCAGCACGCGGCACCGGGGCCGCCATCGTCGGCACGGACGACTCATGCCAGCCAATGCCGGTGTTGATCATGTCCGCGCCCGCAGCCTCGACACGGCGGGCAAATTCGGCAACTTCCTCGCCGGTCATGCCCCCGTCCATCAGGTCGATGGACGAGATGCGATAGATGACCATGAACTGCGGGGAGACCCGCGCCCGCACGGCCTTGACGATTTCGAGCGGGAAGCGGATCCGACGCTCGAAGTCCCCGCCGAACTCGTCGTCGCGCTGGTTGGTCAACGCTGCCGTGAACTCATTGATCAGGTAGCCCTCGGAACCCATGATCTCGATGCCTGCATATCCGGCCTGCTCCGCCAGCGCCGATGTGTGAGCAAAGCTCTCGACGGTTGTCCAGACCTCCGCGGTCGTCAGCGGACGCGGTGGATGAACGTTGATCCGCGCCTTGCCGGCCGAAGGTGCGACGCAGGTGGGCACCTTGGCATAGCGGCCCGCGTGAAGAATCTGCAGGACGATGTGGCCACCGGCCTCGTTCACCGCCGATGTGATGACGCGGTGCTCGTCCAGCTGCTCGGGCTTGTCCAGCACCAAACCGCCTTCGTCCATCACCCCTTCGGGCACGGGAGAGTAGCCACCGGTGAGGATGAGGCCGATCTCACCCGCGGCGCGGGCTGCGTAGAAGGCAGCCAGTCTTTCGTGGGGACGATCCAGCGTTTCCAGGCGCGTATGCATCGCGCCCATCACCATGCGGTTCGGCAGATCTACCCCAGCGACGCGCAGGGGGCTGAGGAGGTGTGGATAAGCGGGCATGCTTGTCTCTCGTGGTGGGCCTAGGGTGGTCTCAATGATCTCGGGTTCGCCCATTTACGTCAAGATCATGATGTATATTATTTCAATGATCTGGGGTTTATACCTACTTTTGCGGTCATTAGTCATCACAAAAGATCAATATCACTACACAAATAGGTGTGCGAGTGAGATCTCCAGCGGCAGCGCCGGCGCTGCGCGGCATCCGGGACATGCGGGGTTCGCAAGGGATCCCTTGCCCCCCCGGCTGTGCCGTTCGGGATCCGGCTCAGGGCAAGGCGGGACTCGAAGCGCAATAGCGCAGCCAACGGCTGGGCCGCCAAGGCCCAGCCGTTGGCGCACTCACACGGCGGTACCCGTTTTGAGGGTCAGTTCTGACGCCGATCGGCCATGGTTGATGCATGCGAGCGCAGCGGCTCCCAGGACGCCTGCGGCACCAATGACCAGGAAGTTCTGCTCAAGCGGAAGTTGCAGCGACACGATCAGCCCGATCAGCAAGGGAGCCGCGATCGCGCCAAGGCGCCCGATGCCCGACGCCATGCCGATCCCGGTCGAGCGGATGTCCGACGGGTAGTACTGGCCGCTGTAGGCATAGACGACGATTTGCGCGCCCGTGGAGCAGGCACCGACGGCAGCGATGATGAAATAGAGCACCTCGGTCGAGGTCTTGAGCGTCATCATGTACAGGAAAACGCCCCCAAGCGCGTACATGCAGACGACCACCCACTTGATGTGGAACCGGTCCGCGAGCCAGCCGCCGCCGATCGAGCCAATCACCGCCCCCACATTGAGTGCGATGACGAAACTCAACGCGGAACCCAGGCTGTAGCCCGACATGGCCATCAGCTTCGTCAGCCAGGTACTGAGCGCGTAGATCATGAACAAGCCGGTGAAGAAGGCCACCCAGAACATCACCGTGCTCAGCCCCCGGCCATCCTGAAACAGCTGCGCCACCGTCACGCCCGATTCCGAATGAGCCGCCTGAGGCGGGCGGAACGTGTCGTTCGTGCCGACCTTGAACGCCGGGTCGATGGACTGGACAAGCTGACGCAGCTGCCCGCTGTCGCGCCGGGACACCAGAAACGACAGCGATTCCGGCATCGACTTCAGGATGAAGGGAATCAACAGCACCGGAGCGCCGGCAGCGAAAAAGACAATCTGCCAGCCGAACTGCGCGATGAACTGCTTGCCCAGCACTGCGGCCAGGATTCCGCCGATGGCGTAGCCGGAGAACATGACGGTCGTCAGGAAGCTGCGGATCCGCTTCGGGGCGTACTCCGTCATCTGTGCGGTGATGTTCGGCATCACACCGCCAATGCCCAGCCCGGCGATGAAGCGCGCAATGCTGAACGTGACAGGGTCCTTGGTCAAGCCCGCTGCCGCAGTGAACACGCTGAAGAGAAAGACGCACAGCGAGATCGTCCAGCGACGCCCGATCTTGTCGGCCAATGCGCCCAGGAAGATGGCGCCGAACATCATCCCAAACAGCGCCGAGCTGGCCATAAATCCGGCGGTCGCAGCCTGCACGCCCATCTCTTTCATGATGGCTGGAAGCGCCGCTCCAGCGACCGCCAAGTCGTAGCCGTCAAGGATGATGACCAGAAAGCACCAGGCCAGCACCTTGGCGTGGAAGCGGTTGAACTTGGCCTTGTCGGCTAGTTCGTGAACGTTGATCTCTCGCATCGGTCTCGTCTCCTTCATTTCGGTATGAATGCATCGGAACCACGGCCAGGGACCCACTGCGCAGGCACTCTCATGCGAGACACAAGCGGCCTGAACAGACCTGCACGCGGCCCATCGTTTTCACGACGGCGGCATCTTCGCAGAACTTATCATATACATCAATATCTTGATGTATATGCAGCGACAAAACAGGGGTTTACACTAGTTTTTTGGAAATATTGTTATGAGATATGCAATGATGCATACATAATGACGTAGACGCGCGCCCCATTGTCAGCGGAACGGGGTAGCTACAACCGTTGGGTTTGAAGCGCGCACCCGCCACCCCTACCTCGTCCGATCAGCATGAAAGCCGTAGTCATCCGTCAATTCAGCGAAGACCCTCGCATCCATCGCGTCGAAGAGGTGACCGACCCAGTTGTCGGCCCCGACGACGTCCTGATCAGCGTCAAGGCCGCGTCGATCAACTTCCCCGATCTCCTGGTGATGAGCGGGAAATACCAAGTCCTGCCTGAGCCGCCCTTCATCCCTGGGAAGGATGCGGCGGGGATCGTGGAGGCGGTCGGTGCGAACGTGAGCTCACTCAAGAGCGGGGACCACGTCGTGGCGCAGGTGGAAAACGGCTGCTTTGCAAGTCGTCTGTCCGTTCCGCAGGCGAGCGCGCACAAGATTCCGACCGAAATGCCCTTCGTCGATGCGGCTGCGATGGGCCTCGTGTACCAGACGGCGTTCTTTGCGCTCACTGATCGCGGCGGCTTCCGCAAAGGCGAGACCGTACTGATCAGTGGCGCCGCCGGAGGCGTCGGCCTGGCCGCCGTGCAGATCGCCAAGGGGCTTGGTGCCAAAGTCCTCGCAGGCGTGACTTCGGAAGCCCAGGCGGAAGCGGTGCGCCAATCCGGAGCCGACGAGGTGATCGACCTGTCCGTCCCCAACCTTCCCGAGTCCGTTCGCGCACAAGTGCATCGCGCTACAGACGGCAAAGGTGCCGACGTATTTCTGGACCCCGTGGGTGGCGACGTGTTCGATGCGTGCATTCGACAGCTCGCTCGGCGCGGCCGGGCCGTGATCATCGGATTTGCCGCCGGCAAGATTCCGGTGATCAAGGGCTCCTACCTGCTGCTCAAGAACATCTCCGTCGCCGGCATGCAGTGGACGGACTATCCGATGCACTCGCCCGAGCTCGTCGCAGAGGCCCAGGCGAAGCTCAACCAACTCTACCAGCAGGGGTTCGTGCGCCCGCGCGTCATGCAAACGTTCCCTCTCGAATCCTTCGCTGACGCAGCGGCCCGGCTCGCGTCAAGAGGGGTGATCGGGAAGCTCGTCCTCACCATCCGATAGGACGGTTCCCCTCAAAGCAAGCCGGACACACGGCCCTCGCCGACAGCCGTCTGGCACAACATTCATGCAGGAACATATATGGGTGCCACGATTTTTACCCGCATCATTCAGCGCGAGATTCCCGCTGCCATCGTCTATGAAGACGATTTAACGATCGCTTTCATGGACGCAGGCCAGGTCAACCCCGGCCATGTGATTGTGGCCACCAAGGCGCAGGTCGAGACAATTCTCGATCTCGACGACGAGACAGCTGGCGCGCTGTTCCGGACGGCAACACGCATCGCCCGCGCCGTCGAAGCTGCCTTCCATCCGGACGGCATCACCGTGCTGCAGACGAACAAGCCAGCAGGTTGGCAGACGGTTCCGCATGTGCATCTGCACGTGCTGCCGCGCCAGCACGGTGATGGCGTGACATTGGGATGGCCACGCAAGGAGCCGTCGTTGACAGAACTGCAGTCATTGGCCTCCCGGCTGACTGGCTTTGTATAGCGCCAAGCAGCCGCAAACCCCATCGCGGATGTTCCGACGCAAGGCAAGTCGAACACCGTGAGCCATGCCGCACCGAGGATGATTTTTGAATTGATCGCCTATGCCGTCATCGGAAACCACCTTTGTTGATGCCTCGGCCAGGTTTCGGCAAGGCATTCTTGGCCGCTGCCGGTTGAGCCGGGCAAGACCAAAGCCAGCGAGGACAACATGGCCGTAGCGGATCCATCGAGCCCCTACAACTGGTCGCTGGGTGAGTTGCATGCTTTCTGCCTCATCTGCGAGTCCCGAAATCTGAGCCAGGTCGCCCTGCGGCTGGACATGAGCCAGTCCGCCGTTTCACTCATGGTGCGGCGCTGGCGCGACGTGGTGGGAGACCCGCTTTTCGTGCGGTCTCGCTATGGGGTGGCCCCGACCGATACAGCCCTCGCCCTGTACAAAAGGATCCAGCCGCTTCTTGAAGGCCTGAGACAGGCGCTCGTCCAGCCGACGGGTTTCGACCCCGCAAGATCGACGCGGGTCTTCAAGCTCCATATGTCCGACATCGGCCAACTGGTGTTTCTCCCGGAACTCCACGGGCACCTCAATCGCAAGGCACCGGGTGTTCGCCTTGCCATTCAGTCGCTTCGGTGGGAGGAAGTCGAGAACGGACTGGCCTCGGGAGCTGTCGACATCGCCATGGGTTCACTACCCATGATCAAGGGCAGAGTGCATGCCCGCACCGTGCGCAAGGACCGGTTCTTCACCATCATGCGCCGCGAGCACCACATGGCGCAGCGCAAGCTTGATCTGGCCAAGTTCGCCGAGGCAGAGCACCTGGTCATCGATGCGGCGAGCAGCGGGCATGCCCTGGTGGAGGGCGTGCTCCGCTCCAAAGGGGTGTTCCGCCGTATCGGATTGAGTGTGCCGCACTACCTGGCAGCCGAAAGCCTGCTGACCAAGAGCGACTACTTGCTGACGCTGCCCGAAGGCGGCCTGTCCATCATTCAACACCTCGACAGATTCCACGTGACCCCTACACCGCTCCAACTGCCCACCTTCGACATCCGCGTTCACTGGCATGAGAGAAGCCGCAGCGATGCAGGAATCCAATGGCTGCGCGATTCGATCATGGAGCTCTTTTCCAAGGGCTAGCCGCAAGGATGAAGACAGGAAGAAGCCCGCGGGTTTGGCAGACCTGCGGGCGGAGTGCTTCAGCCGATCCGTTCCATCCAGCCATGCGTGTCGGGAGCACGCCCCTGCTGGATATCGAGCAGGGCCGATTTCAAGCGGCTCGCCACCGGCCCCACATCACCGTCGCCAACCGTGAAGTTGTGCTGGCGTCCTTTCACGGTGCCGATCGGCGTCACCACGGCAGCCGTGCCGCAGGCAAACGCTTCGGTCAGGCGGCCGCTTTGGGCATCTGCCTGCCACTGGTCAATGGCATAGGGCTCTTCACGCACGGTCATTCCCATGTCGCCCGCCAGCACCATCAAGGACTCGCGCGTGATGCCGGGCAGGATCGTGCCGGTCAGGGGCGGAGTCTGGATCGATCCGTCGTTGAAGACAAAGAAGATATTCATCGCGCCCAGCTCCTCCACCCAGCACCGATCGACGGCATCGAGGAACACCACCTGGTCGCAGCCCTGGCGGGCCGCTTCCGCCTGCGCGGCCAGGCTCGCGGCATAGTTGCCGCCGCATTTGGCATCGCCGGTTCCGCCGGGCCCGGCACGGGTGAAGTCCTCGGAAACCCATACCGTCACGGCAGATGAGCCCGCCTTGAAGTAGGAGCCCACAGGCGACGCGATGGCGCAATACAGATACTCGGCCGAAGGCTTCATGCCCACCAACACCTCGGTGGCGATCATGAAAGGCCGCAGATAGAGTGCCGCGCCATCCGCCGCCGGGATCCAGTCGCGGTCGATACGCACCAGTTCCCGCACGGACTCCAGGAACAGGGATTCCGGCAGCGGCGCCATCGCCAGCCGGTTCGCGGAATTGCGAAAGCGGCGGGCATTGGCGTCGGGGCGGAACAGCGCCACGCTACCGTCTGGCTGGCGATAGGCCTTCATGCCCTCGAAGATTTCCTGAGCGTAGTGAAAGACCAGCGACGCCGGATCGAAGTTGAAGCCACCGCGCGGCTCAATCTTGGCGTCGTGCCAGCCGCGTTCCGCCGAGTACCGAGCGGTCGCCATGTGATCGCTGAACTGGCGCCCGAACGCCGGATTCTCCAGCAGCTTCGCGCGCACCTCTGGCGCAGTCGGCGACAGACTTCTCTCGATCGAAACCTTCAAATCGGCATCGTTGCCCATTTTTTACTCCTTGTGTAAACCCCAAACTCAACGGTCAGAAAATCCTGACCAACTCTTCGTGGCACTGGATGGCGAAGTGGCAAGCCGAGGCCGCGGCCATTGGCATTGGAGGACGCCCATTCGGCCTTTCAGAGAATCCCGTGCCAAAGCATTGCCACCCAGGGTGCCGCCCCTATCCACCCAGATAGGCTTGCTTAATGCGGTCATTGGTGAGCAGATTCCTGCCGGTGTCAGCGAGAACGACGCGCCCGGTTTCCAGCACGTAGCCCCGATCGGCCACTTGCAGTGCCTTGTTGGCGTTCTGCTCGACCAGAAAGACCGTGACCCCTTCTTCCCGGATCGTGCGGATGATGTCGAAGATCTGCGCAATGACCAGCGGCGCCAGACCCAACGTGGGTTCGTCCAGCAGCAGCAGACGTGGACGGCTCATCAGGGCGCGGCCGATCGCCAGCATCTGCTGCTCGCCGCCTGACATCGTTCCGGCGCGCTGAGCCGAACGCTCGCGCAGCCGCGGAAAGAGCTTGAACACATGCTCGATCCCGGCCTCGATTTCATGGCGATCGGCGAAGAAGCCGCCCATCTTCAGGTTGTCCACCACGGTCAGACTGGGAAACACCCGCCTGCCCTCCGGCGAGATCGCCATGCCCATGCGCATGATGTCGTGGGTGTTGCGGTTGGTAATGTCCCGCCCCTCGAACAGCACGCGCCCGCTGCTGGCGCGCGGGGAACCGCACACCGTCATCATCAGCGTCGTCTTGCCCGCGCCATTGCTGCCGATCAGGGTGACGATCTCCCCCTTCTTGACCTCGATCGATACCCCGGAAAGTGCCTCGATGGCGCCATAGTGGGTGTGGATTTTCTCCAGCTTTAGCATCACTCCTCCCCCAGGTAGGCCTTGATCACGCGCGGGTCGTTCCGCACCTCTTCGGGCCTGGCTGTGACGATTGGCCGCCCGTGCTCCATCACGAGAATGCGGTCGGAGACGCCCATGACCAGCCCCATGTCGTGTTCGATCAGCAGCACGGAGATCCCGAACTCGTGGCGCAGCCGCTTGATCAGGTGCTGGAGCTCGAGCTTTTCCTGCGGGTTCAGGCCCGCCGCGGGCTCGTCCAGCAACAGCAGCCGGGGTTTGGTGATCATGCAGCGGGCGATTTCCAGGCGGCGCTGGTGGCCGTAGGAGAGCGTCCCGGCCTCGCGATTGGCGACCTCGGTCAACTCCATCCGATCCAGCCATTGCGCGGCACGCACCAGCGCCTCCCGCTCGGCGCGGCGGTATGCGGGCGTCGCCAGCAACCCATGCAGCAGCCCCGTCTTGACCTGCAGATGCTGCGCGACCATCAGGTTTTCCACGACCGTCAGACGCTTGAACAGGCGGATGTTCTGGAAGGTGCGCACCAGGCCCTTGCGTGCCACGAGGTGGCTGGGCAGCCCTGCGATGCGGTGGCCATCCAGGATCACGTCCCCGCCGGTCGGCTTGTAGAACCCGCCGACGCAGTTGAACACCGTGGTCTTGCCCGCACCGTTCGGCCCGATGATGGCGAAGACCTCGTTGCGGCGGACCTGGAAGTCGATGCCGTTGACCGCCATCAGGCCACCAAAGCGCATCTGCAAGCCGGAGACTGTGAGCAATTCGGAAGATGCAATGGCAGTCATCGCGGCAACTCCAGATGGGGGCGGCTGGTGGGCAGCAGCCCTTGGGGGCGCCAGATCATCATCAGGATCATCACCAGGCCAAAGATCAGCATGCGGTACTCCGCAAACTCGCGCGTGAGTTCCGGCAGCACCGTCAGCAGAATGGCCGCCAGCGCCACGCCGAGCTGCGAGCCCATGCCGCCGAGCACAACGACCGCGAGGATCAACGCCGACTCGATGAAGGTGAAGGACTCGGGATTGACCAGCCCTTGGCGTGCCGCGAAGAAGGCGCCGCCGATGCCCGCGAAGGAAGCGCCCAGCGTGAAGGCCGACAGCTTCACGCGGGTCGGGCTCAGGCCCAGCGAGCGGCAGGCGATCTCATCCTCGCGCAGCGCCTCCCAGGCCCGGCCCATCGGCATGCGGATCAACCGGCTGGTGACGAAGAGCGTGAAGCCCACCAGCAACAGCGCCAGCAAGTACAGGAAGAGCACCATGTGGTCCCCTCTGTAGGTCAGGCCCAGCAGTTCATGGAAGGTCTGCGCGCCTGCCGTCTTAGCGGCGCGCGCAATCTCGAACCCGAAGGCCGTCGGCTTGGGGATGCCCGAGATGCCATCGGGACCGCCTGTCACGCTGGTGAGATTATTCAGCAACAGCCGGATGATCTCGCCAAAGCCCAAGGTGACGATGGCCAGATAGTCGCCGCGCAGGCGCAGCACCGGAAATCCGAGCAGGAAGCCGAATGTGGCCGACATCGCCGCCGCGATCGGGAGGCACTCCCAGAAACTCAATCCGAAATACTGGTTGAGCAACGCATAGGTGTATCCGCCGACGGCGTAGAAGCCCACGTAGCCCAGATCGAGCAGCCCGGCGAAGCCCACCACGATGTTCAGGCCCAGGCCCAAGATCACGTAGATCAGCGCCAGCGTGGCGATGTCGAGCGCCCCGCGCGAGCCGAAGAACGACCACGCGAACCCCGCCAGCAGCAAGAACCAGATCGCCACGCGCTGCTGATGCGGCCCCGGCATCGGAATGGCTGGCAGCCGCACGACGCCGCGCGCGCCTGCCAGCATCGGCTTGCACAACTGGAACAGGAACACCACGATCACGGCAATCCACACGGGACGCCAGTGCGGCTCCAGGACCATCTTGTACCCGTCGAGCTTGAGTTGGAGCCCAAGCGCCGGGATGGTCAACACCGCGGTCAACAGGGCCGCGATCGCCGCGTCCTTGAGGACGGCGGGGAACGGCGACGCTTTCATTGCAATGGCTTGTGTCATGTCGTCCTCACACTTTCTCCACATCCGGCTTGCCCAGCAGGCCGGTCGGCCGGAACAGCAATACGAGAACGAGCAGGCTGAATGCCACCACGTCCTTGTATTCCGCAGGCATGTAGCCGGTCGCGAACGTTTCCGCCAACCCCAGCACAATGCCGCCCAGCATGGCACCGGGAATGCTGCCGATACCGCCCAGCACCGCGGCCGTGAAGGCCTTGATGCCAGCGATGAAACCGATGAAGGGGTTGAGCTTGCCGATGGTCAGCCCGATCAGCACCCCGCCCACGGCGGCGAGAATGGCCCCGAGCACGAAGGTGAAAGAGATCACCTTGTTGGTGTCGATGCCCAGCAGATTGGCCATGCGCATATCCTCGGCGCAGGCACGGCAGGCGCGCCCCGTGCGCGAACGCGCGATGAACAGCGTCAGCAGGATCATCAGCGCCACGGTCACGCCCACGATGAGCAAGCGTGCGTAGGGCACGGTGACGGTGAAGTCCCCGCCCATGTCCAGCTCCAGTGCGCCAGACACCAGCACAGGCACGGAAACGTCCCGCGCGCCTTGCGCGATCTGCATGTAGTTCTGCAGGAAGATGGACATGCCAATCGCCGAGATCAGCGGCACCAGCCTCGGCCCGCCCCGCAAGGGGCGGTAAGCCACGCGCTCGACGACAAAGCCGTACGTGCCGGTGACCACCACCGACACCAGCAGCGCTGCGCCGAGCACCAGCGGCAGCGGATAGCCCGCCTGCGTCCCGATGGCGGTGAGCGTGACCAGACCGAGATACGCACCGATCATGTAGATCTCGCCGTGGGCGAAGTTGATCATGCCGATGATCCCGTACACCATGGTGTAGCCGATGGCGATCAGCGCATAGATAGAGCCCAGCGTCAGGCCATTGACCAGTTGCTGGGTGAATTGGGGAAGGAAGTCGCTCATCCAGGATGCCTCGCAACAAGAGCGTTCAAAGCAGGCCGGCAGCATCCGATCCTTGAACCGGACGCCGGCCTAGCCACGTGCTGCATCAGTTGGCAGCGGTCTTGGTGGCATCCTTGTGCCAGGTGTAGACCACGAACTTGAACGACTTGAGGTCTCCCTGGGCGTCGTACTGGACCGTGCCGATCGGGGTCTGGAAAGTGTTCTGGTGCATGAAGGCAGCGACCTTTTCCGGGTCCGTGCTCTTGGAGCCGGACATCGCATCGGCGATGATCTTGACCGCAGCGTAGGCCGGCATCTGGAACGCGCCGCCCGCGTCACGCTTTTTCTCGGCAAAGGCCTTCACGAGCCCGGCGTTCGCGGGGTCTGCAGAGAAATCAACAGGCAGCGTGAGCAGCATGCCCTCGGAAGCCGCGCCCGCGATGGCCGTCACCTCCTTGCTGCTCACAGCCTCCGGCCCCATGAAGACCGCTTTCACGCCCTGCTCCCGCGACTGGCGCATGAGGAGCCCGATCTCCGGGTGGTAGCCGCCGAAGTAGACGAAGTCGATGCCCTGGGACTTCAGCTTCGTGATGACGGCGGAATAGTCGGGCTCGCCGGCATTGATGCCCTCGTAGAACACCACCGGCACCTTGGCGGCATCCAGCTCCTTCTTGACCGTGGCGGCAATGCCTTGGCCGTAGGACTGCTTGTCGTGCAGCACCGCCACCTTTTTCGGCTTGACCGTATTGATGATGTAGCCTGCGGCCACGGGCCCCTGCTGATCGTCCCGGCCGATCGTTCGGAAGATGAGCTTGCGCTTCTTGCTCTCGGTCAGCTGCGGCGCCGTGGCCGTCGGCGTCACCATGAGCACGCCTTCGTTCTCGTAGATCTCCGAAGCGGGAATGGTCGATCCGGAGCACACATGGCCGATGACGTACTTGATGCCCTGGCTGACGATCTTGTTGGCGACTGCCACGGCCTGCTTGGGCTCACAGGCGTCGTCCATGATGACGGGCTCCAATTTCTTCCCATTCACCCCACCTGCGGCATTGACCTGCTCGATGGCGGTCAGGGCGCCTGCCTTCATCATGTCGCCGTACTGGGCCACCGAACCCGTCATGGCGCCAGCAATGGCGATCTTGACGGTCTGGGCTTGCGCGGACAGCCCCAGGACGGCGAGGACGGCAGCCGCAGCAAGCCGATGAGGACGAATCGTGGATTTCATGGCAGTCTCCATTGTTGAAATAGGTAGGGATGGGCAAAGCACCGAGGCCCGCCCCGCCCTCCCGGAGCGTGACGGACCCAGCGGAAAATCAGTTGGCGGGCGTCTTGGTGGCGTCCTTGTGCCAGGTGAAGACGGTGAACCGGAAAGACTTCAAGTCACCCTGGGCGTCGTACTCGACCTTGCCAATGGGCGTCTGGAAACTGTTCTGGTGCATGAACGCAGCCACTTTGGCGGGGTCGGTGCTCTTGGCGCCGGCAATGGCATCCGCAAGCACCTTGACGCCGGCATAGGACGGCAGCTGGAACGGACCATTGATGTCACGCTTCTTGTCTGCAAAGGCTTTCACCACGGCCGCATTGGCGGGGTCGGTCGAAAAATCCGCAGGCAGCGTGACCAGCATCCCCTCGGAAGCCGCACCGGCAATCGCGGTCACGTCCTTGTTGCCAACGCCTTCCGGCCCCATGAAGACGGCCTTGATGCCTTGCTCGCGCGCCTGACGCAGCAGCAGTCCCATTTCCGGGTGGTAGCCGCCGTAATAGACAAAGTCGATCTTCTGCGACTTGAGCTTGGTGATGATGGCCGAGTAGTCGGTATCGCCCGCGTTGATGCCTTCAAACAATGCGACGGGAACCTTGGCCGCATCGAGGTTCTTTTTCACAGTGGCGGCAATGCCCTGGCCGTAGGATTGCTTGTCGTGCAGGACGGCCA
Source organism: Cupriavidus basilensis (assembly GCF_008801925.2). Lineage (NCBI taxonomy): Bacteria > Pseudomonadati > Pseudomonadota > Betaproteobacteria > Burkholderiales > Burkholderiaceae > Cupriavidus > Cupriavidus basilensis. The sequence continues at coordinate 92,114 of NZ_CP062805.1, read as the reverse complement.
CCGCCTTGATGCCTTTCTGGGCAATGACGTACCGGGCCGCCGCAGGGCCCTGCTGGTCGTCGCGACCGATGGTGCGGAAGATGAACTTGCGCTTCTTGCCCTCGGTCAGCTGCGGCGCGGTCGCGGAAGGCGTCACCATCACCACGCCCTCGTTCTCGTAGATCTCCGAGGCGGGAATCGTCGATCCCGAACAGAGGTGGCCGATCACGAACCGGATCCCCTGGCTGACGATCTTGTTGGCGACCGCCACGGCCTGCTTGGGTTCGCAGGCATCGTCCATCATGACGACCTCAAGCTTGCGCCCGCCGGTGCCGCCTGCAGCATTGATCTGCTCGACCGCCGTCAACACACCGGCCTTTGCCATGTCTCCGTACTGCGCGACGGGGCCGCTCACGGGGCCAGCCAAAGCGATCTTCACCGTTTCCGCGTGCGCGGACGGGCCAAAGCATGCAAGCACGGCCGCAGCCGGAATCGCAAGGAATGAGCGAGTTGTTTTCATGGTTGCTATGCCGGTGTTGTCCGGAATCGATCTGAATTTCGAGGAAAGAACTACGCAGGTCGGTCTGGCCTGCGTGGCCTGACCGGAGAAACCGGCGATGACGCAATGCCCGGTGTTTCGGGCACCGCGTCATGCCGAAGGCTGGTGAATCAGGCGACCTCCTTCGCCACGGTCCCGTTGCGCCACTGGTGGCGAAGGGCCGCCCACTTCTCGCGTGCCGCCGCAAGATGGCGCTCCTTCACGTGGCCATACCCCCGGATCTCTTCGGGAATGCGGGCGATTTCCACGGCGAGGGAGAGCTTCTCCGGCGACAGCATGGGAAGCAGCTCCTCGACGCTGGCGCGATAGTCCTGGATCAGGGCGCGCTCCGTCCTGCGTTCCTCGGTCCGGCCAAAGGGATCGAGCGCCGTGCCGCGCAGGCTCTTCATCTTGGCGAGGATTCCGAAAGCGCGGCGCATCCAGGGGCCGAAGGGTTGCTTGACCAGTTCACCCTTGTCGTTGCGTTTGGCAAACGTCGGGGGCGCGAGGTGGTGCACTACCTTGAAGTCGCCTTCAAACATGTCGGCCAGCTTCTGCGTGAATGCCGCATCGGTGTGCAGCCGCGCCACTTCGTACTCGTCCTTGTAGGCCATCAGCTTGAACAGGTAGCGCGCCACCGCCTCGGTCAGGCGAGTGCTCTTTAGGCGTGTTTCAGACGAGCGAACCTTCTCAACGAAGGACTGGTAGTCGGCCGCATAGGCTGCGTTCTGATACGCCGTCAGGAACTCGACGCGCTTGCGGATGACCTGGTCGAGCGACGGCTTGCGCACGATCTCGATCACGGCCGCGGCCTGGTACAAGGCCTGCACCGCCTTGAGGTCATGGGCGCACCGGCGTCCCCACTCGAAGGCCGCCTTGTTGTTCTCGATCTGCACCCCATTGAGTTCCATGGCACGCATCAAGGCAGCGTGCGAGAGCGGCACCTTGCCCATCTGCCACGCATAGCCCAGCATCAGCGGATTGGTGTAGATCGAATCGCCCAGCAACTGCACCGCAGCCTGCTCCGCGTCGAAGCTGGACACCATCTGCGCACCCGCCGCGGCGGCCAGCACCGCTTCGCAGTTGCCGCCGGGGAACTGCCAGTCGGGGTTCTGCGTGAAGGCAGCGGTCGGTGTGCCATGCGTGTTCAGCGCAACGAACGTGCGCCCTTCGCGGATCAGCCCCGTTGCGTACTTGTTCGCACCGACGATGGCGTCGCACGCGATCAGGAGGTCCGCGTTGGCCGTATCGATCTTGGTTGTGTGGATGGCTTCCGGCCGGTTGGCAATCTGGACATGGCTCCAGGTCGATCCGCCCTTCTGCGCCAGGCCCGCCGCGTCCTGCGTGACAATGCCCTTGCCCTCAAGGTGCGCGGCCATGCCCAGCACTTGCCCGATGGTGATCACGCCGGTTCCGCCAACGCCTGCGACGAGAATGCCCCAGGCCTCCTCGGCGACCGGCAGCACGGGCTCGGGAATGCGGGGCAGCGCGGCGAGGTCCCCCTTCTTCTCTTTCTTGGGCTTCTTGAGCTCGCCACCCTCGATGGTGACGAAGCTCGGGCAGAAGCCCTTGACGCAGCTGTAGTCCTTGTTGCAGGAGTTCTGGTTGATGCGGCGCTTGCGGCCGAACTCGGTTTCCAGGGGCTCGACCGACAGGCAGTTGGACTGCACCGAGCAGTCGCCGCAACCCTCGCAGACCAACTCGTTGATGACCACGGTCTTGGCCGGCGTGGCGAGCTTGCCGCGCTTGCGGCGGCGGCGCTTTTCGGTGGCACAGGTCTGGTCGTAGATGATCGCCGTGCAGCCCGCGATCTCGCGCAGCTCGCGCTGGATCTTGTCGAGGTCATCGCGGTGATGCACGGTGACCCCCGCCTCCAGCGTCACGCCGTCGTATTTCTGCGGCTCATCGGTGACGATGACCAGCTTCTTCACGCCTTCCGCGACCAGGCTCTTCTGGATCTGCAGCACGCTGTGGCCTTCGGGGCGCTCGCCCACCTGCTGGCCGCCGGTCATGGCCACCGCATCGTTGTAGAGCACCTTGTAGGTGATGTTCACCCCGGCCGCGATCGATTGGCGAATGGCCAGCAGGCCGCTGTGGAAGTAGGTGCCGTCACCCACGTTGGCGAACACGTGCTTGTCGGTCGTGAACGGGGCCTGCCCCACCCAAGCCACGCCCTCGCCGCCCATCTGGCTGAAGGTGCTGGTGCTGCGGTCCATCCACTGCGACATGTAATGGCAGCCGATGCCCGCCAGCGCGCGCGAGCCTTCCGGCACGCGGGTGCTGGTGTTGTGCGGGCAGCCGCTGCAGAACCACGGCATGCGATCCCCGGTGTCGATCTTCATCTCCGCCATGGCTCGCTCGCGCTGATCGATCACGGCCAGTCGCGCATCCATGCGCGCGGCGATGTCGCTGCCTTCCGGCGCCATGCCGATCTTGCGCAAGCGCTTGGCGATCGCCTTCGCGATGATGGCCGGCGTGAGGTCGGCCTTGGCACGCAGCAGCCAGTTCTCGCTGGGGTTGGGCATGGACCACTCGCCGCCGGTGTGGTCACCTTCCTGCTCGTCGAACTTGCCGAGCACATTCGGCCGCACGTCGGGACGCCAGTTGTAGAGCGCCTCCTTGATCTGGTACTCGATGACCTGGCGCTTTTCCTCCACCACCAGCACCTCCTGCAAGCCCATCGCGAACTCGCGGGTGGCGGTCGCCTCCAGCGGCCAGACGACGTTGACCTTGTGCAGGCGAATGCCCAGGCGGCGGCAGGTATCGTCGTCCAGGCCCAGATCGACCAGGGCCTGCCGGGTATCGTTGTACGCCTTGCCGCTGGCGATGATGCCGAAGCGATCCTGAGGGCCCTCGATCACATTGCGATTGAGGCGGTTGGCGCGCATGTACGCGAGCGCGGCATACCATTTGTAGTCCATCAGCCGGGCTTCCTGCTCCAGCGGCGGATCCGGCCAGCGGATGTGAACGCCGCCGGGGGGCATGGCGAAATCCTCCGGCAGAGCGATCTGCACCCGATCCGGATCGACGCTGACCGAGGTCGTGGACTCGACCACTTCCTGAATCGTCTTCATGCCCATCCACACGCCGGAGAAGCGGCTCATGGCAAAGGCGTGCAGGCCGAGATCAAGGATCTCCTGCACGCTCGAGGGAAAGAAGACCGGCATCCCGCAGGCCTTGAAGATGTGGTCGCTCTGGTGCGCCGCCGTGCTGCTCTTGGATGCGTGGTCGTCGCCCGCGATGGCGATCACGCCGCCGTGCTTCGCGGTTCCGGCCATGTTGGCATGCTTGAAGACGTCCGAGCAGCGATCCACCCCCGGCCCCTTGCCATACCAGAGACCGAAGACCCCGTCGTACTTCTTGGTCTGGGGATACAGATCCAGTTGCTGCGACCCCCACAGCGCGGTGGCGGCCAGTTCCTCGTTCAGCCCCGGCTGGAAGACCACGTGGTTCGCCTGCAGGTGCTTCTTCGCGGCCCAGAGTGCCTGGTCGTAGCCGCCCAGCGGGCTGCCGCGGTAGCCGCTGATGAAGCCGCTGGTATTCAAGCCAGCGGCAAGGTCGCGCTGGCGCTGCAACATCGGCAGGCGAACCAGCGCCTGTACGCCGCTCATGAATGCCCGGCCGCGATCCAGGCTGTATTTGTCGTCGAGCGTGACTTTTTCGAGAGACTTGCGGATCGCCTCGGGAAGTGGACTGTTCATGTGATTTCCTCTGTCCTAAACGGCGTCAATGCCCTGCTCCGGTCGCCGGGCGAGGCCCGCCGTGCCCATGGCCCCATCCCCCGTCGCACAGGAGAACCTGGCCTGTCACGTACCCGGCAGACTCCGATGCGAGAAAGGCCGCGCCGGCACCAAACTCCGCTGTCGTCCCCAACCGCCCCACCGGTATCTGGCCCAGGATCGATTGCGGCACGCCGAGTTGACGCATCCGGTCGGTCTCGTGGTAACCCGGTGCAATCGCGTTCACCGTCACGCCGCTTCCCGCGTACTCGGCGCTCAGCGTTTGGACGAGGCCGTGTAACCCGGCCCGCAAAGAGGTGGAGATCGCCATCTCAGGGACGTAGTGCATGCATGCGACCGACGTCACCCAGACGACGCGCCCCCAGCCGCGCTCCTCCATCGATGGCAGCAGCGTGCGAACCAACGTCAAGGGTGCGGCCCAGAGCGTTTCAAATGCCTCAAACCACGCGCTCTCAGGTACCTCGGCAGTACGCCCCTTGGCCGGGCCTGGCCCATTCAGCACCAGAATGTCCGGGCGGATCCCAGCTCGCTCCAGTGCCTGAACACATCCCGCAATCGAGCGTCTGTCCGTGAAGTCGAGATGGGCTACGCCATCGACCACACCGGCGGCGGGATTCGCTCGCGAGCTGGTGGCGACCACGCGCACACCTTGATCCCGCAAAGCCTGCGCGACGCCGCCGCCAAGCCCTCCTGTCCCACCGCATACGAGTGCTGTTCTTGTCTCCATGGCATGTGCCCCTAGTTCAATTGCATTGCGGCAAATGGTAGGAAGGCGCATGGGCCAGTGCGAGTCGGGGGTGCTTCTATCAGATATGAGCGCCCCTTATAACTGAACGCGACGACTGCGACGCCCCTCGGTGTTCTCGGGCACCCCGCGCTGCATCGCGCCAGATATTGATTTCAGAAAAGTCCGGTATGTCCCCATCTGAAGGACAACCGGGCCCGCGCCTCCTAGAGTGATGCACTCCAAAACACACTTCGGAGACCCGGATGAAAGCCTATGTGCTCGCATTCATTGACGTGGAAGACCCGTCAAGCTATGCCCCCTATGCAGCAGGCGCTCCCGCAACGATCGCGGCCCATGGCGGCAAGTACCTCATCCGCAATGGCGCCAAGGAACTGCGCGAAGGCACACTTCCGGCCGACCGCCTCGTCGTGCTGGAGTTCCCATCCGTGGCGCAAGCCCGCGCCTGGTACGAGTCACCCGAATACCAGGCGCTGGTACCGATTCGCCAAGGCGCCTCGAAAGGTTCGCTGGTGATCGTGGAGGGCTTTGGCGAAGCGCCGTGACATCGGCTTGACGATCCTCAGGTTCACGTCCACGCCCGTACCACGCGAAGAAGGATTCCTGCGTCCATGCCGGTCCTTGACACCATAGATCGGCGCATCCTCGCTGCCTTGCAGCGTGATGGGCGGATCTCGAACAACGATTTGGCCTTGGAAGTGGGGCTGTCTCCTTCTCCCTGCCTGCGCCGGCTGCGCATGCTGGAGGACACAGGAGTGATCCGCCGCTACACTGCCGTGCTGGCTCCATCCGAAGTGGGCTTGCCTCACACCTTCTTCGCACGGATCTCGCTGCGAGCGCAAGACGGGGACACCACCCAGCAGTTCGCCGCTGCGATGTCGGAACTGCCCCAGGTGCTGGAGTGCTATCTGATGTTCGGCGACTGCGATGCGCTGTTGCGGGTCGTCGCCAGCGATCTCGAAGACTATCGACGATTCCTGGCCCAACACCTGACCCCTGCCAACGGAGTTCGGCGCGTCCAGACCGAAATTCCCTGCACGGTGGTCAAGCAAACGCTTGAACTACCGTTGCATTGGCACGGAGCCCCTTCAGGCGAGGGGGGCCGGCAGCCATGATTTCCTACCAGCCCGCGACGTTCAACGCAACTCACGAAGGCTTGCCTTCGAACCTCGCCCTGGCTCTAGCCTTCCATCTCTCCAGGTTTGGCGCCAGCCCCAAGGTCAACCTTCGACATGCCATCATTGAGCAGGTTGATGTGGTGCAGCAGGGCGATCTTGTCGTCGAAGCGAAAGCTTGCAACCGCCTGGCGATAGAACTCGTAGATTCTTGGCTGGATATCGCTCCAGAACGCTCGCCCCGAGGGCAGCAACACCACTTTTTTGGCACGCCTGTCGGCGGGATCGACGACGCGCTCCACGTGCCCCTCACGCTCGAGACGCTTGAGAACCCCATCCAGACTTTGACGGCTCACGACCAGATAGTCCGCGAGATCGGAAAACGACATTCCGTCCTTCACCTGCGGGCGCGACAGAGCCCCCAGCGTAGCCCACTGAACTGTCGTGATGCCAAGCTCCTTGACGGACTGGCGATCCAAGGTATTGCCAGCCTGGAACAGGCGAAAAAACAATCGGTTGTGAACCGCGGAGACCGATTGATCGTAGTTGTCGTTATCGGATATGGGCATGTATGTATTCAGACAGTTTCAAAGACTCTGACAGGTAGGGCCAACGTCAGCTTTATCCGTCTGCGTGGAAACCTCAGTTTCTAGATCCTGAACACCTGGAATCCGAGTCAGATGCTCGATCTGGAACTGCCGACACTTCCCAAAAGCGGCGGCCCCCACTCGGAGCATGAAAGTTCAGGCCTCAGCCATCAGGTAACAGATCGCCGCACGCGGACGACGGATGGCCACCGTGCCGCGATTCATCGAGGCGCGTCTCGCCTATGCCCTGCGAGCATCGACAGCCCCTCGCTCATCTTAGCGGCATTACGCGAGGATATTGACATAATTTTTGACGCATTTGAAGGCCACGCCCTAAGCCCCGCCAGGTGCTCGCCCAGCCATTCAGCGCTGCTCATGCCGCCGCGGCGGCAGCCCAGATCGCCGGCGTTGCCAAGGTGATCCACGCCGACGGCGCCAGCCTCAAGGACGGCCTGGCCGAAAACCTGGCCGCCCAGGTGCTCGCCATCGCCAGCGGCTACAGCCATGTCCTGTTCCCCGCCACCGCCTGCGGCAAGAACGTGGCCCCCCGCGTCGCCGCCAAGCAGACGTGGCGCAGATCAGCGACATCACCAAGGTCGACAGCGCCGACACCTTCGAGCGCCCCATCTACGCAGGCAACGCCATCGCCACCGTGCGGAGCAGCGACGCCGTGAAAGTCATCACGGTGCGCACCACGGGCTTTGACGCCGCGGTCCCCACGGGCGGCAGCGCCGCCGTCGAAACCGTCGCAGCGGCCGCCGACAGCGGCAAGAGCAGCTTCGTGGGCCGCGAAGTGACCAAGAGCGACCGCCCCGAACTCACCGCCGCCAAGATCATCGTCTCGGGTGGCCGGGCCCTCGGCAGCGCCGAAAAGTTCACGGAAGTCATGACCCCGCTGGCCGACAAGCTGGGCGCGGCCATCGGCGCGAGCCGCGCGGCCGTGGACGCGGGCTACGCCCCGAACGACCTGCAGGTGGGCCAGACGGGCAAGATCGTTGCGCCGCAGCTCTACATCGCTGCCGGCATCTCGGGTACGATCCAGCACTTGGCGGGCATGAAGGACTCCAAGGTGATCGTGGCGATCAACAAGGACCCCGAGGCGCCGACCTTCTCGGTGGCCGACTACAGCCTGGAAGCGGATCTCTTCGAGGCCGTTCCAGAGCTCGTCAAGCAGTTGGGGTAGCGTACGATGGGCCGCCTGGCCTGCGCGACAGGCGGCAGTAGTCCTTGCATCCGAGCCGAGACTCCCTCGGCCAGTACTCGGGCGGGAGCTACATCCCCGCGTAGTTCGGCCCGCCACCGCCCTCGGGTGAGACCCAGACGATGTTCTGGGTCGGATCCTTGATGTCGCAGGTCTTGCAGTGCACGCAGTTCTGCGCGTTGATCACCAACTGGTCGGCTCCGTCCTTGTTGACGAACTCGTACACGCCGGCCGGACAGTAGCGGCTTTCGGGGCCGCCGAACTTGGCCAGGTTGACGCTGACCGGCACGCCGGCATCCTTGAGCGTCAGGTGCGCGGGCTGGTCCTCGGCGTGGTTGGTGTTGCTGATAAACACGCTGGAGAGCCGGTCGAAGGTCAGCACCCCGTCGGGCTTGGGATAGCTAATCTTGGGGCAATCGGCCGCCGGCTTGAGGTACAGGTGGTCGGCCTGCGTGCGGTGGATGGTCCAGGGCGGGGTACTCACGCCGACCTTGGGCAGGAACCACTGCTCGATGCCGGTCATCAGCGCGCCGATGGTGCTGCCCTTCTTGAACCACTGCTTGAAGTTGCGCGACTGGTGCAACTCGGTGCGCAGCCAACTCTGCTCGAAGGCCGCCGGGTAGGCTGCCAGTTCGTCACCGGCGCGGCCCACCGTCACAGCCTCGAAGGCCGCCTCGGCGCACAGCATACCGGTCTTGATGGCCGCGTGGCTGCCCTTGATGCGCGCTGCGTTCAGAAAGCCCGCGTCACAGCCGACCAGCGCGCCGCCCGGGAACACGGTCTTGGGCAGGCTCAGCAACCCGCCGGCAGTGATGGCGCGCGCGCCGTAGCCCACGCGCTTGCCGCCCTCGATGTGCGCCTTGATCGCCGAGTGCCTCTTCCAGCGCTGCATCTCCTCAAACGGCGAGAGCCAGGGGTTCTTGTAGTCCAGCCCGGTCACGAAGCCCAGCGTGACCTTGTTGCCTTCGAGGTGGTAGAGGAAGCCGCCGCCATAGGTGTCGTTGCCCATCGGCCAGCCGGCGGTGTGCACCACCAACCCGGGCTTGGCTTTGTCGGCTGGGATCTCCCACAGCTCCTTGATGCCAATGGCGTAGCTTTGCGGGTCCTTGCCCTCGTCGAGCTTGAAGCGGGCAATGATCTGCTTGCCCAGATGGCCTCGCGCGCCCTCGGCGAAAACCGTGTACTTGGCATGCAGCTCCATGCCGAGTTGGAAGTTCTCGGTCGGCTCGCCGTCCTTGCCGATGCCCATATTGCCGGTGGCCACCCCCTTGACGGAGCCGTCTTCGTTGTAGAGTACCTCGGCGGCCGCGAAGCCGGGGAAGATCTCCACGCCCAGGCCCTCGGCCTGCTGGCCCAGCCATTGCGTGACGGCCCCCAGATTGACGACATAGTTGCCATCATTGTGGAAGTTGCGCGGCACCAGGGCGTCAGGCGTGCGCTTGTGGCCGGTCTCGGAGAGGAATAGCACGTCGTCGCCGGTGACAGGCTGGTTCAGCGGCGCACCCTGTTCCTTCCAGGCCGGAAAAAGCTCGGTGATGGCCTTGGGGTCCATCACGGCGCCACTGAGAATGTGCGCGCCCGGTTCGGAGCCTTTTTCCAGCACGCACACGTTGATTTCGCCGCCCTTGTCGGCGGCCAGCTGCTTCAGGCGGATCGCGGCCGATAGGCCTGCCGGGCCCGCGCCGACGATGACCACGTCGTATTCCATCGCTTCACGCGGGCCGTAGGTGCTCAGAATGTCTTCAGGGCTCATTGGTGGGTAGTCTCCAGCGATTGTTCTTGTGCTGCTGTTCGGAACTCGGAAAAGCGACACGCAGCACAGGACGGTGCGGCGATCGGTCAGCTTGGGGCGTCAGATTTTTTCGAGAATCACGGCAATGCCCTGGCCCACGCCAATGCACATGGTGCACAGCGCATAGTGGCCCCCCAGCGTGTGCAGTTGGTTCACGGCGGTGGTGGCCAGGCGTGCGCCCGAGGCGCCCAGCGGATGGCCCAGCGCAATGGCGCCGCCCCACTGGTTGACGCGCTTGTCGTCGTCGGCGATGTCGAGGTCGCGCAGCACGGCCAGGCCCTGGGCGGCAAAGGCTTCGTTGAGCTCGATCACGTCCATCTGGTCGAGCGTCAGGCCGGTGAGCTGCAGCACCTTGCGCACGGCCGGCGCGGGGCCGAAGCCCATGATGCGCGGCGCCACGCCGGCCGTGGCCATGCCGACCACGCGGGCGCGGGGCACCAGGCCGTATTGCTTGGCGGCTTCCTCATTCGCCAGCAGAAGCGCGCAGGCGCCGTCGTTCACGCCGCTGGCGTTGCCGGCCGTGACCGTGCCATCGGGGCGCACCACGCCCTTGAGTATGGCCAGCGCCTCCAGCGTGGTGGCGCGGGGGTGCTCGTCCTGGCTCACGGCGATGGGGTCGCCCTTCTTCTGGGCAATGGACACGGGCACGATCTCCTGGGCCAGGTAGCCAGCGGCAATGGCAGCGGCAGCGTTCTGCTGGCTGGCCAGGGCCATTCGGTCCTGCGCCTCGCGCTCGATCTTGAAGTCATCGGCCACGTTCTCGGCGGTCTCAGGCATGGAGTCCACGCCAAACTTCGCCTTCATCAGCTTGTTGACGAAGCGCCAGCCGATGGTGGTGTCGTACACCGCGTTGCTGCGACTGAAGGCGCTCTCGGCCTTGGGCATGACGAAGGGCGCGCGGCTCATGCTTTCCACGCCGCCGGCGATCATCAATCGGGCCTCGCCGGCCTTGATGGCGCGCGCGGCCGAGCCCACGGCATCCAGGCCCGAGCCGCACAGGCGGTTGATGGTGGCGCCGGGCACGTCGATGGGCAGGCCGGCCAGCAGCGACGACATGCGTGCCACGTTGCGGTTGTCCTCGCCGGCCTGGTTGGCGCAGCCGTAGAGCACGTCGGCCACGGCGGTCCAGTCCACATTCGGGTTGCGTTCCATCAACGCCTTGATGGGCACAGCACCGAGGTCGTCGGTGCGCACGCCAGCAAGAGCGCCGCCGTAGCGGCCGAAGGGGGTGCGCACGGCGTCGCAGATGAAGGCTTGGGAAGTGTTCATGATGATTTTTGAATCAGGTTGAAAGCAGCGGATCGAGATCGCCCAACGAGAAGCCGTGACCGGCCTCTTCTGCCAAGTGCTTGAGGTCGGCTTCAAGCCGGGCTCGCTCCTGCTGGCGAGCCCAGAACACCGGGCCGCCCTCCCAGCGCGGAAAGCCATAGCCCTGCACCAGCACCACGTCGATGTCGCTGGGGCGGCTTGCCACGCCTTCGGCAAACAGCAAGGCGGCCTCGTTGACCATGGCGAGCAAGGCGCGGCGCTGGATCCCTTCGGGTGCAAGCGTGCGCCGGTTGATGCCGCGCTGCGCGCTCGCCTGCAGGATCACGTCGCGCACAGCCGCATCGGTGGTTTTCACCTGCTTGCCGTCCACGTAGGCGTAGTAGCCCGCGCCAGTCTTGCGCCCCAGGCGCCCGGCCTCGCATAGCCGGTCGAGAATGGCCACGTAGCGCTCGCGCGGATCGCGCGTCGCCGCCTGCGCCTTGCGCATGCGCCAAGCGATGTCAAGGCCGGAAAGATCGGCGACCGCGAATGGCCCCATCGCAAAACCCAGCCCAGTGAGCGCATTGTCCACGTCCTCAGGCCACGCGCCGTCTTCGAGCATGAACTCGCACTGGCGGCGATAGGCATTGTAGATGCGGTTGCCGATGAACCCGAATGCGTTGCCGGTCAGCACCGGCATCTTCTTGAGGGTCGCGCCAAGCGCCATGCCGGTGGCCAGCACATCGGGGGCGGTCTTTGCGCCGCGAACCACCTCCAGCAACTTCATCACGTTGGCCGGACTGAAGAAATGCAGCCCCAGCACGTCCTGCGGGCGTGAAGTCGCCGCGGCAATCGGATCGATATCGAGGTAGGACGTGTTCGTCGCCAGCACCGCGCCCGCCCGCGCATGGGTATCGAACTTGCGGAATACCTCCTGCTTGACGGCCATGTCTTCGAAGACAGCCTCGATCACCAGATCGGCCTGCTGCAGGCGTTCCCATTCGAGGCTGGTCTGCAGGCGTGCCTCATTGGACGACGCGGCCTCGGCGGAGAGCTTGCCCGCCGCCACGCGCTCACGGTAGTGATCGCCAATGTGCTGCCTCCCGCTTTCGAGCGCGGCCTCATCCTGCTCCAGCAGCAGTACGGACAAGCCGGCATCGAGCGCCGAGATGGCAATGCCTGAGCCCATCGTTCCGGCCCCGATCACAGCGATGGAGCGCACCTCGCGCGCGGGTGCCTGGAGCGCCGGCGGCAGCTTCGTAGCTTCCCGTTCAACCTTGAACTGGTAGCGCAGCGCTTGGGCCACCGTCGTGGGCACGAGGGCCAGAAACAGCTCGCGCTCCTTCTGCATGCCTTCGTCGAACGGCAGCGCGGATGCGGCCAGCGCGTCGAGCAGCGCGCCGTATGCTGGCTGCAGCTTTTGGCGGGCCGTGAGCTTTGCGCGTTGCGCGGCCACCGTTGCCTGGACTTCGGTGGCGTCGACCTCGCCATCCAGCGCCCGTGGGTAAGGAAGCCCCTTTTCAGCGAGCATCGTCGCGAGAGCGGCGGCTGCGCCAACCGTGTCCCCAGCCACGACGTCGTCGAACAGGCCCGACTTGGCGAGTTGGCGGGCGCTCTGGGGCTGCCCGCCGGACATCAGCGCATGGGCGGCAGCAATGCCCACCAGCCGGGGCAGCCGCTGGGTTGCACCCGAGCCGGGAATCAGGCCCAGGGTGATCTCCGGCAGACCGATCCGGGCCTTTTCCTGCGCGACGCGCCCATGGCAGCCCAGAGCGAGTTCAAGGCCACCGCCCAGGGCGACACCGGTGATGGCCGCCACGACGGGCTTGCTGCTCGCCTCGATGCGGGTGATGACCGTGCGCAAAATGGGGTCCTGCAGCTGGCGCGGCGTGCCGAACTCGGTGGCGTCCGCACCGGCGGAGAATGTCTTCTCATTGCCGGTCAGCACGATGCCGCGCACTGCGGAATCAGCCAACGCGGCATCGAGTTGCTGCACGATGCGTTCGCGCAGCGCGTGGCCCAGGCTGTTGACGGGCGGGTGGACCAGCGTGATGACGGCGATGCCGTTGCGGATGTCAAGCATGGTCAACCTCACGCGGCCTTCATCAGATGCTTGCCGACGACGAGCTGCTGGATCTGCGTGGTGCCCTCATACAGGCGCAGCAGGCGCACGTCGCGGTAGAAGCGCTCGACTGGGAACTCGTTGATGTAGCCCGAGCCGCCGTGGATCTGCACGCCGCGATCGGCCACGCGACCCACCATCTCGGTCGTGAACAGCTTGGTGCAGGAGGCTTGCATACTCACCTCCGGATCGCTGACGCCGGATGGCTTGGCGTCATAGCGGCGCGCAGTCCCCTGCACCAGCGCCCAGCCTGCCAGCAGCTCGGCCTGGCTGTCGGCCAGCATGGCCTGCACCAGTTGGAAGTCGCCAATGCGCTGGCCGAACTGCTTGCGCTGCTGCGCATAGGCCACGCTCTCTTGCAGAATGCGCTGCGCCATGCCGCACGCCAGGGCCGAGATATGCAGGCGGCCGCGGTCGAGCACCTTCATCGCCGTCTTGAAACCCTTGCCCGCCTCGCCACCGATGATGTTGGCGGCGGGAACGCGCACGCTGTCGAGGTTGACATCGCAGGTCCGCGTGCCTTTCTGCCCCATCTTCTTGTCGGGCTTGCCGAGCGTCAGGCCCGGCAGACCGGCCGGGACGATGAAGGCCGAGATGCCGCCCGCCCCCGCGCCGCCGGTGCGCGCCATCAGCGTGAAGGCGCCGGCGCGCGGCGCATTGGTGATGAAGCGCTTGGTGCCGCTGATGAGGTAATCGCTGCCGTCGGCCACGGCCTTCGTCTTCAGCGACGCCGCGTCCGATCCGGCGTCGGGTTCGGTCAACGCGAACGAGATGATCAACTCGCCACTGGCGATGCGCGGCAGGTATTCGGCCTTCTGTTCGGACGTGCCATCCATCAGGATGCCCTGCGAGCCGATGCCGATGTTCGTGCCCGCCACCGAGCGGAACGCGAGCGCCGTCTGGCCGAGTTCGTAGGCCACCTCGCACTCCTGGGCCATCGACAGCCCGATACCGCCGTACTCCTCGGGAATCGAGATACCGAACAGGCCGAGCTCCTTCATGTCGGCCACGATGTCGGCCGGCACTTCGTCGTGCTCCTCCAAATGGTTTTCGGCGGGCACCAGCCGCTCCCGGACGAAGCGTTGGACGCTGTCCTTGAGCAGTTGGAAAGTTTCCTGATCAAGCGCCATGGGAATCTCCTTTGAATGGGAGGGATTGTTTAATGATCGAATGAATTTGACAATTAGAAAGAGAGTGAACACTCTGTTCAATATTTTTTGACAGATCAACGGCAGCGCACTCACACTCTTCGTCGACATCGTGGAAGCGGGGAATCTCAGCCTGGCCGCGCGGAACATGAAGATGAGCCGGGCCAATATCAGCTATCACCTGACCCAGCTTGAAAAATCGGTCGGCATGCAGCTGATGCGGCGCACGACACGGCGGGTCGAGCTCACGGAGGTCGGCCAACGCCTCTACCACCATGGGTGTGTCATTCGCAATGAAGTGTTGGCGGCCAAGGAGTCGGTGGCCATGTTCGGCAAAGGCCTGTACGGCTCGGTCCGGCTCAGCCTGCCAACCGGCTTTGGGCACATAGTGATGTCCGGCTGGCTGATCGAGTTCAAGCGCCTATATCCCGACATCGCTCTCGATCTGCTGTTCGACAACCGTGTCGACGACCTCTTGCGCGAGGAAGTGGACGTGGCGATTCGGGTGATGTCCGACCCCCCGCAACAGATGGTGGCAATCGAGCTAGCGCAGGTGCGCTGCGTCACCTGTGCGTCGGTCGAGTACGCCTGCGGGCACGCCATGCCGTCGCGGCTGGAGGAACTTGGCGGTGTCCCTCTGATCACGTCGGCCGTGGCTGGACGCAATCTGAGGGTCTCGGCATACTTGGGCGAGGAACGGCGCGAACTGACCCTGCATCCGTAGAACAAAGGAAGAGTGTCACCGTTTCCGAAGGAATGTCGTCAATTCGCGCGGCAACGGCGCGGCAACCGGGCGTACCATCAAAAGAATCAAGGACTTACGCCCAGCGAACTAATATTGTCACCGGCTGAGGGTCGCGAAGTGTCAATCGAAGGCGTGCAAATGCCTGCACGGACCCGGAATGCTACGCCGGCTCCATCTGGCGAGCCGACATCGGAGAGCCGAAAGAGGTAAAGGTCCCTCTACCCATGGCTCCTGCATCCCAGGCCTTGCTCAAAGTACGAGCGCGCGAACGCTTTGCGTTGGTCCGGCCTCATGGGCCGTGGTCGGTCGGGTCGCCAGGCCCCGTTGCCATAGAATGCATGACAATGCGCGCAACGGTGTGGTGCCTCGAGAAGCTGCACATTCAGGCAATACGGCGCTTGATGTCCGCACTGCCTACATGCCGACTCCACAGGGCAACGATGCGCAGGACATCGACTCGCTGTCTCTAGTTGGTGCAAGAGGGAGTGGTACCCACGCACCATACAGAAATGGCAGTAGCGAAACACTTCGCTATAGCGTCGCTGATTGGTTTGCTCGATGAGTGCCATGTGCAGCGATTTGGTTGGCAAGCCCAGCGCTTCGTTCAGCCGAACGACATCGATGAATCCTCTCTGCGGCGGAAGGCTCTCGTAGGGATCGATGTCCAACCTTACCAACCGCATCACAGCGACGCCTGACAAGGCATTCGCCACTTTGAGTTTCCAGAGGATCGAGACGAGCGATTCCCGTGGATCGATCCACTTCTTGTCGAACACGTAGCCCAGCGCCGGAGTGAGCTTCGCCTCGTCGAGCGTGAGGATAGGGAAGCGGGCCACCTTAGAATGCCCTCACAAGGCAGCGGAGACGAGCACACGACCGATTGCATGGCGTGACTGGACGTAACCGGAATGCCGTACCGCGTGCGCCCATAGCGCTGGCTCGGGACAGTAGCCCGGGCAATCCCTGAGCTCGCTATCCTTTAGCAGGATCTCTACGGCACGGACAAACGACTCCATTGGGATCTCGAGAGCCCCAGGCAAGCTGGCCTTGTGGTGCGCCGTCTCGAACGCGTCCCACAGCGCGTCGGCATCGCTGACCAGTCGATAGCCAGCATCAAAGGCTTGCGGAACGTAAAATCGGGTAAAGCTCCATTCGCTACGCTCGGGATAAGCCGTCTCGTCATAGCCGCTCAAACACGTTGCCACGTCCTTCGCATTTCGTATGCCGTAGAAGGCCAATTCCTCGACCATCAGCCGCGCGACAATCTGAGTTTTCCCAGCCAACTGCATGGCCGTTTTCTGAGCGAGCAATTCCTGTTGCCCGACGAGGAAGGTGAACAACTTGATCTGCTGTCGATCCAGCGCATCGTGAACATCACGCAGCCATTCGTATTCATTGTCGTTGTAGCGCTGCGCCTCATCACAGAAAAGCAGAACCGTCCCACTTCCTGCCCGAGCGGCGGCCTCACGAATCCTCAGTGCGAGGCGCATACGTTTGGCCGGGTTGGCGCCAGCGTTAGGATCCGGGTCGCCAACCGCTTCAAGCAGGTTGGCGAAGAATGGTCCCTCGGCATGCCTCGGCTTGTGTTCGCATCGTGCGTGGTAGCTGGTCATCCGTGGGTGTTCGCGTGCCAACAGCAATCGCACGTACTCGATCGCCCGTGTCTTACCGATGCGCGACGGGCCGTAGATCAGGGCGCCCATAATTCTGTAGCGCAGACATCGAGTGACCAGTTCGTAGAGCTCTTCGATGGCCGGCGTGGCGATACGATAGTTGCCGGTGACCAAGGGGTGCAGCGATGGATCGATCGGACGCGGTATCTGAAGCGACATGATGACTCCCTCGCGGAGGACAGGGTTAAAAGACTTGGCCGGTACCGATAGACAGCTTCTTCGGTCGAGTCGGTGTTTTTTTCTGCTCGGAAGCCTTGTCTACTTTCTGCTCTGACGCGGCGTTCGTTGCGGTCTGCGCGGCGGATGCTCCCCGCCCCATCGCAGTTCGCGCCGTCGGCGCGGATGACAGAATCCGCTTTGCTTCCGCCAGTTCGGATGCCGCCTTCCGTGACTTCTTTGCCTGCGCCATCTTTCCGTCGACGTAGTCTCCGATGGGATCCGCATCAACGGGCCCACGCGACCGCTTCTTGTCTTTCTTCTCCTGATTGATTTGCTGGCGTAGTTTCAGGTTATGCCGTATCACGCCCCAAGCCCCTTGCGCCTCCAAGACCCCAAACTCAGCGCCGTCTGGTTGGAACGCGCGGACACAGCGAAGATCATCGGCATTCAGGTAAATAAGCAAGCTCTTGCCGATCAAATCCGTGCTGCACGCAAGGACGTTGCTTGTGTAGCGCACACCATACAAGTTGATGTGCGGTCGAACGCCCTGCTGGAGATATGCTCGTACGGTGCAACGCTTGGCCGATTGCATTAGACAAAGGGTACGGCGACGATGCTCGGGCAGCCATGTCACCAACTGTTCCTTGCCGCGAATGAAATACTCCATCGCTTCAAGCGGCGTGACATTGTTCAGGCCGGCATGCGGCGTGCCGTTGTAGCTCGCAATAGCGTATTCGACCAACTCCTCTAACTCGTCAAACGACACATACAAGCGTAGCTTTCCCTTCGGATCGGCCAGCGCGCGCCGCAAATCACGGGGATGCGAACCCGTGTAGCCAGGCAATCTGGAAGACAGCCTGCTCGCAATAGTCCCGAAGAAGCGTTCGATGTAGGGGCGATCATCGGGACTGTACTTCGGTCCTGTGTCTGCGCAACAGCCAACGAACTCACACAACGCGTCGAGCGTCTCCTTGGCGAGATTCGCCTTCGCGTTGTCCAGCTTCATCCATTCCCAGGTTGTATACGCCAGCTCTGGGAGGCGCTGTGAGGGAAAGCCGTCGTGCGGACCGTAGGCCAAGCCAGGAATCGTGAAGTCGCGCAGTCGATGCGGCTCCAAGGCCGACTCGATGGTCTTGATGACGTCGTAGCGGCTATACTCGCGGCCAATATGCGCAAGCCAAGAACGATCTGCTGATACTCGCAGGCTGTGTTAAAGCAGACACCTCCAAACACATAAGAGGATCTGGGCGATGATCGCAAGAAGAACCACCATCCGGCAACTACCGCTTACCGAGGTCGTTGACCGCGACACTCCCGGCGCGACGCCGGTTAGCATCACCACACCCGAGGGTGGCACCGTCTATCACACGGTCCCGCTCGCAGACCCCGCCACCGGCAAGCGGCGCGACGCACGACCGCAGTGGATCCCAAGCACCTTCCCTCTCTTTCCCGTTGTCCGACTTGCTGACGGCGCGCCGTGGGCTGAAGCGAACATCTGGCTCATCGATATGCTGGAGTCGAAGTCCTCGCCCAATATGCTGACGTTCGCCAGCATCGCTGACGATCTGGTGGCGTTCCGTCGTTACCTGGACGACGAGGATATCGACTGGCTAACGTTCCCCGCAAACAAGCGACAACGGCCGACCTACCGCTATAGCGCATCGATCAGGCTGGCCGTGCAGGCGGGCGAACTGTCTGCGGGTGTCGCGAAGCGTCGTATGGGTGCTATAGCCCGCTTCTATCGCTGGCTCATAACCGAAGCCGGCTTCAGGCCCGCGAACGCGCCGTGGGTTGAATCTGATCGCTTCATTGAGGTCAAGGACCAGAAGGGATTCAGCGGCGTGATCGAGGTCAAGACCACTGACCTGTCGATCCGCTGTCGCCGCGCGGAAGACCCGTGGGACGATCGCATTCAGGACGGCGGGCGCCTGCGCCCGCTCTCCTCTTCCGAGCAGTCGGTGTTGCTTGAATCGTTAGCCGCTCTCGGCAACATCGAGATGACGCTCGTTCATCTGTTCGCTTTGTTGACGGGCGCTCGCATCCAGACGGTATTGACCGTGCGCGCGAAACACGTAATGCGCAAGCCAGGCGAGTTTCACGGCGACGACATCCGTCTCGCCTGCGGGCCGGGTACGGGCATCGACACGAAGGGCGGTGTCAAGGGCGTGTTGCACCTGCCCCGGGGTTTCTACGAGCGGCTGTACATCTACGTGCACAGCGATCGTGCGCGCAAGCGTCGCCAACTGGCAGACGGCGGAGATGACCACGACCAGCCGCTCTTTCTGAGCCATCGCGGTGCGCCGCTCTACGATGATCTCGCATCGCGCGGCCCGGTCAGCACTGGCCCAAAGGTGCGCCGTCACGTCAAGACTGGACAGGCCGTGCGCCAGTTCATCAAGGACGAACTATTGCCCATGATGCGCGAGCGGCTCGGCAACCTCAGGTACGAGTTTAGCTTCCACGACCTGCGTGCAACCTTTGGGCTGAACATGGTCGACGCGATGACCGCGAATGAGACCAGGTACACACGGGCGCTCGATCAGTTGCGGCAGCTGATGTGGCACGCACGACTGTCCACCACCGAGGGCTACCTCAGCTACCGCGAGAACCGCAAGCTGTTCGACGCTGTGCAGGACAGCTGGGGCACACACCTGTCGACGCTGGTCACGCGCGCCCTAGACACCGGGGTGGCAGTATGAGCCGGGTGTACGAGGAAGTTCGCATGCCACTCGCGGTGGGCACGACGCTGCTGCATCCCGAGCGCGCGCTGCTAAAGTGGGAAGGAATTCGCACCCGTTCCGATATCGGGCAGATCTGCTACCTGACGCGTGACACGTCGAACACGCGGCACGCGCGGCACACGTTCGATCCCAGAAGCTTTAGCAGCGAACGCACTAAGGTTGTACGCCTGCTGGTGACGCAGCTTTCCGAGCGTTTGACCCTTGGCGCCTTGCGTCCGGAGACTATCTACGGTGCTCTGCGCGGCGTGCTTGACTTCGCCAACTGGGCCGACAGGCTGGGATTGCATCAGGTTCTCTGTGACGAGAATGCTACGGCGGAGGCAGTTCATCGCTTCTTTCGCGAAAAGCGTGAACAGGTCTCACTAGGCAAGCTGAACCACAATACCGTCGCGGGCATTCAGCCTAATCTGTTGTCGATGCTTCGTGAGTTCTTCAGAAACGACGACTTCTGCGCCGATGCGAGGGTGCTGCGCCAGCAATGGTATGCTAATGGAACGACAGTTGTGCCCGACGCCGAGGCACAAGCCGCCTTGCTCGCGTGGGCTGACGCGCTCTTCAGCAGCATCAGCACGCTGGTGCTCGACTTCAAGCCTTATCCGTTGCGCGTGACCACGGCGCGAGGTGAGAATCTTTGCCTCGTTCCGCACACACATGGCCGCAGAAAAGGGCACGACTCGTACGGCTTGCTTGGCTGGAATCTGGAGACGGGACAGCTGCGCACCCGGGAAGAGATCACGAGGCGCTTGGCCGAGGCTGGAGCTAACAATCCTCGCCATCGTTCGTGGGGCATCGCGTGGTTAACTGCCAAACATCTCGTGGCGGCCAACGAAGACGCACAGTCACCGATCCGTCGCTCGCACGCTTCGTTGGCGGCCTTTTGCTTCGCCACGCTGTTTCTGGCTGAAACGGGCGTCAGCCTCGCGCAGCTGCTGGCAATGAAATGGAGCCCGGAGCTCGCCGCGACCCTGCAGGATGCATCTGTTGTACGTCAGAAGTTTCGCGAGGTTAAGTACCGTGCAGGTGGAAGGGAAGTTGCGTTCACCGTCTCGCTGGCCTTCATGCCAAAGCTCAAGGCGTATCTGGCATTGCGCAGGTATCTTGTGCAGGACGAAGACTGTGACGCGTTGTTCGTCGTACTCGGGCATCATGCGCAGCTACGGCGGCTAACGGCTCTCTCAGCCCAGTTCCTTGATCGGCTTTATAGTCGGCTCGAGACGCTCGGGATTGTGCTGCCGCGCATCAGCGCTCGTCAGTGGCGTGCGGCGAAGCAGGATTGGGCGGTGAGCAATCACGGTCCTGTCGTTGCAGCCAGGCTGATGGGCCACTCCTTGGCCACGGCGCTGCGCTCGTACTCGAACGGCACGGACACCGCGCACAAGGCTGAGATGGGTGCATTCCTCGCTTCAGTCGAGAAGACGGTGCTGAAGGCTGGCAACGACCCGGCGGGCTCCATCAAGAGCGCGGTGGGCGTCTGCATCGAGTTCCACAAGCCCGCGCCGATCGCGGCTTCGGTCACCGTACTGCCTGACTGCCGCTCGACCGAAGGGTGTATCTTTTGCGATCAGTACCGCGTGCACGCTGACGCCGCCGACATCCGCAAGCTGCTGAGCTGCCGTCACTGCGTCAGGCTCGTAAGCGGGCGTGCTGACTCGTTCGAGCAGTACGAGAGCTCGTTCGGCGCGGTGCTGCGAAGGGTCGACTTCCTCCTGAATGAAATACGGAAGCGCGACGCCGCGCTGGTCGGTCAGATCGAGCACGACGTTGATATTGATGGAAACCTGGACGCTTTCTGGTCGACCAAGCTTGATCAGCTTTACGAATTGGGAGTGGCATGAACAATACGCTGATCGCGGCGCTCGCCGAGCGCCCAGACTGGTATCGGATCGAAGACGATGCGGTCGTGACACCCGACAAGGCCGGGAAAGCTGCTTCGCTGTTTGGTGACGACGCCTGGGACATCCGTGCATATACGATTGGATCGCGCCGCACCAGTATCCACTTTAGGGGTCATCCGCTTAACGACGCAGGCCGCACCCTTTCAGACGCGACTACACGTCAGTGGAAGCAGGTCATGTACTTTCTGATGCACGAAGCGAGCGAGACGGTACCTGCGTCCAGTACTCTTCAAGGTTGCTCAGTTTACCTGAAGGACTTTGCTTACTTTGCCGCCGAACGCCAGCTTACTCTTTATGAGGGGCTATCCAGCGTCGCCGTTGTTCTGGACTATGCGGCACAAGCCGGGATGGACATGAAGGCCCAACGCCTTCATTCGATTCTGGCGAAACTTTACCGAGTGGGCGCCGAGGCCACAGGGCTGCGCGTGCCATTGGCCCAACTGCATAAGCCCCTGCTCGAACGCTCCGCGCAACACGCCGGAAACTCCCAATACGCGGTCATCCCGACGCGGATTTACCAGCACTTCCTGTCGACCTGCGAGCATGATCTCGGGATCGCCGAGAGCGTCGCGAACGCGCTATCGGACTACCTCGCGCGCGCATACGCTGGCGAACGCCCTGACGTCTGTGCCTCACTGAAGACGGCTGCTGTCCACTTCGGGTGCACGGACTCCCCTTACGTCGTGATGTCGCTTGTGGCCTCGATCAGCGCGTTATGCCAGCTGGTCATCCTGTCGTTCACCGGCATGCGCGCGATGGAAGCAGAGAACCTGCCGTACGACTGTCTGAGGGAGACCCGGCTGGATGGTGTGATGCACTACGCCATCGAGGGCGTGACGACCAAGCTGTCCGGCGGGCGTCCCAAACGCGCATGCTGGGTGACGAGCCCGCTCGGTGCTCGCGCCGTCAGGCTCGCGCAACGGCTGTCGGGCGAAGCGCATCGTGCGCACGGCGCACCAGGCTACGCCGAATCGAAGGACGGTTCCCACCTGCTGTTCTGTCGGATGGGTCTGCATCTCAAGTACGTGGCAAACCGGGCGCCCACTACCATATATATCGAAGTCGAAGCTTTTCGTGAGCGCGTCTTCCCGACGATCACGGCCGAGGACATCGCTGAACTGAAGCGTGTCGACATGCACCGCGCATGGGAAGACGAACCGAAGTACGCGGTCGGGCAGCAGTGGCCGTTCACGCGTCATCAGCTTCGCCGCTCGCTCGCGCTGTATGCGCAACGCAGCGGCCTCGTCACGCTACCGACGCTCAAACGTCAGTTGCAGCACATCACGCAGGAAATGAGCATGTACTACGCTCGCGGCTCGGCGTTTGCGCAGGGCTTCATTGACACCGACAAGGCTCACTTCGCGAAAGAATGGGCCGAGGCACAGGGCCTGTCCGAGTACCTTGCGTACGCTGAGCAGGTGCTGTTCTCTGACGAGCGGCTGTTCGGGGGGCACGCAGCATGGACACAGAGCCGTGCCGTGCAGGCGTCGCCTGTGTCGGTCTACTCACGCGAGCAGACGGTGAGGATGTTCGGGAAGGGCGAACTGGCGTACCGTGAGACGGTGCTTGGCGGGTGCGCCAGCGTCGAGCCGTGCAAGTCGACGCCGCTCGATTGGATGCGTCTGGATTGCCTTGAATCGAACTGCCGTAACCTCGTGATCGTGCCGTCGAAGCTTCAGCGCGTGATCAAGGCACAGCGCACCACAGTCGAGAAGCTGCGCGCTGTCGATGAGGCGAGCGTCGAATGCCGCATCGAGGCACAGACGCTGCAACGACTTCTTGACGCGCAAGAGAAACTGATGAAACCGGAGGCCGCATGAGCGATGCCATGACCGACTACTACGCCGCCCTTGAGCGGCTGAAGAAGCGCAAGGGTGCGCGTATCAACAACGATACCGTGGCGATCGAGGCGGGCCGCAAGAAAGGCAGCATCAAGAAGTCGCGTCCTCAGTTTGCCGAGCTGATCGCAGCAATCGATGCGGCCAACGCCGTAACCGAGCGGCCAAAGCTCGAACTGACCGAACGTCTGAACCGAGCGAAGGGCAACGCGAAGGATCTGCAGGCACAGCTTGACGAGTCGCTGGCTCGCGAACTCGCCCTGCTGCGCCAGGTATTCAGCCTGCGCAAGGAGCTGGCCGCGCTGCGTGGCGGTAGTGTCCTGCCCTTGCAGTCGCGCTAGATCTCGAAATACGATATAGCAAACTTGTGGAGGAAGATGGACACGCGACGGACGTTGTGTCCACTTTTTCTCCCAATCTAATGGACGTCTCGCGGTCTGCCGATTCCAGTAATTTCAAGGCTCGGCCTGATGTCCATCTTTTTTCTCTTGCGCGTAGGCCAAGCCCAAGGTGAAAGCCCAGCACCGCACGCGTGCAGACGTCGATGATCGCAAGTAACCAAACGCGTTCGATCTCGAATTCATGCTCAAAGCCCAATGCATCGCGTACGACCACCTTGAGACGGATATCGAGTCGGTGACCGTCGAATTCTACGACCTGGTAGGGGCGCATGGCCGGCCGACTTTCCGCCTGATCGTAGTGCGGAAGCCCCTTCAGGTGCGTGGCGCCTGCCGCCCGTGCCGCGGTGCGGAAACTGCGCGACAACTCGTCTTTAAGGCGCGCGGATAGCGACCGAATGGCACCGCCTTCCGTATTGAAGGGGTAATCCACCGCCGTCAGGCCGAGGGACCGGCATTGCAACAGAAACTCCCCGTGCAGGGCATGCAGGCCGACCAAGCGCGTATGAAGTCGTCCATTGGTATGCACCTGTTTGAGCAACACGCGGCGCTGTTTTATTTTTAGGAGCAGCCATCCTGCCAGCGCCGGATAGCTTTCTAAGAAGAGCGCGAACGCGCCTGCTTTACCCCGTCCATCTTCGCTGGGCCGACCATTGACGGGACTTATGCGGACGTACTCATTGACCCGCACGTACCTCAGCAAGGCGCGGAATCCAAAGATGCGTCCGTCAGGATGCAGCGCCAAGCCTCGCTCGAGCCACCGATAGAGCTGTCGACGGTCCACGCCGGTTGCCTTCTCAATTTCCTTGACACTTTCGCCGCTCGCATAACGCTCGATGGCCTGCACTCTTACCTTCGTGACCTCTCGCACTTCGGCGTCAAGCTCCGTCCACGCTATGCTAGGCCACGCGTTCAAATCGAGGGATTGGAACTCAGGCTTTCGGCGCGGCATCATCAGGACTCCCTGACTGCAAACTTCGTCATCCACGACAATGCGTCGGTTCGCAGTTCCTCAGCATGCACGCGACCGGTATGCAGCAGATTGAAGATGGCGGCCCGCACGAGCACGGGGTCACCTTTCGAGAACTCTCGCTCGATGGCTGAAAGCGTCTTTCGACTGGCGACAAAGCGCTCGACCGCATCAAGCAAGGACACCGACACGAGACCTTGCGTGGCTATGATACTCGGCAGCATACGCAGCCAGTTTTCTATCCAGACGCGTGAAGCGGCGTGTTCGGCCGCGTCGACCAACCGGACATTGACCGTATCAGCGTTCAACTCGAGGCCCTCCTTCGCTTCTTCATCGATCACTGGATCCGGCAGGAGGATCAACTCTTGACGATCGGAGTACGAGACCAGGAAGTCTGCTAAGTGCCGCCTCTCTCGAAACTGAATGAATCCGGGGCGCTCACAAAAGTGGCCGATTGCCGGATCGGATTCGATCAAGACCCATTGATCGAGCGCACAGCGTCGGTAGAAAGTCAGCCGCCGCTTCAGCTTTGGACTGAATGCTTCGAAGCGGTGCGCACCGCGCGGGCGGACGAGCGCAACCGGCTCCGCTATATGCAGAGAATCTTCCATGAGATCAATGCCTTACGAGCGGGATTCGAAGTCTAGGACGCCAATTGACGAAATTAATCCGGACTAATGCGAATTGACGATTTTGCTTCGTGGGGAGTGCAAGCAATAGTGTCAATTCACCGGCCGGATTTCTATATTCGACGCGGGTTCCAGCTGGATTCCGGAGTGACAGACTTGCTCCGTTCTACGATGGAGGAACCTCGCCATCGAGGAGCCAAAGAGTGCGGACCACGAGCGGTTCGTGAAGGCGCTGTGCAAGATCGAACCCGTGGTGGGCGAGGTCCGCAGTCTCGCGCGGGAGTTTCTCGGACTCATGCACCGGCGAAGTGTGCTGCATTTCGATCGATGGTTGAAACGTTTGTCGTGCTGCGACGCTGAGGAAATGCCGCGGTGACCGCCTGGCTTGCCCGCTACGCAGACAGCACCGCGACGCTCACCACGTATCGCCGCGAGGTGGAGCGGCTGATCCTGTGGGCCGTGCTTCAGTTGGGCAAGCCCTTGTCCTCGCTGACCCATGAAGACCTGCTTGCCTACGAGCGCTTCCTCGCCGATCCGCAACCGGCCGCGCGCTGGGTGCTGACCGGGACCAAGAAGCTCGCGCGCAATCATCCGGACTGGCGCCCGTTTGCGGGGCCGCTGTCGCCCGGCAGCGTGCGCCAGGCGCTGGTGATCCTGAACGCCTTGTTCGCCTGGCTGACCGAGGCGGGCTACCTGGCCGGCAACCCGCTCGCCCTCGCCCGCCGCCGCCGCGCCCCCGCCCAGGCGCGCATCACCCGCTATCTGAGCCACGACCTGTGGGAGGTGGTCAAAAACACGGTCGCAGCAATGCCGGCCGAGACGGCGCGGGAACGCCTGCACGCGGCCCGTTGCCGCTGGGTGCTGACGGTGCTTTATCTGGGCGGCTTGCGCGCCGCCGAGCTGACGGCCACCCCCATGGGCGCGTTCTTCTGCCGGCGCGATGCCCAGGGCATCGAGCGCTGGTGGCTGGAGGTCACCGGCAAGGGCAACAAGACCCGGCTGGTGCCGGCGACCGACGAGTTGATTGCCGAGTTGGCGCGCTACCGCCGCGCCCACGAATTGCCGCCTACCCCGCAGTTCGGGGAGACGCGTCCGCTGGTGCTGCCGGTGATTGGAAAAGCGGGCAGCGAGAAACCGCTGTCACGCGGCGCGCTGCACCTGATCCTGAAAGAGGTGTTCGGCATGGCCGCGGCGCGCCTGCGTGCGCGCGGGCCGGAATGGGAGGCGCAAGCCGCGGTGCTGGCCAGTGCCTCGGCGCACTGGCTGCGCCACACCGCCGGCTCGCACATGACCGACCAACAGGTCGACCTGCGCTTTGTGCGCGACAACTTCGGGCACAGCTCGCTGTCGACGACGAGCGGCTATCTGCACAGCGAGGAGGATGCTCGCCATCAAGCCACGCAGGAGCGGCATCGGATCGGCTGGGGCAGCAAGAGGTAGACGCCCGTGGAAATTATTTCACCATCATGAAACTATAGTGGGCACCAACAGGCGCGCTATGATCACCCCCTATCATCTCACCGGCGTTGCAACCGGCCCGCCACACATGGGGATGCGCCATTTGTCGAACGACGCCCGCACTCCCCACCAGCCAAGGCACACCATCATGGATCTCGAACTCCGCAATCAACGGGTGCTCATCACCGGCGGCAGCCGCGGCATCGGCCTCGCTTGCGCGGTCGGCTTTCTGCGTGAGGGCGCGCGCGTGGCCATCGTTTCGCGCAGCGCAGAAAACTTGGCGAAGGCCTGCGCCAAGCTGGCCGAAGGCCAGGGCGAATTTGCCAAGGACGTGGTCGCGGTATCCGCCGATCTGACCCATATCGCCGAGGCCGCACGCGCGGTGGAAGAAGCGGTGGCAGGACTTGGCGGCATCGACATTCTGGTGACCTCGGCCGGCGCGGCCAAGCGCCGGCCGCCGGACGAGCTGACCCCACAACTGTGGCAGGAAGCCATGACCGCCAAGTACTTCAGCTACATCAATGTGATTGACCCGGTGGTCAAGCGCATGGCGCAGCAAGGGCGCGGCGCCATCGTCAACATCGTGGGCATGGGTGGCAAGATGGCCAACCCCGCCCACCTGGCGGGTGGCGCAGCTAACGCTGCATTGATGCTGGCCAGCGCCGGACTGGCCAATGCCTACGGCAAGCAGGGTGTGCGCGTCAACGCGGTCAATCCGTCGGCTACGCATACCGAGCGCTTGCAGCAGGGCATGGAAGTGGATGCGCGCATCGGCGGCATGACAGTGGAGCAGGCGCTGGCGCGCGCCAACGCGCGCACCGGCCTGGGCCGCCTGGCCACGCCGGAAGAGGTGGCGGACGCTGTGCTGTTCCTCGCCTCGCCACGGGCCAGCTATATTTCGGGCTCCATCCTGTCGATCGATGGCGCTACCACGCCGATGGTAGTCTGAGGTTGCCAGCCTATCGCGTAGGGGCGCATGGCCGCGCAGCGCGTGCGGGGGCGCGCGCCGGGATGGGAACCGCAAGCCGCGGTGCTGGCCAGCGCCTCAGCGCACTGGCTGCGCGCGACAACTTTGGGCACAGCCGACGACGAGCGGCTACTTGCACAGCGAAGAGGATGCGCGGCATGAAGCTACTCAGGAGCGGCATCGGATCGGCTGGGGCAGCAAGAAATAGCAGCCTGCGCCGAACCTTCACCATCGTGAAATTTCGGCGCCATCCCATTGATACAAGCTTCCGTTCAAGTTTTTGGTCGCATCAAGGCGATTAATTGCATTTTATAAGAGCTGCTTACGGAACATGAGGGGTAAGCGTCCAGTTCTTCCGCCTTGAATCGATCCACGGGATCCTGCATCGTCCCCACGATGGAGGATCGTGGGGACGATGGATCGAGTGTCGACAACTATCGAGCGGCCGCGCCGCAGAGAGTACAGCGCCGAGTTCAAGGCGACGGTACTGGAGCAAGCTCGCCAGCCTGGGGCATCGGTAGCCGGCGTGGCGCTCAGCCATGGGCTGCACCCGAACATGGTGCACAGATGGGTCAGAGAGGAACGTGAACGCCAGATGCGGGCAACGCAGCGCGAGGGCCGTGCGTTTATTCCACTGCATGTTCAGCCTTTGACACCAACCATGCAGCCGGCCTAGGCGGTCCCATGCGAGACGCCAGCTCCGGTAGCTCCCGACGCCATCCGCATCGAGATCCAGCGCCCAGGCGGCACGCTGGTTGTGCACTGGCCTCTGTCAGCGGCACAGCAATGTGCCCAACTGCTTCGGGACTGGCTGCGATGATCCGCATCGACGCGCTGTGGTTGGCCGTCGAGCCCATCGACATGCGTGCCGGCACCGAGCGGCTGCTGGCGCGCGTGGTACAGGTCTTCGGCGCAGCCCAGTCTCATCACGCCTACCTGTTTGCGAACGCCCGCCACACCCGCGTCAAGCTATTGATACATGACGGCTTTGGCGTGTGGTGCGCCGCTCGCCGCCTCAACCAGGGACGATTTGTCTGGCCTGCGGTACAGGCCGGCGCCACCGGCGCACAACTGACGCAGGCGCAGTTCGACGCCCTGGTCCTCGGCCTGCCTTGGCAGCGCCTGGAGGACCTGCGCGCCATTACGCGGATATGAGGATGATCACGGCGCGTTGACAGCATAAATCCGGATGGTGGTAGTGCCCGGTGGCTGGCACGATGGCTCCATGCTGAACCTGCGCCAACTACAAGATCAAGGCCTTCAGGACCTCGCGCCCGAGGACGTGCTGGCATTGGCGCAGCAGATGCTCGCACACATTCAGCAGCAGGAACGCGAGATCAAGCTCAAGGACGTCAAGATCGAGAAGATCACCTTCGAGCTGGCGCGACTCAAGGCCTGGAAGTTCGGGGCCAAGACCGAGGCGATGAGCGCTGAGCAGCGCCGGCTGTTCGAGGAGTCCCTGGCCGAGGACGAGGCCAGTCTGCAAGCGCAGTTACAGCAGGCCAAGGGCGAGCCCTCTGTTGAAGACAACACCAGGTCCACGCGCAAGCCCCGTCGCCAGCCACTGCCGGCCCACCTGCGCCGAGTCGAGCATCACCACGAACCCGAGGATACTCACTGCCCAACACCGGGCTGTGGACGGACCATGGTACGCGTGGGTGAGGACGTCAGCGAGAAGCTGGATATCGTGCCGGCGGAGTTCTTCGTGCACCGCCACATCTATGGCAAGTGGGCCTGCCGCTGCTGCCAACGCCTGGTGCAGGAACCCGTCGAACCCCAGATCATCGACGGTGGGCTGCCTGCAGCCGGGCTGGTGGCGCACACGCTGATCAGCCGCTTCGTCGACCATCGGCCTTACTACCGGCAGGAGACGATCAACGCCCGTTCGGGCGTACACACGCCGCGCTCAACACTGGCTGCCTGGTCCGGGCGTGCTGGTGCGGCGCTTGAACCGCTCTATGAAGCGCACAAGCGCTTCGTACTTGCAGCAAGGGGGCTGCACGCCGACGAGACGCCGGTGGCATTGCTCGACCCGGGAGCCGGCAAGACCAAGCGAGCGTACGTCTGGGCCTACTCGCGCGGCGCCTTCGATCCACTGCCTGGCGTGATCTACGACTTCTGTATTGGCCGAGGCGCGCAGTACCCGATTGCCTTCCTGGGAGGTGCTAGCGAAGACCGCAACGAGCGATGTTGGCAAGGTACCTTGGTGCGCGACGAATACGCTGCCTATGACAGCGTGTTGCAAGCCAGCCCCGGTCGCGTAGCGGCGGGATGTCTTGCTCATGCCCGACGTCGGTACGACGAACTGCTGCGGAACCAGGGCAACAGCACGGTCGCCCCAGAGGCGCTGCGTCGCATCGCGCAGATCTACCGTCTTGAGCGCGAGCTCGCCACGCTGAGCAGCGAGCAACGTCAGGCCAGGAGGCACAGCGACGCCAAGCCGCTGTGGGAGCAACTGCATGCCTGGCTGCAACTGGAGCGGTCACGTGTGCCTGAGGGCAGCATCACAGCCAAGGCGCTCGACTACAGCCTCAAGAACTGGCCGACGCTGACGCACCACCTCCTCGATGGAGAGGTCAGTGTGGACAACAACAGCCTAGAAAATCTGATCCGCCCCTGGGCCCTAGGAAGGCGCTCGTGGTTGTTCGCTGGCAGCGAACTGGCCGGTCAGCGCGCCGCGGTCGTGATGAGCCTGGTGCAATCAGCCAGGCTGCAAGGGCACGATCCATGGGCCTACATCACCGATGTGCTGACCCGCCTGCCCACCCATCTGAACAGCCGCATCGACGAGCTGCTTCCCCACAACTGGCGTCCCGCACGCTGAGCGCGTCTGCTCAATCACGCGACAAGTGCGGATCTGAC
Source organism: Cupriavidus basilensis (assembly GCF_008801925.2). Lineage (NCBI taxonomy): Bacteria > Pseudomonadati > Pseudomonadota > Betaproteobacteria > Burkholderiales > Burkholderiaceae > Cupriavidus > Cupriavidus basilensis. Next base: position 61,564 of record NZ_CP062805.1, on the reverse strand, counting down.
CCAATAGGACTGGGGTCATAGAGTCGCTTTTACAGCAGGTACTCCAGCGCCCGGATGCCGGCGCCCGCTTGTCATTGCGATTCGTCTCGATTTGCCTCGACCAGCCCACGCGTGTAAGGACCGCCGGGCAGCCGTCAAAAAAGCGCTGTGCAGACACGGCATCGAAAGACTCCAGAAGAGACCGAACACTACGGTCCTGGACGCGACCTCCGTAGTCTCTACTGGGGCCAGGCCCCAACACCTTGACTGCTCTCGGGAGAGCTAGCGTTCTCTTCGCTGCGTCGGACCCGTCGCGATGAAAGGATGCTTAGAAAGCGGTGAAGCCCGTCAATGCGGATATCTCGCGCGTTGTCCGCAAGACCGGTATCAGGACAGGTGGAGGTTGATCGGTGCGAGTTTAACTTGATAGGACTGGGTGAACGATGACCTCATGTCCACGCGTCGCGGGCGCTCAAAGTGAGCGCTCATCTCATGGAAGAGCGCGCATCATGTTTGTTGAGGAAGCACAACAGCGCTAGGCCGGTCAATGCCGCTGCTGCTTCGATTCCAAGCAACATTCGAACGAGATCATTTGGCCAACCGTCAGCGGAAATGCTGACCAGCCGCCCGAGCACCAGGCCGCTGGTGAACACGACGTTGATCCACATCGCGGGCTTTCGCCACGCCTTCGAGAGTAGACCCAGGGCCAGCAACAGACTGATACCGAGATGCATGCCACCGTAGTTGGCACGGATCTCATTGAAGGCATTCACCGAATGGGGTTGCATATCGAGGCCCGCCATTGCCGTAACGGGGTCGTGAAACGTATGCAAGCCAATTAGCAGGAAAGCCAGTGCCGAAACGGCCAGGTATATTTGAGAGAGGCGATGCATGAGTTGGCTCTCAGGTAGCGGATGTTGACGGAGTGGGTGTCGACTCACTGCCGGTCGGCTCGTTCCTGTCCACCGTCCATGTGTGGATGGGTTCATGACCACGGCGCACCCATTCCGGCGGCCGCCACAGGTGTTGCAGTCGCTGCCACACGGGCCCCGGTGACATCACGTCACGCCACATGTCGACAAACTCGTGGAGATTCAGCACCAGGATATTGTAGGACTTAATCTGTTGGGTGATGCCGTATTGCACCGTCTCCCGTTCTTCTTCGAAAGTGCCAAACATGCGATCGAAAATGATCAACATGCCACCGTAGTTCTTGTCGATATATTGGTCGTTTCGGCCATGATGGGCACGGTGATGGGACGGTGTATTGAAGATGTACTCAATCCAGCCAGGAAGGCGGCGGATCAGTTCGGTATGAATGAAATACTGATAGGACAGATTCACGGCCAGGATGAGTGCGACTGCGGCCGGCGGCACACCGAGGAGCACGGGAGGAAGGAAAAAGATGAAACTCCCAGCGACCACATTGAGCATCGATTGTCGTGCCGCCGTAGTGAAGTTCATGCTCTCGCCGGTATGATGAACGACGTGCGCCGCCCAAAACCAGCGGATTCGATGGCTGGCGCGATGAAACCAGTAGTAGCAGAACTCGACCGACAGAATGATTGGGAGAATGGTCCAACCGTCCACCGGGATATCAAACAAACGTTTTGAATATACCCACGCATAGATGGATCCTGTCACAAGAGCCACTCCCAGGGGCTCCATGATCTGGTAAGTGGTGCCCAATGCGATGTTCGCCCACACCTCCTTCCAGTTCAGTGTCGATTCGGCTCTACGCCTTCGATTGATCAGGGTCTCGAGACTGAATGCAATGATGAAGAGAGGAACCATGCTGAGCATGAACGCCTGCTTCCAATCCACGGACTTCCCAAATATGGAATGCAGCCAGTTCATCATATCGGACGGCAATTTAGACTCCTGTTCGCTTGGCTTGCCGACAGTTTGATCAAACTGGTGACCCTCCGCATTGACAGTCCTCGACACTTTCTTGACACTTCGCGACATTGTTCATTGTCATCCCATGTCCGCGCCCACCGCTTACTACGCCAGCACCTACGTGAACCTGCTTTTCGACTACTTGCAGGACCAAGGGCTGGATGCCGTGCATGTGCTGGGGGAATCCAGCCCTAATTGCCAGGAAGTGCGACTCTACGCGCTCGATCACTGGCGGCGTTTGCTTGAGCGTGCCGCCGAGGTTTGCAATGATCCGCTCCTCGGATTGCACGTTGGCCAGCGCATTGCGCCTGCGCATCTCGGCGTGCTTGGATACGCACTTGGGGCTTGCCCTGACGTCGGGGCTGTCTTGCAACGCTGGCAACAGTACGACCGTGTGGTTGCAAACGTAACGCCGGCGGAGCTAAGAACCGAAGGTAAGTCCGTCGTGATGACGTGGCCCCGTTCGACGGAACCAACGGGGCCGCTCGTTGACGAAACGGCCTTGGCTGCGATGACCCGTTTCACGCGAGCCATGACAGATGGTGATGTGAGGCTGGAGGAGGTGTGCTTTGTTAACGCAACACCTCAAGACACCACCCCTTATCTTGCATACTTCGGCTGCCCGGTGAAGTTCGACCAACCGGAGACGAGTCTGCGCTTCCCCGCCGACCTTTTGCAGGCGCCTCTGCGTCAACCTGATGAAGCGCTACTGCGAATCATGGAGCTTCAGGTACAGGCTGTGTTGGGTGCCATGCCGAAGATGGATGACATGGAACATGCCATCAGGCAAGCGGTAGCCGGGCTCGCGCGTCAAGGCGAAGTGAGCCTTGAAACAGTGGCTTCCTCCATGCACATGACCCCCCGCACGTTGCAGCGGCGACTCGACAAACTGGGTCTGAAATTTCGCGAGCTACGTGACGACACGAGACGCCGGATTGCAGAGAATTACCTAAAAGATCCACGGCTTTCGCTCGCTGAGGTGGCCTGGATACTTGGGTACTCGGAGCACAGTGCATTTACTCGCGCATTCCGGAGATGGACATCGCAGAGCCCGCAAGCCTGGCGCCGCGAAATGGATGCGTGATCCGCTACGGGCAACAACGCAGTCGCCCATGTGATTGCAGCGCTGAAGGTTTTAGGCTGGCCTCCTGGGCCCAAGTCCCAAGCTCTCGCACCGGGTTGCATGGCCTTCCATCGCCGCTACGGCGGAGTAAGCGACCCGCCCTGGCCCGTCGCCTCACGTGGCGGAGAAGCTGTTGAGCTTCTACCCGACTCATCTTTGAGACGACGGGAAAGCAGGTACTTCCATGCCGTCTACTTACTGCGAATCACCTCGGTGATTGGCTCGAAATAGCAACCATATTTGACATCGCCTACCGTGTCACTCATTTGCATCTCCGCTGTGTTGACGCGAGCCTGGATCCCATCTGTGACGACCTGCGGGTCAGCGGCTTCGCAGTTATAGAGTGCCAGGTACTGCCACGGATGAGGCCCCGCTTTTCGCTGCTGCTCCGTGCGACTGAAGCGCTGTGCACTCACCACGCCCGGTACACGCAACACGTCTGGAAGGTGCTGCTCGGTATACCAGCGATTGAACTCTTCTTCACGCCCCGGAACCGCGTTCGTGAGTACCAAATAGGTGAACTTGACCATTCTTATCTCCTTAAGGTTATTGAAGTACAGGGAATGTCCAGCGGCCGATGCCCTGTGACGCGCCCGTGATGGGTATGTGTTGACTGGCGAGTCCCTTGTTCACGTGGTCCTCTTTGCTGGAACCCGCGCTTTGGCATTCCGGCGGTTTCGGCGCTTGAGAGAAAGGGTGTGGCCCAACGCTTCCATCAAACGACGCAAGCCCGTAGACGTTCCCGTTCGATGCTGGGAAATCTATGCTGCAACCTTTCGTCCCCGTGTAAGGGGACAACCGGGAAGAAGGCGACGGAGCAAGCTCCAATCGCCAGTGAACAGAGTTCTCCGAAAACTTCAACGAGCGGATGTGCGTGAATTTCGTATCAAGTCTGCGGCCTTCTCTGCCATGGCCATAATGGGAAGGTTCGTGTTCCCACTGATGATCGTGGGCATCACAGATCCATCAATTACTCTCAAATTCTCAACCCCGCGAACTTTCAACTCCTCATCAACAACAGCGTTGTCGTCGACTCCCATGCGACACGTGCCAACCGGGTGATAGATGGTTTCCGCATGCGAGCGTATCCATGCCTTACGGGCTGCACCGGTGGAGAAAGCATCGATGTCGAGCCTTCGTTTGATGTACTTCCGGAGCGCCGGCTGGTCGACAATCTCGCACGTGCGTTCCACGCCGCGCACCAAACTCTCCAGGTCAGACTCGTCTGAGAGGAAGCGAGGGTCGATTCGGGGAGAAGCGGACGGATCTGAGGAACGCAGTCGCAGCACGCCTCTACTTTTTGGACGCAGCTGGCATACGCGGACTGCAAATCCGTGGGGAACTTTTTCGTTCGGCGGTGGATTACGCATCGCAATGATCAGATGGGCCTGCCACTCAGGCAGATCCGGATTTCCGCCGGAGCTGTAGAATGCTCCTGCCTCAACGCCTTGAGAGGAAGCCGGCCCGCCTCCTGAAAGAAGATAGCGAGCTCCTGCCATTCCGCCTCTTACCAGGCCGATATAGGGCGTAAGCGTATTGGGCTGCGACGCTTCTAAGCGAATCGCGCAATCAAGATGGTCCTGAAGGTTCTCACCGACGCCTTGCAGATCGACCACGGGAGCGATACCAATCGACTGCAGATGTTTGGCCGGTCCGATCCCCGACAGCATCAGGAGTTGCGGTGAGGCAATGGCTCCTGCTGTCAGAATCACTTCCCGGTCCGCGCGAAGCTCCACCTCCTCCCATCCATCCTCAATCACTACGCCTTGCGCTCGCTTTCCAGCAAGGAGAATCCTGCGGACTTTACAGTTCGCCATTAATGTCAGATTGGATCGGTTACCTGCTCGATCCAGGTAACGATAAGCGCCGGATCGCTTTCCCTCGGCAATCGTAAGCTCGTAGAATCCTGCGCCTACCTGCGACGCGCCATTGAATCCGTTGTTCTCGGGCATACCGGCAGATACTGCGCTCTCTATGAACGAAGTCGATATGGCGTTTTGCTGCGTGCCGTATGACAGGCGAATCGGACCCGCGTACCCGCGATCGTCATTCCTCGCCTTCGTTACCAGTGATGCATCCTCAATCTTTCGAAAATAAGGACGAAGGGATTCATAGTCCCAGCCCGACAGGCCCTGAGATGCCCAGTTGTCGTAATCGGATCGGTTCCCCCGGATAGCAATCATGGAATTGATCGAGGATGAACCGCCCACCACCTTGCCCCGGGGTATATAAATATTCCGATTGTCCAGCTGTGTCTGGGGCTCCGTCCAATAGCGCCAGTTGAATTTTTGACTCTTATAGAGAACCCGGATCCCTGCCGGCATCTGAACAAAGATGGATGACGCGGGAGCGCCCGCCTCTATCAGCAGTACCTTGACGCTGGGATCTTCACTCAGCCGAGAAGCGAGAACACACCCTGCCGAGCCGGCGCCGATAACAATGTAGTCGTATGTAGCGGTTTTCATAATCAGGAGATCACTCAACGCGAGCCGATGCCTTGAGCGCCATGCGCACGCGGCGAATGTGCTCGTCCGACTGTCCGAGCTCGTCAATCGGTACTCGTGACGTTTCAGGAGACGCCAAGATGGCAAAAATAGACAACACCGCGCCTCCCATCATGAAATAGGCGGGTGATGAAGGGTTTCCGGTCAGCTTCGTCAGAGAAGCGCTGATTAAAGGAGCGGTGCCGCCAAATAGCACCATGGCCATGTTGTAGCCTATCGACATGGCGCTGTAGCGTGTGCGTGTCGGAAACAGCTCCGTCATCATGCAGAACGGCGCGCTGCCATACATCCCTATCAGTACACCGACGCTAGCCATCGTGGCAATTACCACCTCTGGTGTCGAGCCCACGACGATCCGGAACAAAGGAAGCGCAACGACGAGGTATGCCAATGCCGCCGTAAAGGCGACGGGTCGTCGACCCACGCGGTCGGATAGCGCTGCAGCGAATGGGATCACAATCACTGAACCCAGAAAGGCCAGGCCGGACGCCGCTAGAGCTTGCCCGCTACTCAACCGACCAGTTGACACGAGATATGACGGGAGATACGCCAGGATCAAGTAGTAAGGGATGCCGTGTGAGATCGCTACGCCAAGACATTTGACAATGCTTCGCCAGTCGTCACGAAGGGCCTCCCGCAATGGTGCTTGTGCCGCGCCCTCGCGTTCCAAGTGCAACCGGAATGCCGGTGTTTCCTCGATGCGCAGCCGCAGCCAGAACGCACCCAACCCAATCGGGCCAGCGATCAGGAAGGGCAATCGCCAGGCCCATGCCTCAACTGCCGTCTGACCAAAAATGCTGGTGATCGCCAGAACAAGACCGGATCCGCTCAACGCACCAATTCCAGCCGACATACCAAAGAACCCGATCACAACGCCACGCCGGCGTGTCGGGGCGTACTCGGCAAGGAATGCGAGTGCTCCACCTGCTTCGCCTCCCGCGGAAAATCCCTGAATCATGCGTAGGGCTACCAGCAGCAAAGGAGCGGCGATGCCAATCGCCTCGTATCCCGGTAGGACACCGACCAACACCGTCGAAACGCTGATCAAACCAACGACAATCGCGAGCGTATCGCGCCGTCCAAGCCGGTCTCCCAGCGATCCAAAAAACAGAGCGCCGAGTGGTCGGGTAACGAATGCGACGGAGAATGCCGCGAAAGCCGCTATCAGGCTAACGATCGGGTCGCTGCTTGGGAAGAACACCTTCGCCAGGGTGGCGGATAGATAGCCATACAACGAGTAGTCAAACCACTCCAGCATGTTTCCCACGGCGGCACCGGAGATCGGCTTGAGAACATCCCGGACCCGCTGGGGGGTGGGGGTCGAACCTCTTCGGGGATGATGTTGCATTGATTTTGTCTCCACTTCTATAAGCAATGTTTGAAAAACCGAAGCGCGCTTACTCTTATTTGTCGTAAATATTAGGTAGCCTACCTATTACAATCAAATAGGCGTTTACCCTCCCATCAACGAAGTCAGGTGGCTGATTTTGAGCCGCAAATGGCACTTTTACACTTTATCTTGACAGACCATCGTGGCGACCTATGCTCCATGTAATCGATTGCATCGTGGAATGGGCTATGCGCCGATGCGAACGAGTGTTGAAAGACCTGCTTTTTTCTTGCGGTGGCCCCCCTAACTAAAGTCGATCACCCCGGAGGTAGCTATGTCACTGATGGCAGCGGTACGCGAGGCGTTCAATCAATGGGAGCGCTTTCGATTCATGTCGATGTTCGAGTACCTCAGTGCCGAGTTAGGGGAGAGCTGGAGCCTATTTATTTGATTTGTAGGCTGCCAAAGCGAGGTCGCTTCGGCTTTCTCGCTTGCCTTCTTGCACCGGCTTCACTGTCCCCCCGCGCCTCTTTAACAACGCGTCGTGAGGCTGCCCCCTTGGTCAGCGAGTGGTGGCGATCGCACACTTCTAACCCCACGTCCATGCGGGTGTTTTTTCACGCCTATGCATAGGTAAGAACCGAAGCCCTGCGATCCCGACCTCACGGAAGGTCCCGGCGTCAAAGGTGGCCTCCAGCAGGTCCCAAGCGGGCCTCCGGCCGCGCCTCACTCGGTACCGACCTCTGTCGTCAGCCAGCCCGGCCGGACCGCATATCTACCCTGGGACGAGCTATAACAACCAGAAGGCAAACAGTCCTCGCGCATACCCAGTGGGTCACCGGCGGCATATCTTGACCACTGAAATCGGCGGTCGCCCGCCTTCAGGCCAACTGGGCTCCCCCAGTCTAGCCACGCCCTCCTCTCCCACCCCTGGTCCCGCTCGAGATTTGTGACGCGAGGTCAATCCTCTGCACCGATTAGGGTAAACCCCTTTTGCACATAGTAGGTAGGCTACCTAATATGTACTCACAATTTCCCATCGGAGACATATTCATGACCGCCCCCCAAACCCCCACGCAGTCGACTGGCTGCCCGTTTCACGCGGCCTCACCTGCGCAGTCCACGTGTCCGATGCACGCTGGCGGGGACAGCGGCATCCCCGACTTTCCGCCCGAACGGGTCGATCCTTTGTCGCCGCCGCCGGTGTACTTCCAGATGCAGCAAGGAAGCGGCTTGGGGCAAGCTAGGCTCTGGGACGGAAAGATCGCCTGGCTGATTACGCGCTATGACGACGTCCGCTCGGTCCTGTCTGACCCTCGCTTTAGTTCTGACATTACGAATCCCGGCTATCCCACTGTCAGTGCTGCAATGAAAGTTGCCCGGGGTAGTAACCGGACCTTCATCACCATGGATGCACCCAAGCATGCAGAGCATCGGCGCATGCTGACAGGTGAATTCTCGATCCGCAAAATCGAGGCCCTTCGCCCGCGGATTCAGGCGATCGTAGACAAGCTGCTGGACGACTTCGCAACAAAGCCTCAACCCTCCGACCTGGTTAGCGCCTTTACGTTGGCTACGCCGGCATTGGCGATCTCAGAGTTGCTTGGCGTTCCGTACGAAGACCATGACTTCTTTCAGGAACTGGCGATGGTCCTGACGTCGAGTAGTGCGACGCTTGAGGAGGCCATCGCCGCAAATCATGAGTTGTGCGAGGTGTACCTGAAGGGCCTGGTGGCGAAGAGATCGGAGAACCCCGGGGAAGATATCCTCAGCCGCCTCATCGTCAATCACGTACGAAAGGGCGATATCACCGAAACGGACGTTGTTTCCCTTGCAAGGCTCTTGCTGATTGCCGGCCACGAGACCACGGCGAATACGACCGCAATGGGAGTGCTTTTCCTCCTGCAACGACCGGATATCTGGAATGAGCTTCGACAAGACACAAGCCTCGTTCCAAATGCGGTGGAAGAAATTCTGCGCTATCTGGATGTCACACATTCAGGAAAGCGTCGTGTCGCGACCGAGGACATTGTCGTGAACGGACAAATGATCCAGGCGGGCGACCCCGTTGTAGTGCTGAGTGTCTCGGCCAATCGCGACAGCTCGAAATTTGAAGATCCGAATGTGTTCGACCTTCGCCGAGATTCAAGGACGCAGGTCTCGTTCGGATACGGCCCGCATCAGTGCATCGGTCAACCCCTCGCACGGCTCGAAATGCAGATCATGTTCACCGCCTTGCTGGAGCGGTTTCCGAACCTCGAGCTTGCTGTTCCCGTGGAAAGCCTTGAGTTCAAGGGCGATTCACTCATGTATGGCGTCAAGGAACTCCCTGTTCGCTGGTAATCCCGACTTAAATGAGAAGCATCATGAAAATCACAATCTACCCCGAAAAGTGCTGCGGTTCTGGTCAATGTGTCGTCAACGCGCCGGATCTGTTCGACCAAAAGGACAATGGCATCGTCATTCTCTTGAACGCAGAGCCGTCGGCTGACCAATTCGAATCAGCACGCCTGGCGGCTGGCATCTGCCCAGCGCTCGCCATCGAGATTCACGAGGATCAGTGATGAACTCCCCCGAGCACATCGTCGTTGCCGGCGCCTCGGCCGCCGGCATCACGGCAGCACGAGCGCTGCGCGCACAGGGCTGGGGAGGGCGGCTCACGCTGATTGGAAAGGAAGGCGGCATGCCCTATGACCGCCCTCCTCTTTCAAAGCGGCTGATGGCAGGAGAATGTCCGGTAGAGGCGCTCAACCTTGTGTCCGAAGACGGCATGAAGGCGCTGAACCTGCACTACCTGGACGGGACATCGGCCACCGGCCTCGATACGGACGCCAGTTCACTGCAACTCAGCAACGGCTCCACACTTCAATATGATCGCTTGCTGATCGCCACGGGCGCGGACGCTCGAGTGATTCCCAACCTCAGCCAGGCGGCGAACTGCTACAGCCTGCGCAACTTAAACGACGCGCTGGCGATTCGGGAACATCTGACTGCCGGAAAGCGGGTACTAGTAGTCGGCGCGGGCTTCATCGGCACAGAGTTAGCGGCGATTGCAAAGACCAGCGGCTGTGAGGTGACCGTCATCGACAAGTCGAAAGTTCCTCTCGGGGCGCGAGTCGGGGATATCGTTGGGAAGCGGATCGAAAAACTCCATGAAGCCAACGGCGTGGTTTTCCACAACGACTGCGAACTCAGGGAGGTGAAATGGCGTGACCGCACCATTACCGAAGTCCGCTTGGACACTGGGGTTGTGATTGCTTGCGACGTAATTGTTGTGGCTATCGGCGCAGTTCCCAGCGTGCAGTGGTGCAGCGGATTAAACATCCGCAGCGGCGTAGTCTGCAATGAATACTGTGAAGCAGCCCCGAACGTATATGCCGCCGGCGATGCTGCAGAGTGGTTTCACAAAGGCTACGGCGAGCACATGCGTATTGAACACCGGACGAATGCAAGCGAACAGGCGATGGCCGCGGCAAAGAACATGCTCGGCTCTCGCGTTGAATACGCTCCGCTGCCGTTCTTCTGGTCGGATCAGTACCAGGTCCAAATCCACAGCTACGGACGCATCGGCCCTCAATACACCGTTGAAGTTGTCGAAGGGGATCAACTGAAAGACGACTCCTGCATCTTTCGCTACTACCAGGGAGACGTTTTGATGGGCGTTCTTAGTTGGAACGCCAGTAGAAAAGCGCGTGAGCACATCAAGCCGTTGAAGGAGGAGTGGACGAAGAGCCACGCTCCAGCTGCGGTAGCAGGTTAAGGCTGTATTTCATAATAAAAGAGGAGACAACATGACAAAACCCGCTTCGGCTATCCGCAGAGCAGTCCTACTCTGCTCCCTGGCCCTGCCCTCCATCCTGTACGCCCAGCAATCTGGCCCGTTGCCGGTCCGGCTCTTTGTTGGCTACGGACCGGGCGGTGGCACCGACGTAGTTGCACGCGCAGTTGGCGAAGAGCTGGCAAAAATCTGGAATCGGCCCGTAATCGTCGAAAATCGGCCAGGCGCAAACGGGGCGATCGCCAGCAAGGCTGTCGCGCGAGCTGAACCGGACGGTTCGATCCTTCTGGTCATGCCCCCGTCCACGTTGATCATCGACGCAAACTTGCGCCCCACTGTTGCTGTCGATCCCACCAAGGAACTCACCCTTGTGAGCGGGCTAGCCGCAACCCCACTCGTTGTGGTGACCCCGGCTTCCGCGCCATACAACAACCTCGCTGACCTCATTAAGGCAGCTCGTGCGGCCAACGGGAAGTTCACGTACGGATGGGCCAACTTGGGCATGCGTGTCGGTATGGAGGAGTTCGCGCAAAAGACCGGGGTAAAGATGACCCCAGTCGGCTACAAGAGTGCTGGGCAAAGTGTCCCCGCTATCGTTTCAGGCGAGATCGATATGCTCATGATCGATATGGCACCGATCGCGCAACTCGTTAAGGCTGGAAAAGTGAAGGCCTTTGCCGTGTCGACGCCAGAACGCTCGCCTATGCTGCCAAACGTCCCTACATTCAAGGAAGCGGGGATTGACGTCCAGCTTACGGGAACCATCGCCCTGTATGCGCCTGCCAAGATGCCCCAGAACGCAATCAAAAAAATGCAGAGCGATGTCGCTACGATTTTGAAGAACGGCGAGCTTCGCACGCGGATGCAAGGCACTGGAATGGAAGTCATTACGCAGTCCCCGGAGGATTTCGAGGGCTACCTTAAGCAGCGCAAGAAGAGCATTGATGCAGTAATTAAGGTCGGTGATTTTAAGCTCGAATAGATCGACCTCCGTCACAAGCACAGAATTTCGTAGCTAACCTCTTAGTCATTGGAGTACACGCTGTGTATCCAGAATTATCCCTTTACATCAATGGCGAATTTCTCGGCATTGAAGGCCGGCGACACCAGGACGTAGTCAACCCTGCGACGGAGGAGGTCGTTGGGCGACTGCCGCTCGCCACCCGCGAGGACCTCGACACCGCCGTCGAGGCGGCTCATCGAGCTTTCCTGACGTGGCGCGACTCATCGCCTTTGGAACGCAGTGCAATCTTGCGTAAAGTTGCGGAGCTCGCCCGTCAAAGGGCGCCGGAAATCGGCCGCAACATGACCATTGACCAGGGGAAGCCTCTGCACGAAGCCGTGGGCGAAGTAACGGTTTGTGCAGAGCATGCGGACTGGCATGCAGAAGAGGCTCGGCGGATCTACGGCCGCGTGATCCCCAGCCGCAACCCTAACGTCCGCCAGCTCGTGCTACGTCAGCCGGTCGGAGTCTGCGCAGCCTTCACCCCTTGGAATTTTCCCTTCAATCAGGCGATCCGGAAAATCTCTGCCGCGCTTGGCGCAGGCTGTACGATCATTCTGAAGGGACCAGAAGAGACGCCGAGTGCCGTGCTGGCGATCGCTCAACTGTTCCATGATGCGGGCCTTCCTCCTGGTTGCTTAAACATTGTATTTGGCGTCCCGGCGGAGGTGTCAGCACACCTCATTGCATCTCCGCTGGTCCAGAAGATCTCCTTTACGGGGTCCACTGCTGTTGGCAAACAACTAGCAGCTCTCGCAGGATTCCATATGAAGCGAATCACTATGGAGCTTGGTGGTCACTCCCCTGCAATCGTCTTCGACGATGCGGATGTCGATACCGCCGCCGAGATGCTTGCAAACTACAAGCTGCGAAACGCTGGTCAGGTATGCGTCTCGCCCTCCCGCTTCTTCGTCCAGCGCGGGGCTTACGATAGGTTCCTCAGGCGTTTTACGGACGTCATTGGCGCAGTGCGGGTCGGCAACGGTATAGACAGCTCGACACAGATGGGACCGCTCGCAAACCAACGCCGTGTTGCTGCAATGGAAGGGTTGATTGCCGACTCCAAAGCGCGCGGCGGAAAGGTTGTCGTGGGAGGGACCAGGTGCAGCGACACAGGACATTTCTTCGCGCCCAGCGTCGTTATAGACATTTCAGACGACTCCATGCTCATGACTTGCGAGCCATTCGGCCCTGTCGCCCCGGTTGTAGCATTCGACGATCTGGATGAGGTGCTGGCACGGGCGAACAAACTGACTTACGGCCTGTCGTCTTACGTGTTTACCGAGTCAGCGAAGACAGCGCATGCTGTCTCTACCCGCCTTGAGGCCGGCATGGTCAACATCAACCACTTTGGAAGCGCTCTCGCCGAAACACCGTTTGGAGGCATTAAAGATAGCGGTATCGGGAGTGAGGGTGGGACCGAGACGTTCGACGGCTATCTCGTCACGAAATTTGTAACTCAAGTGTAGATCGGGGGCCGCAAAGGGCGATACGTCGCCCTTTCCCCCGAAGCTACGTTCCCAGTCAGGTTTTGGCGCCTAAGTGAGTGTTAGGCGCCTTTTTTATTAGCGTATAGGTCGCGGCAGTGCGGCCCATATTGGGCGATGCGGTTGCTCTCGGCGACTCTGACAACTCCCTGCATGGCTCCGCAGTTGCAGCGCAAGCGCGGCCGGCTAGCGATAAGCCTTCTCGAATCGTGTCGTCTTCCAGGAAGATTTCGTTGGTATTACTCGTGGTCCAGCCACGGTTCTCTTTTGAACATCTTATCGATGATGGGGAACATCGCGATCACCGTCTGCAACTCCTCGGGCGTCAATCCCTCCATGCGCTTGCCCAGTGCCGCCGTCCGCTGTGCGGCCAATTTGCCGGCCACAGCCCGGCCTTCATCAGTAATCTGAATCATGTTGTTGTACGAGCCGACGGGTGCGGAGCGCGCGATTAACTCGGCGTCGACCATCCGCCCGACAATCTGCGTCATCGTAGGCAATCTGACGCCTTCATTCCTGGCCAGATCGCTAACTCGCATCGGCCCTCTTACGAGCAATGCACTAAGAACAGCGCTCTGCGCGGGGGGCACGTGCGCCGCTCTCATTTCCCGCCGCAGCGCTACAACGATCCGCATCAAGCGGGGTCTAAGTTCGTCCGCAAGCATTTCAACCGTAGGTTCTGTCATGTCTACAAAAAGGGGGCAATCACTGAGCAGATGATATAACGATTCAGTGAAGAATGATCGCGCGAAGTACCTGGAGGCACCGAGTCGATATGGTCCGACTGGTGAGGGTAGCGACCACGCAGACAGCGGCGGCGCGTGAAGGGGTTCTGTGCCTGTGGCCGGGTAGCAACTCAAGGCCGGGCCTTGTCGCGTTCGTTCGCGATGGCCGGAGCACCAATCTTGATGGAGAGGGATGACGAGACGAGGCGCTGGCTGGCGCTCTCGTCTCAAGGCGTCGACGCTTGATCCGCCGACGCGCGGAGCTTGCTAACTCAGCTTGACCAGGTCCTTCTTGTACGTCTTCGCCTTGTTAATGTAGTCGTCAGCGTTCTTCTCGATCGCAGCTTTGACTTCCTCCGTTAGTTCACGTACCTGCTTTGCAGGTGTGCCCATGACCAAGCTTCCTGCCGGGAAGTTCTTGCGCTCGCCGATCAAGGATCCGGCCCCCACGAGGCATTGTTGTCCGAGTTCGGATCCATTCAGGATCACAGCCTGAATGCCGACCAGACTACGTGCTCCGACCTTGCAACCGTGAAGCATCGCCTGGTGTCCAATGGAGACCATCTCGCCTACCTCGACGGGAAAGCCAGGATCGGTGTGCAACACAGCCCCCTCCTGGACGTTCACGCCTCGCCTAATCGTGATCTTTTCATTGTCGCCGCGGATCACAGCGCCGGGCCAGATGGACACGTCTTCGGCGATTTCCACGTCGCCGATGATTACCGCATGCTCGGATACATACGAGCTCGGATGAATTGTCGGTTCTTTCTCTCCAATTCGATAGATCGCCACAAAATGCTCCTCTTATCTTGATGTGACTAACTTTTCGCCGACCGCGTTACTTGCAGGAGGCGAAACACTACTGCATGGGCCGCTCTCGCAGCCCGTGCCGACTTCGACGCCGTTTCTTGCCCTGCCGCTAGATAAATACTTGTTCCTCTGGTTGGACTGCCGGCTCGATTGCATCATCCAGTACCTCGATCCAGTGCTTTACTGGCGTGGGCGTTCCACTTTGCAAATGCTGGATGCAACCGATGTTCGCGGACACGATGCAGTCAGGTTGCTTCTCGCTCAGATGCTCGATCTTGCGGTCTCTGAGCTGGAGTGAAATTTCGGGCTGCAGAACGGAGTAGGTGCCGGCTGAGCCGCAACAAAGGTGACTCTCCACGCTGGCACGATGAACGGAAAAGCCCAACTGTCCCAGATGCTCCTCCACCACTCCCCGCAGCTTCTGGCCGTGTTGCAGCGTGCACGGCGGATGGAACGCCAAGGCCGGCTTGTCGCACGCTTTGACTTTGCCGCGCAGTCTTGGCAGAAGTTCAGGAAGCAATTCGCTCAGGTCGCGGGTCAACTCGCTAACCCGAGCTGCCTTCTCGGCGTACTCCGCGTCATGCTTTAGCAAGTCGGCGTAGTCCTTCACGGTCGCGCCGCAGCCGGACGCGTTCATGACAATTGCCTCGACTTCACCGCTGGAAATCGCCGGCCACCAGGCGTCGATGTTTCTGCGCATATCATCGAGGCCGCCCTTGTGATCTCCGGTGTGCAGCCGGATCGCGCCACAGCAACCGGCTCGAGGAACACTTACAACCTGAAAGTCGGCTGCATCGAGTACCCGCGCGGTCGCAGAATTGATGTTCGGCATCATCGCCGGCTGCACACAACCTTCGAGCATGAGCACTTTCCTGGCGTGGCGGCGCGTTGGGCGCTGACCCGCAGGTCTGCTCGGCGTAAGCTTGTTGGCGAGCTTGGAAGGAAGTAGCGGCCGAACCATTCGGCCAATCTTCATGGCCGGCAAGAACAATGGCGAAGTTAGCCCCTCACGCAGCAGCCAACGCACCGCGCGGTCTTTTGGCGGACGAGGAATTCGCTCATCGACTAGCTTCCGCCCAATGTGAACTAGCTTGCCGTACTCGACACCGCTGGGACAGGTGCTTTCACAGTTCCGGCACGTCAAGCAGCGGTCTAGATTCTGTTGGGTGCTTGCTGTGACCTCTTCCCCCTCAAGCAACTGCTTCATCAAGTAGATGCGTCCCCGGGGTCCGTTACGTTCATCGCCCAGAAGCAGGTAAGTCGGACACGTTGCCGTACAAAAGCCGCAATGCACGCACTTGCGCAGAATCTCTTCGGCCTCCGCCCCTTCTGGAGTGTTGGCAAACTCATGACTTAGTTTTGTCTGCATATGGAGCCCCTTACAGGCCGGGGTAGAGCCGACCAACATTGAAGATGCCATCGGGATCAAACGCTTGCTTGAGATTGCGATGAATCTCGAAGAGCGCATCGCTCGGTGGCGTGAACACGCCGCTCCTATGATGCGGATCCCTGAACAGCGTGGCGTGACCACCAAGCGATGACGCCATTTCCCGAACGTCCTCGATGGGATCGTCGGTGTATAGCCATCTCAATGCACCACCCCATTCAATAAGCTGATTCGCGGCCAAGAAGGGTTGGGAGACTGCCGGAACGGAAACACGCCAGAGAGGCGCGTCGCTCTGTGAAAAGAAGTCGTGGCGGTGGTCGCGGACGGCATCCCACCAGGACAACGCTTCGTCTGGTTCCAGCTCAGTCCCGCCCAAACGCTTTCTGGCTTCCGTGACAGCAGAGGCTGCACCACTCAGTCGGAGGAACAGCTTTCCGTCGTGCCAGGCACTCGCATTGACTGGCAATGCTTGCCGAGTCAGCCCGTTTAAGAGAGACAACGCCCCTGCTTCGTCGCGTTCGATGACCAGGGTGATCCTCGATGAATGAATGGGCAGAACCTTCAGCGAGACCTCACAGATAACACCGAGTATTCCCATTGAGCCGGCCAGGAGACGCGAAACGTCATAACCGGCAACGTTCTTCATCACTTGCCCGCCGAATGTCAGAAGCTCGCCTTTGCCGTTAATCATGGTCGCGCCGAGAACGAAGTCCCGAATGGACCCTACCCCGACGCGTGCTGGCCCGCTCAGACCTGCCGCGACCGCTCCTCCGACAGTACTTCCTTTAGCAAAGCGTGGCGGCTCAAAGGCAAGGTACTGATTGTGCTCGGCCAGCACGGCCTCAAGTTCTTCTAGCGGTGTGCCTGCACGAGCGGTGACAACCAGCTCAGACGGTTCATAGCTGCAAATTCCGCTGAGGCGCCGGACATCACACGGTTCACCCGACGGCTCTTCACCGTAGAAGCATTTCGTACCGCCGCCAACGATGTTGAGAGAGGTCTTCGTTTTTCTTGCATGCAGGACTGTCTCAATCAGATGAGACACTTCCGTGGGGATCGTCGTCATTCTAGAACCTCGGGATTTCTGGATGCGGCAGCATCCCACGCCGAACAGTCATGCGACCATATTCGGCACATCGATGCAGCGTCGGAATTACCTTCCCAGGATTCAAGAGCGATTGCGGATCGAATGCACGTTTCAGCGCAAACATTTGTTCTCGCTCTGCGCCTGAGAACTGAACGCACATTGAGTTCAGCTTCTCCACGCCCACACCGTGCTCTCCGGTCACCGTCCCGCCAAGCGTGACGCTTGTTTCCAGAATCTCTGCGCCGAATTGCTCCGCCTGGTGCAGTTCTTCGGGATTGTTGGCGTCGAAAAGGATCAGCGGATGTAGATTCCCGTCGCCGGCGTGGAACACGTTCACGCAGCGAAGCCCATAGCGCACCTCCATCTCGCTGATTGCTCGAAGGATCGCAGCGAGACTCTTGCGAGGAATCGTGGAATCCATGCACAGGTAATCCGGGCTCATGCGCCCCGTCGCGGGAAATGCATTCTTTCGCCCGCTCCAGAAACGAAGACGCTGCGCCTCGTCCTGACTTGCTTCAAGACGAGTGGCCCCGCTGGCGGTGAGGACGGCATTCATCTTCACAATCTCGTCCTCGACCTCCAACGCCGTCCCATCACTCTCGCACAATAGGATTGCGGCCGCGTCCAGGTCATAGCCAGCATGCACGAAGTCCTCTACGGCGGCGGTCATCGGCTTGTCCATCAGTTCCAGGCCGGCTGGGATGATGCCGGCCGCGATGACGTTGGCTACGGCGTCACCAGCGGCTTCGACGGTGTCGAAGCTTGCAACGATGCATCGCGCAAGTTCTGGCTTAGGAATTAACTTGACGGTGACTTCCAATGTCACTGCGAGCATCCCTTCACTGCCTACAACGACGCCGAGCAAATCGAGCCCAGGGACATCAAGGGCTTCCGATCCAAACTCTATCGCCTCGCCCTGAATGGTGTATCCCCGTACTTTCATTACGTTCTGCAACGTGAGTCCGTACTTGAGGCAATGGACGCCTCCGGAATTCTCGGCCACGTTTCCACCGATCGTGCAGGCAATCTGGCTGGACGGATCGGGGGCGTAGTACAGCCCATACGTAGCGGCTGCCTCACTGATTGCGGCGTTGCGTACACCGCATTGGACCACTGCGGTACAACTCACAGGATCTACCCTGACGATCCGGTTAAAACGAGCGAGCGAAAGGAGCACGCCCATCTCATGTGGGAGCGCACCGCCTGACAATCCCGTGCCTGCGCCCCGAGCCACGACGGGCGCACCGAGCGTCTTGCACGTTCGCAGAATGGCAACAACCTGCTCTTCTGTTTCGGGAAGCACCACGACGAGCGGCTGCGCCCGATAGGCCGTAAGGCCATCGCATTCAAATGGCTGGGTGTCCTCGCGCTGCGACAGGATAAGGTCCCTAGGCAGCACGCCTTCTAGCGCGGAAACCACTTCCGCACGCCGGGCTTCCCTCCGCTCAGCGTCAGTAGGATGTGCCAACCAGCCGTCACGCGTCGCATTCATGACTTTGCCCTCCTGGTGCGATGAAGCTGCGTCGTGCTGTGCCGGTCTATTGGATAATCAGTGCGGAGCGACGGCGCGACCGTAGCGAGCCGGCGAACCGCGCAATCAGCCTGGACGGATGCTGCAGCTCCAAGGCGGAGCGTTGCTTCCGGGCGCTGAGGCTCAAACGTTGAGCGATGAATGCGATGCATTGTGTGGGGAGGTTCTAATACACTTCTGTCAAAGGCGTCGACGAGACGCCATGACTTGACTGTAGACAATCACGCGATATAGCAGGTTGAGAGTTATTTGCGGTTGAGTTGCAGAAAACTTGATTGCCGTGTTTGGGCCGCTCAACTTAGCGAGTCGGTGAGCCACTCCATAAAGGCGGCGCACTCCCATCTCTCCAGGGCCCCAGGTTCCCAGCATAAGTAGTGCGCCATCTGTGAAGGCACGGATCGATCCGATATGCGGATGAGTCGCCCCCCCTCTAGCCATGACTGCGCCATACGGGTCCTCACTAGTGCCACGCCGAACCCGCACGCGGCTGCGTCATAGAGAAGCCCTAGATCGTTGAATTGAGCGCCCACATGCGGCTCCGTTCTCGTCAATCCACATGCGGAGAACCATGTCGTCCAAGGCTCAAGCGGGCTACGTATCAGACGCGCCTGGTCGATTTCACCCGCCATTTCGAAGCCTTCGAAGGGGCCGAACTCGTTGAGATAGGTAGGGCTGCAAGCCGGCGCCACCTCCTCCGAGAGAACGACGCGATGATCGACGTCCGCATATCCGCCCGCGCCGTACCGGATTTCCAAATCGGATGGCTCGGCTGTGACGTCCAGGAATGGGATGGAGACCTGCAAGATAAGGTCGATGTCCGGATACTTGTTGCGGAACAGTTCCAGTTTGGGCATCAGGAACTGCCTGGAGAAAGTTGGGGTCACCGCGACCCGCAGTCGCGTGGAAGAGGCTTTTCCATTTTTGACCGGCATCTGCTGTAGCGCAGCGAGGCCGCTTCGGACATTCGCCAGGTACGCTGCACCATGTGCAGAAAGCGTGAAGTCACTCCGCCCGAAGAGTTCAACACCGAGGTGAGATTCAAGCTGGCGGATTCGATGACTCACGGCGCTGGTTGTTACACACAACTCGTCGGCGGCACGTGTGGCGCTCCGAAGCCTTGCAACCGTCTCGAAGGTGACAAGACATTGAATGGGCGGGATGTGTTGCAGGGCCATATCTTCTCTCCGTTTGGTGGGCTACCCAGGGCGGATATGCCGCATGTCATCGCTTGAGGCCTAGGGAGCGGCCACACTTCTTGCTGCTCTGTCGCTCGAGCACCATGCCAACGCTGCAACGAGCAAGCGCCCCCAGATTGCTTGCTCAGGATCGACTCACTGGGTCCTCAGGCAAGGACGTACCTGACGCCCTGCAAGGGAAGACCACCAAGTAAGTCGCTCTCCAACCCACAGTGACCTCGCCGCGGGAAGGTCTCTTAGCGATCCGACCTCTTCGTCGACTCCTGCTCCAACCCATGGCCGCGACTGCGTTAACTGCTTGACATTATGCCGCACCAATCTAAACTTATGTAATCGATTGCACGCAGTGCTGTTTTCGCCTCATCACCGTACTGGCATTGGTTATTTACAGTCTCTGACGCAGGTTACCGTAACGTATGTAATCGATTACCACATCACACAGGAGGCAACAATGCAGGAACGTCGTCGTAAGTTTTACGGGTGGGGCTATGAGGGTGACACCGTCACGCCGGACGAAATCCGGGAGTTCGAGGCAGCGTGGACACGCTTGCTGGGTGTCGAGCACTTCGAAGCGACACCTTTTCCGACGCCCGAAGAAATTTCGCTGCGCAAACCTCGCGTACAGCTGCCCGCGTCGCTTCGCGAAATCTGCACAAGCGATCATTACGACCGCCTGTATCACACCTACGGCGCGGGCACCATGGATGTTGCGCGCGCAATGCGCCGGGAATTTTCCAACCCGCCGGACGTCATCGCCTACCCGCGCACTGAGCAGGACATCGTGGACCTGTTCGACTGGTGCGGGCGCCAGAACGTTGCTGCAGTTCCGTACGGCGGCGGCACCAGCGTCGTGGCCGGCGTGAATCCGCCCGAGCACGATCGTTACCGTGGCGTGGTGTCCATCGACATGAAGCACTTCAACAAAGTGCTGGAGGTAGACCAAACATCGCAGGCCGCGCGCATTCAAGCGGGCGTCCTTGGCCCGGAGCTGGAACGACAGCTCAAGCCCACCGGCCTGACCATGCGATTCTTCCTGCAAGCGTGGGAGTTCTCGTCACTGGGGGGTTGGATCGCAACGCGAGCAGCAGGCCACTTTGCGACCGCGTTCACTCAGATCGACGACCACGTCGAGAGCATGCGAGTGGTAACGCCCCAGGGTGCCATTGAATCCCGACGTTTCCCGGTATCGGGTTCGGGACCCAATCCGGATCGACTTTTCCTCGGCTCCGAAGGCGCACTGGGCATCATTACCGAGGCGTGGGTCAAGCTTCACCGCCGGCCGGTCTTCCGCAAGCAGGTGACCGTACGTTTCCGTGACTATGCGCGCGCTGTCGAGGCCACACGGGTACTGTCTCAATCTGGACTGAACCCTGCCAATGCCCGCCTTGTGGAACGCGAAGAAGCCTTGTACACGGGTTCGAGCGACGGCAGCTATGACATTCTCGTGCTGGGATTCGAGTCCGCCGACCACCCGGTCGAGGCACGCCTGAAGCGAGCACTGGAAATTTGCGCGGAGTGCGGCGGCGAATGGGACGATGATCCGGTCAGCGGAAACCAAGGTGGTGCGGACGCTGCGACATCGAGCTGGCGAAACAAGTTCCTGCGCGGCCCATACCTGCGCGAGTACGCCATTGCTCGCGGCGTCATGCGCGAGACCATGGAAACCGCGTGCACGTGGGACAAGTTCGCCGCTCTTCACGCGCACGTCAAGGCAGAAACGCATCGGGCCATTCGCGAAGTTACCGGCCGCCCGGGTTCGGTGACTTGCCGCTTTACCCACCTCTACCCTGATGGCCCTGCGCCATATTTCACGTGGTTTGCCTATGGCGATAAGGCTCGATTGCCCGAGCAGTTCCAAGCGATCAAACGCATTGGAGAGCAAGCCATGGTGGACGCAGGCGGTACGGTGACCCACCACCATGCGCTTGGTCGGGACCATCGCCCTTGGTACGACAAGGAACGGCCGGAGCTGTTCTGCACCGCGCTAAAGGCCGCCAAGCAGGCCTTTGATCCGCACCAGGTCTTGAACCCTGGCGTGCTGTTCGACCCGAGCTAATTAGTTAGAAACTCAAAAAAGAGGAGTAGGAGATATGGCAGGCCCCCTTGCAGGTATCAAGGTCCTAGACTTGAGCCGGATCCTTGCTGGACCCTGGAGCACGCAACTATTGTCCGACCTGGGCGCTGACGTGATGAAGGTTGAGCGTCCCGGCACCGGCGATGACACGCGAGCTTGGGGCCCGCCTTTCCTTACTCGTGAGGATGGCACGACGACGGAAGAGTCGGCGTACTTCCTTTGCGCCAATCGCGGGAAGCGTTCGATCACTCTGGATGTCAGCAGCAAGGTCGGTCAGGATTTGCTGCACGAGCTAGTCAAAGATTGCGACGTCTTCGTTGAGAACTACAAGTTCGGCGATATGCAACGTTACGGGTTGGACTTCAAGACCCTGAGTGAGATCAATCCTCGGCTCGTCTACTGCTCCATCACCGGCTTCGGGCAGACGGGCCCATACCGCAAGCGGGCTGGATACGATTTCGTGGTGCAAGCCATGGGCGGGCTGATGAGCATCACAGGCGAGCGCGACGGCGTCCCCGGTGGCGGCCCGCAAAAATGCGGGGTGCCCATATCGGACTTGATGACTGGCATGTATGCAAGCGTTGCAATTGTCAGCGCGCTATTTGAGCGAGTCGGCAGTGGCCGCGGGCAGTACGTCGATATGAGCCTGCTGGATACGCAGGTGGCGTGGCTGGCAAACCAGGCCTCGAACTATTTGGTGGGCGGGAGCCACCCGCGTCGTTGGGGCAACGCGCACCCCAATCTCGCACCCTATCAGTCATTCCCTGCAAGCGATGGCTCTCTGATCGTAGCAGTCGGTAATGACCGGCAGTTCCGAGCCATGTGCGAAGCGCTGGGTTTAATCAATCTTCCGGATGATGACCGCTATCGACGCAATGCGGATCGTCTAAAGAACCGTGAAAGTCTTGTGGAGGTGCTCTCGGCTCGCTTTGAAGAAGAAGAGAGAGACACGTGGCTCAAACTGCTGGAATCGGTCGGCGTACCTTGTGGCCCGATCCAGAGCATTCCAGAAGCACTGGAGGATCCCCATATCCGGGCGCGTGAAATGGTTTTCTCTTTGCCCCACAGCAGCGGTGCAAGCGCGCCCCAGGTTGCGAACCCTATCAAGTTCTCTCGCAGCAGTATCGACTACCTTCGCGCGCCCCCAGCGCTGGGCGAACACACTGAAACCATCCTGAAAAATGAGCTCGGGAAGTCTGTGGAGCAAATTGAGGCAATGCGCCGCGATGGGACGATCTGACGTGTAATCCGCCCGACCACAGTGATCACCATAAAGATCACGTTCAAAGGAGACAGACATGCATCGATTGCTACGAATTGCGGGGGCATTAGCCGTTTGCGGAGTGACACTGACCATCGGTCTGGCCGCCGCCCACGCTAAGGAATGGCCGGTCCAGCCGATTCGGGTCGTTCTTCCCTATCCCCCTGGCGGCGCCTCAGACGTGACCGCCAGGCTCCTAAGCGCTAAGCTTAGCCAGGCATGGGGAGAGTCTGTTGTTGTGGAGAACCGGCCTGGCGCAAACGGCATCATCGCTAATGAAGCCGTTGCGAAGGCGCAGCCTGACGGCTACACCGTGCTGATGGCCAACCTTGGGCCGAATGCCATCAACCCGGCCGTATACGGGAGACTTCCTTATGACACGCTGAAAGACTTTACGCCAGTTGTCTTGGTGACAAAGGTGCCGCTCATTATCGTCACGGCAGCAAATTCGCCGGTGAAGGACCTGCGCCAACTGGTCTCATTAGCAAAGGCCAAGCCAGGACAGATTACCTTTGGATCTGCAGGCAACGGTTCGGGCAGCCATCTGGCCGGGGAACTCCTTAGTACCATGGCTGGCGTCAAGATGAACCACGTTCCCTATAAGGGAGACGCGCCTTCGCTCACAGACGTGCTCGGTCAGCAGATCAATGTTGCCCTTCCCACCGCGCTTGCTGGAATGCCACATGTCAAG
Source organism: Cupriavidus basilensis (assembly GCF_008801925.2). NCBI lineage: Bacteria > Pseudomonadati > Pseudomonadota > Betaproteobacteria > Burkholderiales > Burkholderiaceae > Cupriavidus > Cupriavidus basilensis. The sequence goes on along the minus strand of NZ_CP062805.1, from coordinate 37,699 downwards.
AGTGGAAAACTCAGGGCTCTTGCGGTCACGAGCAAGACTCGATTGCCGGCACTGCCCGATGTGCCGACGGTAGATGAAGCGCTCGGGATAAGCGGATACGAAGCCGTTTCTTGGGGTGGATTTATGGTGCCGACCGGGACCTCACCAGCCATCGTTGCTAAGATGAACAGCCAGTTCAACAAAGCCCTTCAGGATCCGGAGGTCCGCGACAAGCTGATGGCTCAAGGCGCGCAGATCGCAGGCGGCACCCCGGAAGCATTCGATGCGTTTCTGCGCACCGAAGTTACGAAATGGAAGCGCGTGGCTGATTCAGCAAAGGTCCGGCTCGACTAGCCCTCACCGGGAATGCCGGTCCGTCGTCGGGATACCCCCCGACGACGGAAACTGCCTGTGGACTACCAAGGTCGTTACAATGACGGCAGTCGGCCGATATCCCAGGCTGAAGATAACCGCTGATCCGATATGGTGAATGTCAAGCAAGTCGCCCTCCTCGCCGGCGTTTCCTCGGCAACAGTCTCCCGTGCACTGACATCGCCGGATCGGCTGCGACCTGACACGCTGGAGCGCGTGCAGAACGCCATCGCAAGCCTCAACTACGTCCCGTCTTCCTCGGCTCGGGACCTGCGTCAAGGGCGCACGCGATCGGTCGGCATCATTGCGCCGACACTGATGAACGAGCTTTACGCGAAAGCGGTCGATACCTTAGAGGCGCAGCTCGATCGGCTCGGATACACCGTTTTATTGACGTGCCACCGGGACGACAGTGAGACAGAACTACGCTGCGCGCGCGCGCTTTTGGAGCGCAGAGTCGACGGAATCGCCATTATCGGGTCACAGCATCACCCTGACGTCTTCTCGCTAATCCACAAGCATGCCATTCCGTATGTCCTAATGTGGGCCGTCGATCGTGAGGGTATGCATCCCACGGTGGGATATGACAATCGCTTGGCGATGCGCAGGTTGACGAGCTATTTGGTCAAACAGGGACATCGAAAGTTTGCCGTCCTCCCAGGGCCACTAGAGACTCAATTTCTCTCCTCTCAACGACTTCTGGGCATCCAAGACGTCCTCAGTGAGAACGGCATTTCGATACCCGACGACCGCATTCTCCCGACACCGTACGAAGCATCTGCCGTCCGGCAAGCGGTTCGGACCTGTCTCGAGCGTAATGACTCGCTGCCGCATCAGGAACAGCCGACTGCCCTGATATGCATCAATGACTTCGTTGCTGTGGCAGCGATCGCGGAGTGCCGCACATTGGGACTATCGGTTCCGAGCGACATCTCAGTTTCAGGCTTCGGCGACTGGCAGATGGCGGAACTGATGACGCCCGCACTCACGACCGTACACTCGAATCCCGTTCTGATTGGCGAACTTACTTCTCGTAACCTGGTTGATCAGATTGAAGGCGGGTCCAAACGCAATCAGACCGAGTTCGAGCCTGACCTTGTAGTTCGCGAAAGTACGGCGCCGCCCCGATAGTTGGTGAGCCAAACTACGTTTTGTCGCTACGGACGGAACTCAGCCGTCGCTCTAGCTAGGCCCTCACCGGGCACAAAGCGGTCGAAGCATACGTTGTCCAGCTATTAAATGAAGCGCTGCAGACAACGTTCTGAGGGAATTCTTCAGTCATGCGGGGCGCCTAATGGATATCAGTCTCTGCTCCATCCTGATGTCCGCTTAGGGTGGGTCGGTAAGCGCCGGTCATGCCACTGACCTTTGATTGAGGCGTCAGGGTACCGCCGTTGCCAACTAAGTCGAACGTGTCCCAAAAAGCGGACACATTCGTCCCCTCCGGCGCGAGCCAGAAGCGTCACCGCACGAAAAGGGAGTTCGAACCTATTTCGGCCACCCCGCTTTGGCTGCCGCCGCATCCAGCGCACGAGAAAATCGCCCGATGTCTTCCGGCCGGAACTCGGCCAGAAACAGTTCTTTGACCGCCGCCTCGTAGATGCCCCACATCTTCTTGCGCAAGGCCTTACCTTGCCGTGTGACGGACACGAACGCGGCGCGGCCGTCTTCCTCTGACCGGATACGGGTCACCAGTTCTTCACGCTCCAGCCGGTCAATCAGGCGAGTCAGGTTGTACCGCTCGATGGCAAGCACATCGGCCAGCTCATGCATCCGGCGGCTTTCCTCCGGCCCGCTTTCAATCCCCCACAGCACGTCGTACCACGCGTAGACTGGCAGTCCAGCCTCGGCAAGACGCCGATCCACCTCACGTATCAAGGCCCGGTGCGACCGTACAAACGAAAACCACAAATCCGGCTTCTCAGTCGACATGGTATCTCCAATAGTTGCAGTTGCAATTATGCCGCAGAGCGCTCACAATGCCCAGACGATTGCAACTGCAATTCATTTGAAGCGCAATGGCCACGCCTATCCGACCGGGCCTGATGCGAACCGAAGCCCCGTCAATCCCATGGAGACAGAGATGAATGCCCCGGTGTTGCCGCTACACGTATTGCCGCTGGATGTGGACCCGCAGGAAACCCAGGAATGGATTGAGGCCCTGGCCGCCGTGACCGAAGTGGAAGGCCGCGAACGCGCCCACTACCTGATCGGCCGCCTGCATGAATCGGACGCGGCCCGACACGGGGATTTCCATGGCGCAATCACGACGCCCTACGTCAATACGATTGCCGAATCGGGCGAGCAGCCGTACCCAGGCGACACCTCGATCGAGCGCCGACTGGCCGCCATGGCGCGCTGGAATGCCATGGCGATGGTGTTGCGGGCGGGCAAGCACTCCAACGTCGGCGGGCATATCGCCACATATGGGTTCTCCGCTTTCTTCTGATGTCTACGGGTCGACCTTCGATTCTGTTGTTGAGGGTAAACCCCCTTTGCGCCACATAGGTAGGCTACCTAACATTAGCCACCAATCGCCCTCGGAGATATTTCCATGACGGAGTCGCCTGCTCCCACCCCTTCCTCCAACCCATCTTCCGCGGTAGAAGGGCGCTGTCCTTTTGATGCGGCTGCGAACGAGCCGAAATCAGCGTGTCCTTTTCACGCTGAGGGCGACAGCGGCGGAATCCCAGATTTCCCCCCTAAGCGCGTAGATCCCTTGGCGCCGCCGCCGGTGTTCTTCCAGATGCAACAGAAGGGCGAATTGGCACAAGGTAAGCTTTGGGACGGAAAGATCGCTTGGCTTGTCACGCGTTATGACGATGTTCGCGCTGTCTTGTCGGACTCTCGCTTTAGCTCCGACGTCTCACATCCGGGATTTCCCTCTTCCAGCGCCGCAGTAAAGGTTGTTCGGAGTAGTAACCGGACCTTCATTACCCTGGATGAACCCAAGCATTCAGAGCAACGGCGGATGCTGACCGGCGAATTCACGATCCGAAAGATCGAGAATCTGCGGCCGCGACTTCAGGCCATCGTGGACAAGCTCTTGGAAGATTTTGCGATGGGGCCGCAGCCTTCTGACCTGGTTAGCGCCTTTACATTGGCGACACCAGCATTGGCTATCTCAGAGTTGCTTGGTGTTCCATACGACGATCACGACTTCTTCCAAGAACAGGCGATGATCATGACGTCGAGCACCGCGACGAGGGAAGAGGCTAGCGCCGCGAATCAAGCGTTGTGCGAATACCTGCGTGAACTGGTGGCGAAGAGATCCGAAAGCCCCGGGGAGGACATCCTCAGTCGCCTTATCGTTAATCATGTACGGAAGGGCGATATCACTGAAACAGACGTGGTCTCGCTTGGAAGGCTTCTGCTGATTGCCGGGCACGAGACGACGGCAAATACGACGTCGATGGGGGTGCTCTTCCTACTTCAGAGGCCGGACATCTGGGAAGAGCTTCGCCAGAATCCAAGCCTCGTTCCAAACGCGGTGGAGGAGATGCTACGCTTCCTGGATGTCATACAGTCCGGGACGCGACGTGTCGCACTGGAGGACGTTGTCGTGAATGGGCAATTGATCCGAGCCGGTGATCCCGTTGTCGTGCTTAGTATTTCCGCAAATCGCGACCAGGAGCAGTTCAAAGATCCCCACGTCTTTGACCTCCGCCGTGATGCCCGGACACAGATCGCATTCGGATACGGCCCGCATCAGTGCATGGGACAAGTTCTCGCCAGAGTCGAAATGCAGATCATGTTCACCGCCCTACTGAAGCGCCTGCCGAATCTTCGGCTGGCCGTGCCCATCGAGAGCCTCGCGTTCAAGAGCGATTCGCTCATGTATGGTGTTAGGGCACTGCCCGTTAGCTGGTAAATCCACTACGGCGAATCACGATGAAAATCACAATCTATCCCGAAAAATGCTGCGGTTCCGGCCAATGCGTCGTCAATGCGCCGGATCTGTTCGACCAAAAGGATGACGGAATCGTCATTCTTTTGAATGCCGATCCGTCGGCCGATCAATACAAAATCTGCACGCTTGGCTGCTGGGATCTGTCCGGCGTTGGCAATCGAGATTCACGAGGCTCTCTGATGATTCCCCTAACAGGCTGCTGAAGTACTCATCGCGCAAGCGATGAGTACTTCGCCTCAAGGCTGGTAGGTTCGCTATTTCTCACAATCCGGAAGTCGGACCTCCCTGCATCGACTTTTCCTGCGTTTTGACGCCCATTTCCGGCCTCATTACCGCGATTACTGCAACTGCGGACGGATTTGTCCCAGCGAGCGCATGCGCACGAGGTTGTAGGCGGCCATGCTCAGCACAAACATCTGGTCGACCTTCTTCAGGCCGCGCACCATCACCTGACGCATGCGCCCCACGGTCTTGACCCAGCCAAAGCCCTGTTCGATCAGCTTGCGCTTCTGTTGCGAGACCGCATAACCGGCGCTGCTGGCAATGGCATCAGGAACGGCCGAGCGCCGCCCCGAGGTGTTCTGCGCCACGTGGGGCGTCACCTTCATTTCCAGGCAGGCCTGAATGAACTCCTGCGCGTCGTATCCCTTGTCCGCGCCGACGGTTACTTCCACGTTCAGGTCCTCAACCACCTGCCTGGCATCGTTGAGCATTACCTTTGCGGCCTCGCGCTCGGCGTGTCCGTCCGCATTGGTCACCATGGCGCTCACCACCAGGCCGTGGCGGTTGTCGCTCAGGGTATGACCCATGTAGCGCAGCTCGCTGGCTGTCTTGCCCTTGCGGTACAGCTTGGCATCGGGATCGGTCTTGGACTCGTGCGTCTCGTTGCTGCGCTTGCGCCCCTTGAAGTTGCCGCCGTCGTTATCGTCTTGGTCGCCGCCATCCTTGCGCACGAAACTCTTGTGGCCTGCCCACGCCTGAACCAACGTGCCGTCTACGCTGAAGTGCTCACCCGACAGCCAGTTCTTCTTCTGCGCGATGGCCAACACCTCGTTGAAGAACTGGATCACTGCATCATGTTTGATCAGCCGTTCGCGGTTCTTGGTGAAGACCGTGGGCACCCAAACTGGGTCGTCCATCGACAGCCCGATGAACCAGCGAAACAGCAGGTTGTACTGCGTCTGCTCCATGAGTTGGCGCTCGGAGCGAATGCTGTACAGCACCTGCAGCAGCATGGCCCGCAGCAACTTCTCCGGCGCGATGCTTGGCCGGCCGCCCTTGATATCGGCCTCGTACATCTGCGCGAACAACCGGTCCATCTTCACCAGCGCCTGATTGGCCATGGTGCGGATCGAGCGCAGCGGATGGGACTTCGGCACGAAATCCTCCAGCCTCCGCATCGTGAACAAACTCTCGGTGAAGGTGTCTGCGCCGCGCATGAATGTGGGGTTGGATGGGGTCCTCAAACCAACGCTTCAGCCAGTCCTCGCGCTGACTTCCGTTGGAGGTATTTCAGCGGCCTGCTAAGCAAATCGTAGTCATCGGGGCAACGGCCGCCGGCATCACGGCGGCACGAGCAGCCTGCGCGCGCGAGGCTGGGGCGGATGGTACTTCCATCGCAAAAGAGGGCGGCCTGCCCAACGGCCGCCCATCTCTTTCGAAGCGGTTGATGGCTGGCAAACGTTCAGTAGAGCTCCTCTAAATAGATCGCCTAGCGGGCATAAAATTTCATTCCGCAAATAACATCTGCCGAAACTTTAAATCTATTATAGAAAGATGACTCAAAGTCATAGGATTGGCTCCACCCAATTCTGTTCGAAATATCCGGTATAGATCTTTCCAGTCCTGCCAATTCGAACAGCGAACGCATAAGCCGCTGCGTGTTACATATTTCCGTGAAGCAATTGCCCTGGCTGAAGAGGGTCCGCCTGACTCTCGAGGATGTTGTCTGCAAACTATCCGCTATATCTGCAATATTCCAAGCTTCCTTTGGATTCATAAACACCGACAATGAAATTGCCTCCCAAAGCGGCCTGGAATCCCACAGATCGTGCATTGGTTGATCACGCACCACAGAATAACTAGTTACATCCAGATCGAAGCTGCAATGCGAGCTCTTAAAAATAGAGCCGCCCAAGAACAGACTCGCAGGAGAAAAAGCGGGGAGCTTCACGAACTTCCCCTCTTTAATTACGCGTGAATAGCCTTGTCGGCTGATTATCTGCTCGCCACTCAACGAAGTCACTTTCATTGGAATTGGAAGAAAAATATCATGGATCCCGACTTGGCTTCGTGACTGAAGTTGCGTCTGCATCAATTACGCTACTATCCCGGTCCGATACTATGAGCAGCGCGAGGATGTACCACCGCGCTGCCGGAAACGATGAGGGTCACCCGCCATCGCAATTCATCGAGCACTTACTCTTCGCGGCGCCTTAGGCAGCCTTGTCAAGCTCGGGATGCATGGAGTCCGACATCTGCGCCAGATGATGCAGCGTATCTCCGAACACCGATTCCATTTGGGTAAGGCGTCTAAAATAGTGGCTGACGATATACTCATCCGTCATTCCAATCCCACCGTGCAATTGCACGGCCTGCTGGCCGACGAATCGCATCGACCCGCCCAACTGATATTTCGCTTGTGCCATGGCGCGACGTCTCTGGTTCGCCGGCGCGTTGACGTTGAGCGAGGCGTAGTAGCTCATAGACCTCGCGAGCTCTAGACTCATCTTCATATCTGCGACGCGGTGACGCAACGCTTGGAAGCTCGCGATAGCGACGCCGAACTGCTTGCGCGTCTTCATGTACTCCACCAGAGCCTCCAGGGTTACGTCCATCACGCCCACGGCCTCTGCACACGTCATTGCAATGCCAAGATCCACGGCATACGACAGGCAATCCTGGCCTTCGCGGGTGACTAGCGTGCCCGGCGCCTTCGACAACGTCAGCTCCGCGGCGCGCGAGCCGTCGACAGTTTGATAAGGGTGTACCAATACACCTGGGGCGGAGCGCTCCACAAGGAACGCTCCGAGAGTGTCAGCAATCATGGCGGGTACAATGTACGCAGCAGCATGATCGCCAACCGGCACGAGGCTCTTACTCCCAGTAAGCTCCCAACCTTCCGCCGTCTCGACTGCTCGCGTCTCGCACGTATCGATGCGATAACGATTCGCGCGCTCCTGCTGGGCCAGTACGACCAGACTTTCTCCAGAAGCAATCGTAGGCAGCCACGCCGCGCGTACGCTTGCTTCGGCGTAGTTCGACAGCACTGCACCCGCAAGTAGAACTTGCGCCAGCGGTTCGAGTACGATGCCCCGCCCCAGTTCCTCCATAACCACCATAACGTCGACCGGCCCCATACCGACGCCGCCATACTCTTCTGGGACGTAAAGTCCAGTCAGCCCAAGCTCCGCAAGCTCCGAATACGCGTCCGCGGAAAATCCGCCGCTGCTCTCGGAACTGCGACGGTGCTCAAACGTATAGCTACGCTTTACCCACTTTCTTACTGCATCTCGCAGTTGGTCCTGGTCGTCAGTGAATTCGAAATCCATGCTCTACTCCTTTATCCGAGGACCACTTGCGAAACAATGTTACGCTGCACTTCATTGGAGCCACCGTAGATAGTGGTTTTCCGCAGATTAAAATATGTCGCGGCAAGCGGAGCGTTCCGTCGCTCTCCACCTGGGAACTCGCCATCCCACTCCGTCAACATAGCGTCTTGAATAAATGGGAGGCTATAGGGACCTGCAGCCAGCATCATCAATTCACTGTAGCGCTGTTGAATCTCACTGCCTCGGATTTTCAGTAGGCCTGCGATATCCAATGGATTCTTCCCGGATTTTTCTGCCGAGATAACGCGAAGAACCAGCATTTCGAGCGCGATAATATCTACCTCGAGCTTCGAAACCTCGTCTTTGAAACGAGGGTCGTCCATCATGCCTTCTGCAGCCGCGATTCGCTTCAGGCGTCGGAGCTCACGCTTGGCACGCCCGACTTCTGCAATGTTCGAGCGTTCGTGACTGAGAAGGTGTTTGGCATAGGTCCAGCCCTTATTTTCTTCGCCAATCAGGTTCTCAACGGGGACCTCAACATTGTCGAACCAGACCTCATTGACCTCGCACTCGCCGTCCAGCAGCTTAATGGGCCGAACCGTGACGCCAGGCGAACGCATGTCAATGAGCAGGAAACTGATCCCTGCCTGCGGCTTCCCTTCTGTATTGGTCCGGACGAGACAGAAAATCCACTCCCCGTACTGAGCCAACGTGGTCCAGATCTTTTGACCATTGACTATGTACTTGTCTCCCTTTCGCTCCGCTCGTGTCTTGAGCGAAGCCAGGTCGGAACCCGATCCCGGCTCGCTGTAACCCTGGCTCCACCAAACATCGCCCGTCGCAATGCCGGGCAAGAAGCGCGCCTGTTGCTCAGCGTTACCAAATGCCATGATGACTGGTGCCACCATGACAGGCCCATAGGGCACGAGTCGCGGTGCTCCTGCCAACGCGCACTCTTCCTCGAATATGTGCCGCTGCACTGGTGTCCAGCCCGTGCCGCCGAACTCGACTGGCCACTTATACGTCAGCCAACCCTTTTTCCCCAGAATTTGGTGCCAACGCTGCATATCGGTGCGGGATAGCTGCAGTCCGTTGTGCACCTTGTGCGAGATCTCCTTCGGCAAATGGGCGTCGATCCACGCATGTACCTCTTTTCTAAATTCCTGCTCTTCTTCTGTGAAATTCAGATCCATTTCTCAGTCCCCTACTGTGTTAGTTAGTCCTAGCGGCCCACGAAAACGGGAGCGCGACGCTCCTTGGCCGCCAACGCCCCTTCCCGGGCGTCTTCACTCCTGGCCAGCATCTGAGCTTGGTACTGGGCGCTATAGCCTGCCTCAACCAGTCCTACCGGAATCGAGTGTCTCGCCGCCTGTTTGAGGAAACGCAGTACCAGCGGCGCTGCGCTCGCAATCTGACGCGCTGTCACTAGAGCTGCCTCTGTTTCGCTTCCTGGTTCACAGAGTTCGTTTACGAATCCGACTTCATAGGCCCGTTGGGCGGATACCGGGCGCCCGGTCAACATGAGCTCCATCGCGATCTTGTGGGGAATCCGACCGACCAGCGAGCTAATCAAGCCGGCTGCCATGCCTAGGCGACCTTCGGGATAGACGAAGGTCGTTGCCGAAGTCGCTACACAAAGATCGCAGAATGCAAGCATCGATACGCCCGCCGCTATCACGGGGCCATTAACCGCTGCAATAACCGGCTTTCCAATGTCAAATGCGACATTGGGAATGGCATGCCAAAAGGAATCCGGTGGATCGTCCGTGTCGAGGCCTGCCGTAAACACCGACCCCTCTGCACGTAGCAGGGCAACGCGATCCTCTGAGCCCGCGAAGTCTTGCCACGCGTCGTGCAACGCGTCGCACATTTCCGAGTTCAGCGCGTTTCTCTTATCCGGCCGATTCATCGTAATGACCCGGACGAAATTTTCTGATTCGATTTTTATCAACTCGGCCATGGCGTTCTTAACGCTTCTTGTTCAGGAAGGATTTGAAGATTTCCTGAGTGGCTTCGGTATTCAAGAGTTCGGCGAACATCTTCACTTCCAGGTCGAGCGCAGAACCCACAGCGGCACGATTCTCGTGGTTCAACATCCGCTTTGTCGCGCGTACCGAAGCCTTGGGAAGCTTTGCCAGTTCGGCAGCCGTTTCGCGCGCCCGTGCAAGGGCTTCCCCGTCCTGCGTCAGCGACGTCAGAAGCCCGGCATCGAAAGCTTCTTCTGCATCAAAGAACTTTCCAAGCATCAACCACTCACGTGCCTTCCGGACACCTACCAGCGATTCGAGCAGGTAGCTGGATGCGCCCTCGGGGCACAGACCCAGCGATACGAACGGCATGCGGAAGCGCGCATCTTGGGATGCGTAGGCAAAATCGACGTGTTGCAGCATCGTGGCGCCGATTCCAATCGCCAGTCCCTCGACTGCTGCGATTAGCGGCACATCGATCGCGGCCATCTTCCGGAGAAGCGTGACAGCAGGGGAATCTTCATTACCCCGCCGGGTCTGGAAATCATTGATATCGGCACCGACAGTGAAGTGTCCGCCCGCACCATGCACGATGACTGCGGCACATTCCTTGTCCGCGTTGGCCTCATCCAGAAGACGGGTCAGTTCCTGGTACATCGCGGCGCTGATCGCATTGCGCTTTTCTGGACGCGCAATGCAAATCTCCAGGACGTTTCCGACATTATTAGCTTGGATGCTCATGATTGCTCCTGAAGTGTCTTTTTTGACGTTTGGCAACTAATCACCCCACGTTCTTCGAGACCGGCGATGTGGTCCGCGGAAAGTTCTAGCAAGTCGGAAAGCACGTCTTCTGTGTGCTGACCGAGTTTCGCGGGCGCCCGAACGTAGTGCACCGGCGTTTTACTGAATTTGATGGGATTGGCGATGCCCCGTACCGAGCCGATACCTTTGTCAACCGGCACGTCGATCGTCATCTGACGGTGGATGACCTGTGGGTGAGCAAAGGCTTCCTTGTAGGTATTGATACGACCGTGCGGGATATCCGCTGCGGAGAACGCGGCAAGCCAATGCTCGGTTTGGCGCGCCGCAAGAACCGACGACACCTGCGCAATTAGCGCCTCTCGATTCCGAATGCGTCCGGATGCGGAATAGAACGTCGAATCCCGGGCCAGTTCTTTGGCGTCGATCGCTTGGCAAAAGCGTTGCCACTGGGAATCGTTCCCCACAGCAACTACCACCTTACCGTCTGCCGTATCAAAGACTTGATACGGTACGAGAGACGGATGCGCGTTCCCCCACCGGTGCGGTTCGGCGCCATTGATCAGGCACGACAATCCCTGATTCGACGACAAGCCAACCAGACAATCGAGCAGTGCCAAATCGATGTGCTGACCTTCTCCCGTGACATTCCTGTGGTTCAACGCGGCGAGGATCGCGACCGTCGCATACAGTCCCGTCGTCAGATCAGCAATGGCGATCCCGACCTTCTGTGGCCCACCACCAGGCTCGTCATCACGCTCGCCCGTTATGCTCATCAGCCCGCTTTCCCCCTGGAAAACGAAGTCGTAGCCGGGGCGGTCAGCGTACGGCCCGGATTGGCCGTACCCGGTGATAGAGCAATAGATCAGGCGCGGATTGATCTTTTTCAGACTGTCGTAGTCAAGCCCTCGACGAGCCAGATCACCAACCTTAAAGTTCTCTACAAAGATGTCGCACTCAAGAACGAGCTTACGGATCAGATCCGCACCGTCTGGGTTGGCGATGTCCACGCCAACCGATCGTTTGTTCCGATTTGCGGAAGCGAAGTAGGTGGAATCCTCAAGCACTTCCGCTTCACTCGTCATCGCATACGGCGGCCCCCACTGCCGCGTATCATCCCCTCGCGATGGGTGCTCAATCTTGATGACATCGGCTCCCATGTCGCCCAGCATCTGGGTACACCATGGCCCTGCGAGCACTCGCGTCATATCCAATACGCGAATGTTCCCTAGAGCTTGTTTCTGCATAAGAGACATTCCGTCATCCCTCGTTCATTTGGATAGATTTGTACTCGAGGAACTCATCCAAACCGACGTGACCCGCCTCCCGGCCAACACCGCTTTGTTTGAAGCCGCCGAAGGGCGCTACGGGGTTGAATCGGGCGCCGTTAATATCGACCTGTCCTGCACGAATCTTCTTAGCGGCGTCGAGTGCGAGGTCAGGATCGCCCCAAACGGCCGCCGCCAGGCCATACACCGTTGCGTTGGCGATGCGGATGCCGTCGTCGATTTCGTCGTAGGGAATCACGCAGAGCACGGGGCCAAACACCTCTTCCTTGGCCAGATAGTTATGTTGATCTGTGAGAAACACCTTCGGGCTGACGAAGAATCCTGCAGGCGGAACATCCTGGCCTGACGCGATGAGCGTGGCGCCCTCCGCTACCCCTTTTTCCGCTAGTTCCTGCACGCGGTCACGCTGCTTGCCAGAAATGAGCGGGCCGATCCGATGGCCTTCGACGAGGCTGGATCCGACAGAGAACTTGGCGAGTTCTTGCTTCACCAGGGCTTCGACGGCCGACACATCACGCGAGTGAACAATCAACCTGGTCAGCGCGCTGCAAGTCTGACCGTTGTTGAGGAAGCAGGAAGCGAGCGTTCCCTTGACGGCCACAGTCAGGTCCGCACCCGGCAATACCAAGGAAGGCGACTTGCCGCCCAATTCCAGCGTCACCTTCTTAATGGTCGACGCGGCCAAGCAAGACACTGCACGACCCGCTTCCGTGGATCCTGTGAAGCTAACCATGTCCACGCCGTCAGCTCGCGCCAACGCTGCGCCCACTACCGCACCCAAGCCGTTCACAACGTTCACCACGCCCGAAGGAAAGCCTGCGTCATTGATGGCATCGCAGATAAGGCGCGTTGTTCGGGGCGTCAATTCACTTGGTTTGAGCACGACTGTGTTCCCGGCCAGAAGCGCGGGCACCACCTTCAGAATGATCTGATGAAGCGGGAAATTCCATGGCGTGATACATGCCACGACGCCGAATGGCTCCCGGACGATGACAGATGGGCCCGTTCGCGATTGCCATGGAAATCCTTCCGCCAGCTTTACGAAGTTCCCAATGTTCCGAATGGGCGAGTCGACTTGAACGATGCGTGAGATCTTCAAGGGCGTGCCAACCTCAGCCGCGATAGCATCGGCCAACGACTCCTGCCGATTTGTGAGTTGGTCTTTTAGGCGATTAAGAATTGCGCATTTGTCCGACACGGATGTTGCGGACCAGCTGGCCAATGCGTTCTGCGCGGCACCCAAGGCGAGACCGACGTCCTCCTCGGTACCTGGAAGAATTTGGGCCGATACCAGGCCAGTATTCGGGTCCTCTACGTCGATGAGCTGTGTGCCAGAAGCACGGCGCCACGATCCCCCGATGTATTGCTGATCGAAGATCTCCGGCATCACGACTGCACCTCTGAAATCTCTTCGACTTTCTCGGGGCTACCGGACCATCCCCACGCCAACGAGGTTCGGGATACACCAAGTAGGACGCCATTCAGCGCGCTCGGATGGATCCAGAGGCCGTCCTGCTCGGGCTTGCCCGTGTCGGTCCTTCGGGTCCACTTTGCGTTGCGCGATTCGAGTCGCCTGATTACGTCCGCCAAATCATGCGTTTCGATGTAGCACATGTAAAGTGCGTCACCTCGCTTGCCCGAAAACCTGCCCATGGCAAAGGCGGGATCATGCGCTTCAGCCAATTCGATGCGATCGAGACGATCCGGCGCGAACATCAGCAGCGTGCCTTCATAGCCAAATCGCGCGAACGTGATGTCTACTGCCTTGTCGCGCTGCAGGCCCAGTTTTCGCGCGTAGCAATCCGCGACTTCTCGCCAGTCGGTGCTGAGAACCATGGTGAGCTCGTACAGAAACGACACAGGACCATTCGCTCGAACCCGCGCTGCCGCTTCGCTGACAACGAGTGGCATGCCATAGAGGCCGCCCGCGTTCAAATAGAGACGGCCGTCGGCTTCAGCAAATCGGATACCTTGCTCGGCAAGGAACCTCTGGCATTCAGCCAGGCTAGCTGTCGAGACCCCTCCAAAGAAGAGGCCTTCCCCGAAGCTATCAAGATGATCACTTACGACCCCTGCTCCCCGCGGGGTCCAAAGTTCGACCGTGCTTTCGCCGATTACCAGGCTACGGCCACGGGCATTCAGATGGTCGCTTGCAAGCTCATCAAGATACTGCGCCCCAAGTACTTCCCTGTAGTTCTGCTCTGCTTGATCGAGGTCGCGCACCGCAACGAGGATTCTGTCAACCGAGTTCAACATTGCTTCTTCCTTAAAGTAACTGACCTACTGCACGGTGATGTGCGCGGTACGAATGAGCTTTTGCCATTTCGCCGACTCCTGCTGGATGAATCGGCCGAACTCATCTCGTCCTGCGCCAGAGATGATTCCGCCGATGTCGCCAATCTTGCTGCGGACGTCAGGCATCTTGAGTACAGCTTGAATTTCGGCATCCAAACGGGTGACGATCGGCTTCGGCGTTGCGGCAGGTACCAAGACGCCGAACCAACCAGTGATCTGATAGTTGCTCAGACCAGCTTCAGTCATCGTTGGGACGTCCGGCAGCAACGGGGAACGGACAGCACTCGTGATGGCGAGTGCGCGAACCTTTCCGCCTTTTACGAGATTCAATGCCGAAGGCATGTTGTCAAACATGATCGGTACATGGCCTGCCATCGTGTCGTTCAGGCCGGGGCCGCTACCGCGGTATGGCACATGAACCATGCGCAGGCCCGCTGTCGAAGCGAACAGTTCACCCGCCAAGTGCAAAGATGTTCCGTTGCCAGGCGTTGCGTACGACAAGGGATTGGGCTGTTGCTTCGCGTACTGAACGAGTTCCTTCACCGATTTGACCGGCAGTTGCGGGTTGACCACCAGCAGGTTGGGAACCTCCGCCAGGAGCGTCACCGGCGCGAGATCTCGCGTGGGAGAAAAGCGAGCGTCGGGAGTAAGCGTGGGGTTGATGGCAATAGGACCAATATTGCCCATAACGATGGTGTATCCATCAGCGGGCTGTTTCGCAACATAGGCCGTGCCAACATCGCCCCCAGCGCCTGGCTTGTTCTCGATCACCACGGGCTGCCCGAGTCGTTCAGAGAGCTTGGCACCGACGATACGTGCCAGCATGTCAGTGGTGCCGCCCGGCGGATACGGCACGACCCACTTGATCGGGCGACTCGGCCAGGACTCGCTGGCGTTCGCAACAGATTGACCGGTCGCTGCCCAGCACCCCACCACAGCGGCGCTCAAGCCCAATATCCATCGTTTCATTCGTTGTCTCCTGACCTCAAGAAGCAGGTTGCATCTCAAGGGCACCTGGCTTATGATGTTCACTAGGTGAACTAGCGGTACACAGGGTGTACGAATGAAGAATAATAGATCGATCCAACGCTGTCTAGCGGTGCTGCGCGCTTTCCGAGAGAACGGGCGACCTACGTTGGCGGAGTTGTCGCGTGCCGTAGACCTGCCGCACCCGACCGTTCTGCGCTTTCTATTGACTTTGGAGGAGGAGGGATATGTCGCGCGCGAGGGCAACCAATGGCGCTTGACTACCCGAGTCTTCGAAATCGGCTTTGCTGCTTTGGAAAGTTTGGGAGTGACAGACTCGGTTCAGCAGATGCTCCAGCAACTGGCTGACACGTACGCAGGAACATCCAACCTGGGTGAAGCGAACCCCGACGGGGTGATCATTATTGGAAGGGCGATGGCACTCGCGGAACGCCGTCGCCTCGTGGTGATGAATCTCCGGGTTGGAAGCATCCTGCCTCCAAGTAGCGCGCTCACACAGGCGTTGACCCTCGGGGTCGGTGAATGGGCGATGGTCGAGTATCCAGAGAGCAATCAGATCTCAGTTGCAGTCCCGCTTGCTCGGGTTGGCAACCGCCAGCTGGCTATCGGGATTTCCACATCGCCAGCCGAGGCGACACCCGAAAGGATCGAGAATGAAATCATTCCAACACTTCAGAATGCCGCAGCGATGGTCTCAAGGCTTGTTGGGATGGGGCCAGCGTAGGGAGTTCGCTCATCGCCCCGGGTGCGGAACCGTCGACTGATCAACACGAATCTGCCCGCTTGGCCGCTGGGATCTGTCCGGCGCTTGCAATCGAGGTTCACGAGGATCTCTGATGATTTCCCGTGAGCACATCGTAGTCGTCGGGGCACCCGCCGCCGGCATCACGGCATCACGGCATCACGGCGGCACGAGCGCTGCGGGCGCAAGGGCTGGCCCGGACGCCTTACGCTCATCGGAAAAGTAGGCGGCTTACCCTAGCATGGCGCTCATTGGACACGCCGACGAGGCCAGTTTCGCGACGGCTTGTGAAACGCGACGCATCATACTGACGCACGATTCTGATTTCTTGGATGATCAGCGCTTCCCATTTCACCGTAACCCAGGCGTGGTCGTTCTACTAGCTGCAACTGGCAATGGGACGCTGGAAATCGCATTAGCAGATCACTTGCGCATACTAACGCCCCGTACGGCAACGCCCATGTTGGCGCCAATATCTTCGCAACAGACGATCGAGAATGGACCGTCCGCAGGCATACTCGCGCCGAAGGAAGGCACGTTGAAACCCGCATCAAGCTGCATCCAGGAGATGACGCCCTAATTTGGGAGTAGCGGAGGCGTACCTAGCTACGCAGACGATTCTGCGACATGAAAGTTGCCGGGCAGGATCAATCTTCGAAGCTGTTCTGATGCGTGGTGTCTGCGACACTGCCGCTTTGGCTGGCGGTCAACGTAAAGGCATTGAGATCTGGGGCCGCTCAGTAGCCAGTACTTTGAGCCCGCATCCGATACTCCAGATCAATGCGGCCACCTTGGTTGTCAGCGTGCTCGTACTGATGATGGCGCGACAACCCGGTGTTCTGGCGATGCACAACTGTCATAGTTGCTGCGGCGCGATCCGTCACTAGGGAATCGCCTTATGTGGACGCCTCCCGGATTGCAAGCCGATTGACATGGTGGTCGACAGGTGAAGGCAGCACGCCTATGTCCGGCCCTTTTGTGCAGGCCGCTCAGCCTGCTGGCCCATATGGAATTCGCTGGCGAGGTCCTCATCTGATCATCGAGCGTTGCTGCTCACATTCCCTATCGGGTTTTCCTCGCCCCGGTCCAACCTGTTAGCCATCATGCGATCAATGCTTGCGCTCCTTGAGAAGAAGTCAGTTCAGGCGGGCCACGCACCTGGCTATGCAGCCATGGCGGGTGCCGTGTATCTCGTATCCCTTGCTAGCACCGCCCAGATGGTCCGGGCGAGTTTGTTGGCTACGGCAGCCACCACTACATTGAAAGGACGTCGCTGAAGCAATCCGTCGAGCCAGGCGGTTCATGCGCCTTTGATGATCACCGATCTGGCGCCGTGTATGAGTAGGGTGCGCAGGTAGGTGTCACCTCGCTTGCTAATGCCAAGCTGGCGCACGTGACCACCGGTGCCCGTTTGTTTCGGTACCAAGCCTAACCAGGCAGCGAACTCACGCCCGGAGCGAAACGTTTTGGCATCGCCGATCGCAGCCACCGCAGCCGTGGCGGTTAGCAGCCCCACGCCAGGAATTTCAGCGATCTTCTGGCATTCCTGATTGTCGCAAAGCGCAACCTTGAGCCGACGTTCCAGCACAGCGATTTCCTTGTCGGTTGCCTGCACGCGTGCCCATTGCTCTCGTAGGCTGTCGATCAGTATGGCTGGCAAGCGATTCGCGATCTTGGCAAGCGCACCAGAAATTTTTTCGGCAAATTCCCGATATCCTTCCGGAAGGACTTCACCAAACTCATAGAGTAAGCCGCGCAATGCGTTCGTCTGCATGATCCGGAACTTCATCAGTTGAGCCCGGATGCGGTGCAGCGCCAGAATGGTCTGTTGCTGCTCGCTCTTGATCGCAACAAACCGCGCCTCGGGCTGCTGGACTGCTGTCCAGATAGCTCTGGCATCGGCAGCGTCGGTTTTATTACGCAACACAAAGGGACGAACCGATCGCACAGAGATGAGCTTCACTTCGTGGCCGAGCTTCTGCAGTTCTCGTGCCCAATGGTGGGCGCTGCCGCAAGCTTCGATGGCAATGAGTGAACGCTCCCGCTGAGCAAGGAAGTCGGTGACCTGGCTCCGCTTCAACTTGATGCGCTCGATTTCACCAGTGTTGGCATTCACCGCATGAAGTTGGAAGACATGCTTGGCAATATCCATGCCGATGACGGTAAGCTTCATTTTGGATCGTCCCGATCAGGGTCGTTTGCAATCGACACCTCCACTTTGGCATAGGGATGCCATGGCAGCGAGGACCCTTACAGTTACTCTTGCAGGTAAGCGGCGCCCCGTTGCCGGGGGGAGGCGTCCATACCGTCTGATTAAATCAGTGCGCGAGTCATCGAGGCATTGGGTGAGCGCGTTGTCATGAGCGTGTCCATGATTCAGGTCCTGTGATGAAGCGACAGATCAGTTTTGCGGAAGCGGAAAGTCACGGCAAGAAGCGTGTGACGCGCCGCCAGCGCTTCCTGTCGGAGATGGAGAGCGTGGTGCCGTGGGCGCGCCTGATTGCGGCGGTCGAGCCGTACTACCCCAAGGGCAAACGTGGCCGGCCGCCGATCGGCCTTGAGCGGATGCTGCGCATTTACTTCCTCCAGCAGTGGTACGGGCTGTCGGACGAGGCACTGGAAGACGCGCTGTACGACAGCATGGCGATGCGGGCGTTTGCCGGGATCGACCTGGCAGTCGAGGCGGTGCCAGACGCGACCACGCTGCTGAAGTTTCGCCGCCTGCTCGTCGAGCATGAACTGACGCGAAAGCTGTTCGACGAGATCGGCATCATGCTGTGCGAGCGGGGACTGATGATGAAGGAAGGCACGATTGTGGATGCCACCATCATCGAGGCGCCACCGTCGACCAAGAACAAAAAGAAGAGCCGCGACCCGGAGATGCACCAGGCCAAGAAAGGCAATGCTTGGCACTTTGGGATGAAAGCCCATGTCGGCGTGGATGCGGCCTCTGGGCTGGTGCATAGCGTGGTGGGCACTGCGGCCAAGAGTCGGACGTGTCGCAGGCCCATGCCTTGCTGCATGGCCACGAGGAGCATGCGTTTGGCGACGCGGGCTACACGGGCGTGGACAAGCGCGAGGAGATGCAAGGCAAGACCGTGAAGTGGCAGGTGGCCGTCAAGCGCGGCAAGATCAAGGCGATGTGTGACGGAGCCGTCAAGGACTTGCTGATCGCCGTCGAGCGGGTCAAGGCACAGATTCGGTCGCGGGTTGAGCATCCGTTCCACGTTATCAAGAATCTGTTTGATCATCGCAAGGTTCGCTACAAGGGCCTGTTCAAGAACACGGCGCAGTTGTTCAGCCTGTTTGGTTTGGCGAATCTGGTGTTCGCCAGGAGGCTGTTGTTGTCCTCAGAGGGGAGCAATCCGTCCTGAGCGCGCAAAAGCGCGACCAGGAAAGGTGCGAAACGCGAGAAAGACGGCTTGAATCGGCCCATCTCTCCCGGATTGCGAAAGCTGAAGTCCTTGGCTTGTGCAACATCAAGCGCAAACCTCATTGATCAGCAATTCCTTAGTGACAACGGTGCCGCTCATTATCGTCACAGCAGCAAATTCGCCAATAAAGGACCTGCGCCAATTAGTCTCGATGGCAAAGGCTAGGCCAGGGCAGATCACCTTTGGATCCGCCGGCAATGGTTCGGGCAGCCATCTGGCCGGGGAACTCCTTAGTACCATGGCTGGCGTCAAGATGAACCACGTTCCCTATAAGGGAGACGCGCCTTCGCTCACAGACGTGCTCGGTCAGCAGATCAATGTTGCCCTTCCCACCTCGCTCGCGGGAATGCCGCAAGTCAAGAGTGGAAAGCTCAGGGCGCTCGCGGTCACGAGCAAGACTCGATTACCGTCACTGCCCGATGTGCCCACGGTAGATGAAGCGCTCGGGATAAACGGCTACGAAGCCGTTTCCTGGGGCGGGTTCATGGTCCCGAGCGGGACATCACAGGCCATCATTGCTAAGATGAACAGCGAGTTCAACAAAGCCCTTCAGGATCCGGAGTTCCGCGACAAGCTGATGGCTCAAGGAGCGCAGATCGCAGGCGGCACGCCTGAGGCGTTCAATGCGTTTCTTCGCGCCGAAGTTTCGAAGTGGAAGCGAGTGGCAGATTCAGCAAAGGTCCGGCTCGACTAGCCTCACCAGGGATGTCGATCCGTCGTCGGGAACCCCCCGACGACGGAAACTGCTTTCGACTACCAATCGTTACAATGGATGGCAGACGGCCGACATTCCGGCTGAAGATAACATCTGACCCGATATGGTGAATGTCAAGCAAGTCGCCCTCCTCGCCGGCGTTTCCTCGGCAACAGTCTCCCGTGCACTGACATCGCCGGATAGGCTGCGACCTGACACGCTGGAGCGCGTGCAGAACGCTATTGCAAGCCTCAACTACGTTCCCTTCTCGGCGGCTCGCGAACTACGTCAGGGGCGCACGCGATCGGTCGGCATAATTGCGCCGACACTGATGAATGAACTTTACGCCAAAGCAGTAGATACCTTGGAGGCCCAGCTCGACCGGCTTGGATATACCGTTCTGTTGACTTGCCATCGGGACGACAGTGAGACCGAATTGCGCTGTGCGCGCGCCCTATTGGAGCGTAGAGTCGACGGGATCGCAATAATCGGTTCACAACATCATCCCGAAGTCTTCTCGCTGATACACAAGCACGCTATTCCGTATGTACTAATGTGGGCCGTGGACCGCGAAGGAATGCATCCGACGGTGGGGTATGACAACCGCTTGGC
The DNA here is from genome assembly GCF_008801925.2 of Cupriavidus basilensis. Taxonomy (NCBI): domain Bacteria; kingdom Pseudomonadati; phylum Pseudomonadota; class Betaproteobacteria; order Burkholderiales; family Burkholderiaceae; genus Cupriavidus; species Cupriavidus basilensis. The sequence continues at coordinate 17,108 of NZ_CP062805.1, read as the reverse complement.
TATGCGCAGGCTAACCACCTACTTAGTCAAACAAGGACACCGGCAGTTTGCAGTGCTCCCAGGTCCTCTCGAAACTCAGTTTCTATCGTCTCAACGGCTTCTGGGGATCCGAGACGTCCTCAGCGAGAACGACATTTCCTTACCCGATAACCGCATTTTTCCGACCCCTTACGATGCATCTGCTGTGCGACAAGCGGTGCGCGTCTGCCTGCAGCGCAAGGACTTGCTGTTGCATCGGGAACAGCCGACCGCCCTGATATGCATCAATGACTTCATTGCTGTGGCGGCGATCGCGGAGTGCCGCACATTGGGACTTTCGGTTCCGAGCGACATCTCTGTCACAGGCTTCGGCGACTGGCAGATGGCGGAACTGGTAACACCCGCGCTAACGACAGTGCACTCGAATCCCGTTCTGATTGGCGAGCTTACTTCGCGCAACTTGATTGAGCAGATCGAAGGAGGAGCCAAAAACATCCAGACCGAGTTCGAGCCTGACCTAGTAATTCGCGAAAGTACTGCGCCACCTCGATAATAGATGGCGGCCTCAAATCAAAAGTGCAACACCTTGCCATCATGCATTACTGTCCTGATCGTCCCAAGACTTCCCATAGCCGCATGATTTCGCGAGCCTTGGTCTGACGGTCGATGACGTCCGCTTTTCCATCGAGGCCCATCGCCTCACGAGGGAATTCCGCACATCCTGCCGGTGCAAGTTGGACGATCGAGATGCCCTTTCAAAACGGCATAAAGCTGCCTTGCGGCAGCGACGCGTTCTTGTGGCGTTGTTGCTTGTGACACGATCCCGTTCCCCTTTGATGCAGTGGGTAGGATTTTATCGCGCGAGACCTATGTGCCACACGGGCAAATGGGGCACGAAGCAACTGTAGGCGCAGGCAGGACATGGTTCCAGATGGATCGCGGCGATCCAATCGGGTTACATGGCGGTTACATAGACCGCAAAATGCACAAGGGTTTACAGGAAAACCCCTGTAAACCCTTGATTTTATTGGTGCGGCTGCAGGGCTCGAACGCGCCGCCCGATTTCCCGACACAGCGCCGGCAGCGCCACTATGGATTCAAAGATCCATCGCGCAGGCAGCCCAATGAGGCCCGCCACATCAGCTCGATTCGGTCTGTGCAACTTGCGCAATTTGCTCCTTCAGCCATTGCAGACCAGACATGTGTTGTTGTTGACGGTGCCATATCAAGCTGACCTGCACCGCAGGCGTTTCGAAAGGAAGATCCGCGAGCTGCAAGCCATAGTTGTGCACGAAATGCCTGGCCAAGTGCCAGGGCACGGTACCCAGCAAATCGGTGCTGGCGACGATGGCTGGAATGGTCAGGTAGTGCGGAACTTGCAACTGCACATGGCGCTGCACTTTGGCCGAGCCCAGGACGATCTCGAGCGGACTGCCGCGGCCGGCCCGCGGCAGGAGCGAGACGTGCTGTGCGGCCAGATACGCCGTCTTGTCGAGGCCTTCCTTGAATGCAGGGTGGCCCGGTCGGCCGATAACTGCGAGGCGCTCTTCGTGAATCGGTTGGTAGAGCAAATCGGCGTCGTCGAAGTACAGGTAATCAATCGCCAAGTCCAGATCTCCGCTGGCCAGCCGCTGCGGGATCAGGGCACCTTCGTCCGACAGTACCTGCAGCTTCACCTGCGGCGCCAGCGCCATCAGCCGGGTCATCAGGCTCGGTAACAGCCGTAGCTGCCCATAGTCATTCATCGACAGTCGGAAGGTTCGCTCCGTGTCCGGCTGAAAACTCTCTTGAACGGCAAGCCCTGCCTGCAGCAAGCGCAGGGCTTGCCGTACCGGCACGTGCAGCGTCATCGCCCCGGCAGTGGGCTCGAGTCCCTTAGCGGTACGGCGGAAAAGAGGTTGCCCCAGTTGCTCGCGCAGACGACTGAGAGCATTGCTCACCGCCGGCTGGCTCTTGTGCAGTCGCTCGGCCGCGCGTGACAGGTTGCGCTCCTGCATCAGCATGTCGAACACGAAGAGGAGATTGAGATCAATCTGCTGCAAATTCTGATTCATCAATAATTCTCATCATCAATATCCATTGGAATGAAAATGATCGCACCAATAGACTACAACACCAAGCGACCTACTGGCGCCAGACGTCAGAAAGGTCCGCGGGGGCTTGGCGGAACTGGCCACGTATCGCGAGCCCGACAGCGCAACAGTCTTTGAGAGCCGATCATGTCTTTTGATACCCAAACCTTCCGGAAGAAATACCGGGCGAACATTTCGCCTTACTACAACCCCTGGCTGCATGCTGGCTTCGTTCTTGTTTTCGGCGTGACCTTGATCCTCTTCTTGCTGAACAAGTTGGACCACGTCAGCGCGGTGGAGTGGCTAACTGTGCCGGCGACCTTAATTTTCTACAGCAGGGGCGAGTACCGCACCCATAAGGGTCTCGGGCACAACAAGAAGCGATTCGCGAAGGCGTTCTACCAGCGCCACACGGGCGACCATCATAGTTTTTTCGCAGATGACCAGATGCGCTACGAGTTCGCCAAGGACTGGCGGGTGATTCTGTTCCCGGCATGGCTGATCGTTGTCTACAGCATTGGCGCGCTGCTCGCTTGGTCGATCATCGGCCTGGTCAATGCGAACGTCGCTGCGCTGTTTGCCGCCACGCTACTGGGCGGTTATCTCAGCTACGAGATCTTTCATGCCTGCGAGCACCTCCCGCCGCAGAATCCGATCTGTCGCCTGCCGTGGATTCGCCACATGCGGCGGTTGCATGAATTGCATCACCGCCGTGACCTGATGCAGACCAAGAACTTCGCCGTAGTGTTTCCACTGTGGGACTGGATCTATGGAACCCTTCATTGGGAGCCCGAAGAAGCAAGCGAGAGCCTGGTCCCCACCGTCAAGATGCAGCATTCCATTGATATCGCCCGGACGCCAAGCCAGGTACTGGCCTACGTGAGTACTCCGCTTCGTTGGCATGAGTGGCATCCTTACCACGTAGCGGTCACCGGGCAGGGAGGGTCGCTGCCGGTTGGGAGCCACTTTGCGTACGTCGGCGGCCGTGCAGGCAAGTTGCAGTGGGAAGTCGTGGAAAGTCTTCCGGATCGGCTCTGGCGAACCCGGGCCCGTGGCAACCGGGGTCTTGAGATGTTCGTCACGTATGAGTGCATCGGCACAGCCACTGGCACGCGCTTCGTGCGGACGCTGGAGTATCGGTTTTCCAGTGTGGTGGCCCGCATGGCTGATCGGCTGGTTTTGCGTAAGCGAATCGAGCGCGACTCTGTTGCCTTGCTTCACAAGCTGCGCAGCGTCTCCGAGAGCGTTCTTCCCGCGGCAGAAATGGATTGTGCTTCCAAACAGGCGACATGAAGGGCATGGGGGCATGCAGGCTCCACCGCGCGTGTCGGCCTGAATCGCCCCGGCTTTCGAGGAGGCCAGTTGGTTTGAGTTGAGGCTGCCACAGCTGCGTCGACGGGATTCAGAACCAGGCAGTCGAAGCAGTATGGGAGCTGATCTCGGTCTGACACCCACGCCATAGGTGTTTGAAGTGCCTCGAGCCTTGGCATACCAATATGAGTCAGCATCGCAAGGCGGCACAGTGCCTGCTCGTCCATCGGGGGAAATAGCAGCCAGCCAGAATTGGTCAACGCCGGAAACGCACCAAGGTCGCCAATCTGCCACAACTGGTCAACACTGATCTGATACCTTGCGGCCAGGCGACCGAGCCAACCGCCAAACGCTTCGTCATCGAATGGACGCGGAGCAACGGGCCAAGGCCTGACACCCTCAGGAGAGCAGGGTTCGCGCTGCATTCTCTATGTGACCCAGGTCGATGGCCTCCTTCCCATCCCGGATCGCGAGTTCTGCGGAAACAGTCAAGACACGCGACACTTCCCCGGTTAGCCCTCCACTTGCAGTCAGAATGGCATGTACGATCTCTCGCCGTGCGAGATTCGACGGACGTCGAAGCGGCAAAATCATCTCGAAGGCTGCGAGAAGAGAACGAAATGCCTCCGTCTCCTGCCATCTCGGCACCTCGAAACGGGCGAATCGACTGACCATCTGAGGATCCGTTTGGAGCGCCAAGACGGCGTCTTGAGTGCCAACGAGGACAACCGCGATTTTCAAGTCATTGGCGAGGAACTTCAGCAGATTCAGGGATGCACGCTGCTCCCGATAGCCTGCCAACAAGTGATGAACCTCGTCAACGATCAGCATGCGCGCCGAAACTTTTCGAAGCAGTTCGCGACTCAGTTTCTCGAGTGCTGATAGCCTTGCCGCGGCGTTGAAGGGAGCGCCCAGCTCGAAGAGCAATGAGGAATAGCGCCGCCGTGTCCGCCAACAACGCGCCGCACGCTCGCGGTGGGGCTGGATGCGCTGCCGCATTGCGGGCAGATCTGCGCAAGCCGTTGCCCACACTCCTCGCAGAACCTGGCTCCCGCGGGGTTTTCGAACTGGCAATTCGTGCAGCGCATCTCGCCTCCCGACTGCCTGTGCCTGCCACGCAGCCATTACAGGCGCAATCCGGGCAGTTGGCAAGGCGGCGCTGTGGCAACCGATGACTTCTGCCAAGCTTGGGGCGGCACCGCGCGTATTATCAGGCTTGAATTTGTTCGGTGGTCGGGAAAATCATGGATCTTCTGTTGCCCCCAGTCCGGGCGCGGAGGTCACGTGACCATCCACACTCACACCGTGGCAGTCGGCAAATCCCTTTGAGGTCACTCTGCGATCGCAATGATCTGATTCAATTGCTCGCAGGCGGCAGCAAAGACCTCCAAAGGCGCCTGCTTCCAGGGGTGGGCCTTTGCGTTGCGGGCTCGCCAGTCAAATGACTTGGGCTGATGGGCCAGAACGTAGCTGTCCTTCCCCTTCGGTCCCTGAAACCTGATCGCAAACGGATTGGTGTCGTTGTAGGCCGCCGTGGTCATCGGCAAGCCAATCACGATACTGGTCCGCTCATTGAACGGCCGCGGAGAAAGCACAAGCATCGGATGCATATCCTTCATCTCACGGCCGGCTTGCGGATTGCAGTCGATCCAAATGATGTCGCGTCGCTCAGGTGCCCATACCTTGCCCGCCATCAGATAGCCTCCGCGCCGACACGCTGCGTGGCCATGGCTTCACCCCCATGCTTGATAGGATCAAACAGAGCCAACTTCTCCGCGAGCGTGAGGGCACGACGTCCAACGGGCCGTACCGTGACACCAATCTCTTCGACCGAGACCTCGACTTCCTGACCCTCAGCGAAATGGGCCGAGCGGGCCACTGCGGTCGGAATCCGGACGGCCAAGCTGTTCCCCCACTTTTGGATCGTCAGAGTTGCACTTTTTCGCATGATCAAAGCCTTCCAAGAACGTTGATACAAGTCTAAACAAAACCACTAGAAGTTTCAACGCGTATAGACGTTCTACCTCGAACCGCACCCACAGCTTGCCCGGCGGCGTACGACGGGCGATTGATGCTGTCAGAAACCGGCGCTAGTTCCCCTTCTGTCGTAGCGCCCGAGGCCGGGATCTGGCGCGGCGTCGCGTCCGCAGGCGACCACATCGTTTTGACGGCAGAGGCGTAAGCGATCTGGCCCGGAGCGGTGGCCGCCCTGCCCTCGGGACATTCGCACGGCACGGTCATGGGCGTGGCGTACAGTCCTGGGTGAGGCCTAGCCGCCGGCACAAAAATAATTTACATTGCGCTTTAGTCAGCATTTCGGCCCGGCTCCGGATGGCTCCTGCTGAATATTGTTATAGTTCAAGCACTTACCGCTGCCTCCATGGTTCTGGATCCCAGCCTCAACGCCGTCACCAAGCTCACCCGCACCGAGTTTGCCGTGGTCCGTGCCTATGCGCAGGGCATGCGGCCGGTGGACATCGCCAACCGCTACTTGCTGGACCCGGATGAGGACGAGCACCTGAGCGAGGCCCAGGCGATCCAGCGGATCCTGGCCTTGCGCGACCGGCTGGTGCAGTTCGCCTTGCAGCATGGCCGGCCCGAGATTGCCGGCATGTTCGAGGCGCTGCGCGCGCGTTCAGGGGTGGGCATGTCGCGGCGGGTAGACGCCGTGTCGGCGCTTGAGCAGCTTGGACAAGGCTACCCCCAGCCCCAGCACGAGGTGTCGCTCTGGTTCAAGCCGAGCCTGGCACGCCGACTGATGGCCGCCGAGATCCGGCGGATCGAGGACCTGACGTCCTTGGCAAATCGGCGCGGCAGCAGCTGGTGGCGTGCCGTGCCACGCATTGGCGCGCAGTCGGCCGAGGTCATCACGCACTGGCTGGTGCGCCAGCGCTCGGCCATGGGCGCCGCGGCGGTCAAGGCCTATGTGCTGCCGCCTGCCGCCCACGCCCACCGCGACGCGCTGGTGCCCTTGGCCTTGGCCCCCGGTATGCCATATCCCGTGCCACTCGAGCACATGCTGGTGCCAGCCTCAAATACCGCGACAGGGCCGGGGCTTGCCGCCGATCTGGCGTTCGTACGCGGCTGGCTACAGGATCGTGCGCCACATACCCGCAACAGCTACCGGCGCGAGGCCGAGAGGCTGCTGTTGTGGAATGCAGCGCGCAAGAAGGGGCTTCAGGCGTTGGAGGCCTGCGATCTGGAGGCGTATGCGGAATTTTTAGCGGACCCTCAGCCGGCGGCGTTCTGGTGCGGCCCGAGCGGGGCGCGCGACAGGATGCACTGGCGGCCGTTCGAAGGCCCACTGGGGACCAGTTCGGTGGCGGCCGCGTTACGGGTGGTTCGGGCGCTGCTACGCGCAATGGTCAAGGCCGGGCATCTGGCGGGCACCCCGCTCATCCCAAGGCAAGCCGCCGCCGCTGCGCCCACGGCGCTGCGCGCGCCGTCCGTCCAACCCGACGCGGAGGCGTTCCTGGTCTGGCTGGGGGAGGCGCGCCAGGGCCCGAGGCATCGGGCTGCGCTGGCTGCCATACATCTGATGCGCGACGCAGGCTTGCCACTGAGCGAGCTGGCCGCACTGCGCTGCGCCAGTCTGCAGTCGAGTGCCGAGGGCACCTTCCTGCGACGCCCGGGTGCGCGGCAGCAGCTGGTGGCCCTTGACACGGCCGTCCGACAGGCCTTGCAGGCGCATTGGGTCGATCGTGGCTGGCCAAGCATGATGCCGCCGGCGCAGGCAGCCCTGTTGGCGCCCACGATACAGCCTGCCACCGCGCGCGGGCGCAACAAGCGGCTTGCGGGCGTGGCGGGCGGGTACTCGGCCACCGGCCTGGATCAATTGCTGCGTAGTCTGTGGCGGCGCTTCAGCGAGCAGCGCGGGGTCCCATCGGAAGGGTTCACGCCCGGCCAGCTTCGCACGCGCGCCAGCCGGGCCTGAGCTGCTAGCGCCTGGATGCCAAGGCCAACCGAAGCGCCGGAGGCGAAATCCCTCCCCCCACCGCGGGTCCATACAACACAAGCAGCTCACAGAAGTCTACTGGCCGACAATCCCGACTGGAGTGCTCGTAGACCTCGGCCTGCCTTGTCACTTGGCTTATCATTATCCGAATTTTGGAAAGTGAGTGTACACTTTGTATGGGTTACGCGGCATTGCCGGCCTGACCGGCCTAATGTAGGGAGGCGCCAACCGGTCGCTTGCTGCATCCTAGTCCGCCATGCCCCCCCGGCAGCTTTTCACTGGCAGGAGGGGTGCTGCGGCCCATCCTCCGAACGTGCGGCGGGGCTGCGTGTGCGGCGATCGGTTCGACCGTCAGCTAGTACGAATCTGGCACTACATCAAAGCTGCTATAGGGGAATAGCCGCGCGTGCATCCCCTGCCCGGTTCCACCACCTGCGTTGGCATGCCATGCGTTCGGCCGATTACTTGGCACTTGGAAGGCTGCCGATGCCAGCGGCATGGCCAGGGGTTCTTGCCGGACGGACTCTATCGGATGCTGACAACGACGCTGCTTCGCCTCGCGGTAGACAGTACCCTGCCGCTTGACGAGGCCGAGCGCCGTTTGCTGCGCAGGGCCGCACCCAATGCGCTGCGACCCACCTTCGCCATTCAGGCAGTGGCCAACGATATCCCGCCCGACGTCGTCCAAAGGCTGCTTGGCCAGGCATCGCTGCAGACGAGTTCGCTGCCTGTCCGCTGGGGAGAGGAAGCGCAACTTACAAAGCATCGCGAGCGGTCGTGAACCTCACAGGTCGTCGCCGACGGATCCAGCCATTCTCATTTCCAGCGGGGCGAGAATATATCAATGGGGTTACGTGGGCGCCGACGATTGCGATCGCTACAAGAATTTCCTAGCGCAGCCGGATGCGCTCTGGATCGGCCCCAAGACTTCGCTAACTGCAGCGTGCTGACGCCCGTTCGCCGGACCGCTAAAGGGGGAATCCCAGCGCTATGCGGTGCGCGCGGATTTGTTTCTGGTTGGCCGGCGTGCGCTATTTGGGGCGGCAACCCCTGGCTGACAGCGAAAGAGCCAGTTGCAGCACGGCGCGAGATCCCCTTTGCAGTCGACAAGGCGTTGTCTGGAGAGTCGTGGGAAGCCCTCGCGAGGCGAGACGGTATCCTTGGCTATGGCAGGGCACTCCTCGGCAAGCGAAGCAAATGGCGCACGGTGCGCCTGCCCACGCGCGTCATTGACGCATTGCGAGCGGGTTGGGTTGATGGCGTACGTTATTTTGAGAATCCGGGAGACCAGGAGCTCTCCCTGCTCTCCCCTGTGGTGAATGCCTTCTACGCCCGCAGCACAGTCAATCCACATTAAGCTAAGCGCGGAGATACCAGCACTGACGGGGCCATGGTTTTCCCCGGATGGGCTCTACCGAATGCTGTCAACGGGCGTTGCAGCGCATCGCAGGGGATACGACGTTACTTCTTCATCAGGTGGAGCGGCAGCTGCTACGCCCCATCCATTGCGGAACACCTTCCTCGCCACCCATGCGGTAGCCAATGATGTCCCGACAGATGTCCTTCAAAGGCTGCTGGACCATGCCTCATTGCAAACGACTTCGCTGTATGTGCCCTCGGAGAGAAAGCGCACCTTACATGAAATCGCCAAGCTTTTTGAGAGCCATACGTGACAACAAGGGAAGAGTGCAATCCCAAGCGAACAGGATGATCGCTGCCATAGCGTCAACAGGGACGAGCCAACCCGCGTAGGGTCGGGCTGACCAAAACGCTCTAGTTGTTACACGAGCCGGTAATCAAGCTAGAGGCCAGCGGGGTACCAGCCGGCTACTGCGCCGCGGTTCACCAGAATGATCTCATTGGGAACGTGCCCCAGCTGCAGCACACTTCCTCCCCACTAAGACAAATGTCCGTCATCCGACAGGTGGGATTCAGCAGAGGCCCACGGCTTCATAAGCGACGGGATACTTGGCACCGGCCCATCCGACCTAGCGCGCATGGCGCCAAACCGGCAACGGCCGAGTTTTCGCACCAGAGTCGAATGCGATGACTGGCGAGGCGTGTGAGCTCCTTTAGCATTGGGCGCGTAGCCTGTCCGGCGTCTTGGCCCTGCACCGTGGCCAAAGTTGCAGCGAGGCCGCCCTCAGCCGACAAGCCCGCCGACCGCGCGGTTGTCTGTTCCGGCGTCGAGATCTGCGATGGCAGTGAGGAGCATCCTCATGCTTCTATATCCGGCCTTCGTGGCCCTTTCTCACTGCGGCAAGAACACCAAGATTGTGGGTCGCGGCGGGTAGCTTCTTGTAAGGTCACCAAATTGTAGTGTTTCGAGACTTTTACAAACGCAAAATCACCGTCTGTCCGGTTGCGACGTCGTGTGCCGCTAAGCATAGCTACGCACAGTGCGGCTTGCGCACAAGAGGACGGAGGTTCCGGAGTGTGCCTAATAGGCACACGTTCTTGGCGCCGTCACAACGGGCATAACCACAGGATGACTAGCCTATACACCATTGTTAGGCTGCGGGAGCGGAGCTCGTCTCGGCCTCCAGATGACCTTGTCATTCGAACAATGGGAAGGTGGGCCCTCACTGTGCCTAATAGGCGCGCTCAGCGAACGGCGCCAGGAGTGCGCCTATTAGACACACCGACGGTAGGCTGCGGTCGAGGGCGAGTGGGCCCGGCTCTAGCGGCGCCGTCAGCAGACTGGGACGCGTCCACGGTTGCGCGTGCCACAACCTCAGGCGGACCCACCGTCCTCTGGGAATTGGGTAACTTAAAGAGATACCTTTCCTCTAACACGGTAGTGGACGCCATTCTGTTGCGTTGGGACGGCCGGGTTACGACTTCAACTCATCATTGAGTTCGTTCGCGCTTCTATCCCCTGTAGGGATTTCGGACACGCCATGGGCCCACGGGTAAGCATTTCAGCCCGACTGAGACGACAAACACACTGGCCGGTAACGGCTTTTCGCCGGACAGTACTTGTTAGGTTCAAACGGGGTTGACGACCAGAGTACCGACTTGCCCGGCAAGCGTGTGGCGCGGCGCGCTTGTAGGTTCCATTCGTCTGTCACCTTTCCCACGCAGCCAGCCGCAAAGCTGATGCCCATTGACGTCCTGCAGCGCCTCCTCATATACGCTCCCAACAGACGACTTCATCCACGTCCAGGCAGAGCGCGCACGCGGCACAGACGAAGTGACGAAATATCTCAGCAACTGAAGTCACGCGATACAAGTTGTGCCTAATAGGCACACCTCGCGCCACCGCCGATTATGCCTAGAAGCACAGTTCTGGCGGCCGTAGGCACCCTCGCTCTGAGTCGGCCTTTTAGGCACACTTAAGCCGTAAAAAAACCCGCCATTGGCGGGCTTCTGATGTGACTAAACTGCGCATCAATTTGGAGTGCCACTGAATAGTTCGCTGATGAACTGGCGAATCCGCGTCTCCTGGGAGTCGGATAGAACTCCGGTTTTGATTTTTACTGTAAAGTTCTTTATATCCTTTGTGATGCTGCCCGCGTGGTTCTGACCAGCAAAGAACTTTTCGATGGAGCGCTCGCGAGCCGCTGAGCCCGACACTTTTTTAGTAGCCAATGCGGTTACGGCCGCGGCGAGCTTGCCCTGATCAAGATGGCCCCCGACGACATCGGTCCATAGTTCTCTAGTTGCCGACACACCCGCCTCTCCGTGTTTCTTCAGGCAAGACGCCAGTGCATCTGCGGCGTTACTCCCAAGAAGACTTGGCTGCAGGTCCAAGTCATGCTTCACGAAATCGGGCAAATCATAGAAAGCCATGAACTTGTAAAGCCCTCGCCTGGACAAGCCTACCGCCTCCGCAAGTCGTGTACGGTTCGGGAACTCCTTTTCCGAACGTTGAATAGACAAGGCGATCTCGTAGTCGGAAAGGTCGTCTCGGCCGATGTTTTCGACCAAGGCCAACACAATCATGTCCGCGTCGCTGCAGTCGACGACGACAGCCTTGATGTTCTCGAGCCCCAACATCTTATGTGCACGCCACCGGCGCTCACCGGCCACAAGTTGGAAACCTGGCTCAACGCGACGTACTACGATAGGCTGCAGTAACCCAACCTCGCGAATCGATTCAGCAAGCTCTGTCAGCTTGAGTTCATTGAAGGTGCGCCGCGGCTGCCAGGGGTTGGGAACAATATCCGCAACCGGCAGTTCCGAAGGCAACCCCGTCGCCTCTAACTCTTGAACCCTCAATTGCGCGGCAGCCAATGCGCCCGCCATACCTGGCGCTGTCTCAGTCCGATTTGCTCGACGAGTGGCATCCGGCTTACGGTCCGCCGTTGAGCGGATGTTCGCCGTCTTGGCGAGCATTTGTTCGCGAATGTTGCTCATTGTGCAGGCCTCCACTGTTTCACAAACATGTCGTCAACCCAACGGCAGTAATCCACCAGCGGCTGCCGAACACGCTGAAGCGACTTGGCTTGGCTGTGTGAGCTGCTGATGTCAAACACCGTGGTAAATGCCAGTGCGCCGGAGCTCATCACTGAGCTGGCAGGCACTTCAAAAGGGGCGAGCCAATGCCGATATGCACCTTGAGCCCAAGTTCGCACCACAGGAGCTGCCGATGTGGGCCCATAGTTAACTCGCGTCAAGAGCACTGACACGAAGTCGTACTTCTTATCGGCTTCGAATCTCATGAATGACTTTGCGACATCCGAAAAGAGTCGCCAGAACGACAAGGAGCTAAAGAAGTCCAGGTTTTCCGGCACCATGGGCATGACCATGGCATCGGCCGCCATCAATGCGTTCAAGTTGAGGTAGGACAGCGACGGCGAAGTATCCAGAATAATGTAGTCATACTTCTTTCGCAGTGGCTGGAGACCATCACGGAGTACCTGCCAGAATTTGAATCCTGGCACCTTCATCTGCATAGCAGGGAGGTGGTACTCCGCACCCACTAGTTCCGTGTGAGCCGGAATAACGTCCAGGCCATCCCAGTATGTCGATTGCAACTTCGCTTCCAAGCCACCTTCGACATCCTGGTTGTAAATGAAAGGCAGAATTGAGTCATCGGCGAATACCTCCTTCTCCGCGTACAAGCCGCACAACTCAGAAAGGGACGCCTGGGGGTCCAAATCGACGACCAGCACCTTACGGCCACGCAAGCTAAGGCCTTGCGCTAAGCACATAGTCGTAGTCGTTTTTGCGGACCCACCCTTCAATTGCGAAGTGATAATAATCTTGCCTTCGAAATCGCTAGGTCCAGCAACCAGCGGGGTCTGGTAGATGTCCGATACTTGTTGGACCCAATTTCTTGCCTCAGCCAAAGTAAACGTTCGGCCGCGACCAACGGTCTGCCCTTCAGGCAGCACACCGTCGCTATTCTTCGCCATGTGCAAGACCTGCTGACGGCTCAAACCACACAGCTCTGCAATTTCTGAAGTACTAAACATCGGTGCCGTCTTACGTGGCCGCGGCGCAAGAATCTGGTCACGTAACTCGACTGCGTAGTCGGTCACCACATCTGCAAAATCGCTAATCTCAGCTAGGGTGACCGTCGGGTCTATGGGCATCGGTTGACTGATATTCGCCATCGCAGCTCTTTTTCCGAAATTTGGACAAGCGCAGAATACAGCAATTGAGCAAACGCGTCCGCATATTTTGTGTAATCCGCGACACAGCGAAATCACTAAAGTTTACGAAACTAAGCTACAAGCCTTTGATTTACAACGTTTTCGGAAGATATGGGAAGAGGTGGCGCAAACGACTCAAAGAACTTTTGGAAGTCGCCAAGGAGCCATAAAAGGTGAGAGCCAAGTCCTCTCACCTCTCACCTTAGCCGTGTTCTTTGGTACAAAATCTCTCACCCAATCCCGCATCCATCGCCAGCGATGTGCTGTTCGATCCACACTTCAAAGCTCAAGATGAAACCTAAGGTGAGAGTTTTTGTAAGCCACGCGACGCCTACGCACAGCATCAACAGAACTCCGAACAAAATCTCTCACCCGATCGACTGGTCCGCAGAGTTAGAAGCCACTTCCTAGAACCAGGGGGCTGTAAAAGTGAGAGATTTTGTGCTCTGCCAAGCCAATCAAGAAGCCTACGCGCGCTGAGGTGGCCACAAGCAGACCACCAGCGAACTCTCAAAACGAGCCTAGGTACAAAATCTCTCACCTTTTGAAGGCTTCATCGCTGTTCAAAAACTCAAGTGCGATCGCAGGTTACAAAATCTCTCACCTTCGGATAACACCTTGACTTCAGCGCCCGAACAGCTGCGGCACAAAATCTCTCACCTTCAATGGATCTCGCGTGGGACTCAGTCACCTGCAGCTCCCACCCATGGCGACCGAATTTTGACTGGCGTCTGTTTGTTTGTTTGTTTGTGTTGTAAACAAAGAAAAACCAACAAACCTACAAACAGAGCAGGGTGATCCTCATAAAAATCAAAAACTTATCAGCCAAAAGTGAGGGATACGCCTACCGCAAGGTGAGAAACTTTGTTCCCTCAGGTGGTAGTTGTATACGTCTAAAGGGAGAGATCGCGGAGCCGAAGGTGAGAAAAGAGACCAGATAGGTAGTTCAGGTGAGAGATTTTGATTCACTCCTGTGGACATCTCTCGTATACGCTTGTTTTATAAAAGCAATTTCAACCAGCCGACGATCGTGAGGTGAGAGATTGTGTACCAAGGTGAGAGATCATGTACCTCGGCCGACACGAGGCACCTATTCCAGGTGAGATGAGTCCACATTGACATCTCACCATCACCTGACTAAAGTCTCGTGCAATTCATAACGTAAACAAGCTGCCCTCTCAGGAATCCCGGCATGGCAAGCAGCGTAGCAAAGCGGGTGACACCACTACAGTACGCGCTCGACTTATTCGTCGAGATGGCGCCCGCACAGACAGCCATACATGAGGTCGCCACCGACAAGGATATTGGCTACCACAAAAACAAGGTCTTCGCTCGCATTGTCGGACTGGGGATGTCCGCTCGCCGGTTTGTCGACGCTGCGTACTTTATCGTGGCGCAGGAACCCGAGGTCAAGGAAGGCTACGAAGTCTCGCTAAGCTTTTTCAAATGGCTGATGCGCTATGACAGCAAGAACAGGAAACACTTTTCGAGCGTTATTCGCAGCGTGAAGTCGTCGATGCTCGAAGTGACCAGCGCACCCGTTGTGTCGGTGGACGCGAGCGGCCGTCTCCTTGAAAGCCCCGGTGCGGCACATGACGGCGACGAGACTGACAGCGATGCCCGCAATCCTGATGTCGATACCGTGCGGGTCTCAGACGAAGAGGGCGACTGGCTCGAATTGATCGGTCGGGTCAGTGTGAGGGACGGACGGATTCGATTCCGTGTCCCTGTAGAGCTTCAACGGCTCATCAAAGACCCGGAGAATTCGTATTGGACGAGCCTTCTGGTCACGTCGAAGTTCACGCTCATCTACGCTCGCGCCATCTATGACCACATCCTGCCCAACGTATCGGACGAGCGGACGGACTGGTTGCCCCTCGATGTTGTGCGGAATCTACCGGGCAAGTCATGGGCCAATAACGCGGAGTTCAAGTACTTCAAGCGTGACTACCTTGACAAAGCAGTAAGCCAAATCAACGAGCTTTCCGACATTGAACTGTCCTATGAGACCCGTGCGGGGACACCCCGGTCTAGGAAGAAAGACCAGATTCGTTTCCAGATGAAGCGAAAGGATGCCGCCCTGGCGTCCAAAGCGGCCATGCTTAATTCGGTGGCGCTCTTCCAGGCATTGGAGAAGGAGTTTGCACTGACTGACTCTCAGTTCGAGCGAATCGCGGATAACCGCAGCGTCTGGACGGATGAGAGGATTCAGCAGGCTATCGAATACGTTCGATGGCGTATCCGTTCCGGTGACAAGGTCAAGCGAGCATCAGGCTATTTGTTGGATGCAATCGCAAACGACTATCGCGTTTCCGAAGCAGACAAGGAAGTTGAGAGAGTTCAAGCCAAGCTCGCAGACAAGGCTAAGGAGGAAGTCGAATCGAAGTCTGCTGCGCAGACCGCGGTCGCGGCGAGCGTTGCAGCGGCAGACGCCGCCGCAGAGCGTCGCAGGCTGGAGGAAGTCCGCGCGGCTCGAGACTATTTTGAGAGCGCCGAGATGACGACCCGTGAAGACCTAGTCCGTAAGTTCGTCACGACGAAGACGATTGGGACGCGAACGATCGAGCGTCAAGGTCTCAAACCTGCGGACATAAACGCAAAGAACATTATGGAGCGACCAAATATTGCCACTTCATTCTGTTCATTTGTGGCCGGTGAGCTGAGGAAGGCTGCCCGCAGCCGTGCGAATAGTCAGGACAACGTTCTTTAGTGACGGAAAGCCGGCCTAACGCCGCGCAGCGTGGACCGCGCTCACCGGCATCAAGCGGTATCGCGTGACAAATTAGGCCACGGCGGCGTCCGCTCTATTGCGGGCCGGCCCCCACCAACCTCGGCTGCACGCATACAATCGCCGCACCTGGAAGTGCAGGTGCGCAATACTCAGGGCCGGACGCCGTGCTGGTTGCAGGCAGCGGACTCATAATCCGCCTCCGAGAGGACACCGTGGGTTCAAATCCCACCCGGCCCACCAAATGCGCAACGCCGATGCCCTCATTAAGCAGGCCGACTGAACATGTTGGAAGGAGGTCTGCCACCGAGGATGCCGCGAACTTGCTCAATAGCGGCCTGTGCCATGGCCGACGATGACCGTTTCGCTGACGACGGCTGGGCTAGGGCACGCGAGAGCCCAGTCGCAGCTCTGTCCATCTCGATCAGCCAGGCACGCGCTTGCTCATGCCCTAATGAATTACGGCGACCGTTGGCCTCGGTGATCACAATCGACGCCGAGTCGACCTCATAGATCCGACCGTCGGGTGCAGACACCCGTCGCCCACGGTATCGCTCAATGAGTTGGGCAACCTCCAGCCGGTCTTGTGCCGCCTGCGCGGCGGTTGCGCGCCTCTCGTCTTCTTGGGCCTTCCGAGTTTGGACGACATGCCTATAGTCTATGGGCCTTCCGAGGAGAGACTTGAGGTAGGCGAACAGCTCTCGTCCCCGGAGTGGACCAAGAAAGTGACCCGCTGCCGAAACAACGTCCGACAGTCGGTGGCCGGCCTCCCTCGCGAGCCGCATCAAAAGGAAGAGGGCGGACGTCGTCAGCTCTTGGTCACGCACGAGAGGCGCTAGATCAATGGGCACGGCCCGATCATCAATTTGCACAAACTCTCTCGGCCCCGAATGTTTCTTCGTAGAAGACTGGTTGGGGTTGTTTACGCCACTCACCGGTGCGAGACATGCGGAGCTGGACCGCGACTCATCGGAGCCCGTTCGAGGTTCTGGGTGCCCAAGCTCCCGGCTAGCGATCCCGATGCACTGTAGCAACTTTGCGGTGAACCCGATGCGCCCGACAACCTCGAGTTGCGTCCTCGTGCGTTGCTGCCTTTCACGCTCAATAAGCCCGGCGTCTTCAAGTGCGCCAAGCGCCCGATAGACAGTGGCCTCGCTAATCGCGAGGTGCTGCGCAATCGTTGCCTTCTTTATGAAGGCGAGCGAGGTGGGATCCTTCTGGTTCAGGGCGAAGCGGATGAGCGTTGCCAAGACTTGGCGATTGGTGATGTGCAAAGCGCGGAGCCCATCGGACTCGTAGACCAACGCGATCGCTCTGAGAATCCGCTCCGGCAGCCGGCCGGCATCGCACCTGGCTGGCTTGGCTTGCGAACCGTGGCTTTCGACAGGGGCCGGAGAGTGCGGCGCACCGCCACACGTTGTTGTTCTTCGGGCAATAGGAAGCCCGTCGAAGCGATATCTCAT